>CAZGGB010000046.1:0-21861 GCA_964525115.1 uncultured Sangeribacter sp. | reverse complement strand
ATCTTTCAAGCTGCTTGGTTTTCATATATCGTTTAATTTTTGTGAGCTACTTATTTATGAATAAGGAATGGTCGGAGTTAAATAAATCTATCCAAACCTGCTTGAAGCGAGAGGACACCTTCAGGCAAGGACTTACTTTGCTTTTTGACTTAAGACAGCAATTGGCTGACACTCTCAAGTCTTTTCATACAGACTTATCGCATGATGATTTTAATGCTATGCCATTCATGAATAGAAATGGCTATCATAATAAGACTATTGCTTATTCCATTTGGCACATCTTTCGTATAGAAGATATTGTAGCTCACACACTAATAAACAAAGACGACCAAATCTTTTTCAAGAAAGATTACCAAAGAATCATTAACTCTCCAATTACAACTACAGGCAATGAACTCGTAAAGCAACAAATAGCCGAGTTTTCGAAGCAATTGGATTTGAAAGCACTATATTCTTATGCCTCTGAAGTAAAAGAAAGCACCGAAGAAATTTTAAAATCTCTTTCTTTCGAAAATCTCCGAAATAAGATACCACAGGAGAAAAAACAGCAACTTAACACATTGAATGTAGTGAGCAAAGATCCTGAAGCCGTCTGGCTGATAGATTACTGGTGTAATAAAGATATTCGTGGCCTAATTCAAATGCCCCTATCCAGACACTGGATCATGCACATAGAAGCCGCCGTCCGCATAGCCAATAAACTACGACTAAAGTAGGATCCTTATAACAATAGTCAAGATATTCCATTTTCCCATTATTCATATTATCCATATATATCCCATTAGGCTTATTTTGCCTATCAACATCATATCCAAAATTAGAAAAAATGCATTATTCTGACCATTTTGACTATATTTTCCCAATTTATTTATTAACTTTGCAAATATCTACAAAACTAACCGCATAATCAAAGAAACTGATGCCTAACAGAATCAAAATCTTTATTTCCATAATAATATGCCTCCTCGCCTTCTCCGGATGTCAGGAGGAGAAAGTATATAAGATTGGAGTGTCGCAATGTAGCCAAGACGACTGGCGCATGAAGATGAACGATGAAATCAATCGCGAGATAATGTATCATGAAGATGCAATAGTGGAAATTCGATCTGCCGACGACAATAGCAATAAGCAAATCGAAGATATACGATATTTCGCCGACAATGGTTTTGACATCATCATCGTCTCCCCAAATGAAGCAGAGACACTCACACCTGTCATAAAAGAAATCTATGACTCCGGAATTCCCATCATAATCTTCGACCGTAACATCAATGGCGACAGCTATACTGCCCGCATAGGTGCCGACGATGAAGGTCTCGGCAAAGCAGCTGCCCACTATGCATTGAGCATAATCGGAAACAATCCTACAGCAATTGAGATCACAGGATTGCCCGGAGCATCCCCTGCCAAAGGACGACATAAAGGATTCTCATCCGAATTTATTGCAGCTGGTGGGAATATCGTAGCCGGTGTGCCCGCCAATTGGAAAGAGGAAGACGCAATCCCTGCCACCGACTCCCTTCTACGACTCTACCCCGACATCGATATGATCTTTGCACACAACGACCGAATGGCTATCGGTGCATCAAAAGCAGCTAAGGACCTTGGTCGCGACAACATCAAGATTATTGGAATCGATGCTGCCCCGGAAATAGGCATTCAGGCAGTGGCTGACAGCATAATCGATGCAACATTTCTATATCCTACCGAAGGGCACCGAGTCATAAGAACTGCTCTCGCAATCTTGAAAGGGGAGCCTTACGAAAGGGAAACAATCATGCCGGCTTCGTCTGCCGTAGACATCAGCAACGCCGATATCCTACTCCGGCAAAACTCTACATTGGAAGACGAAACCGACAAGATTGTGATTCTCAAAAATCGGATTGATGACTATTGGGCGCAATATGCCACCCAGAAATCACTCTTCTATGCATGCCTCGCTATAATAATTCTACTCTTCGGAGTGGTATTTCTCGTGCTCCGCGTCTACTGGCAGCATAAGCGCCACCGCGAAGTGCTCATGACGCAAAATAGAGAACTCGAAGAGCAACGCGACCAGCTCCAGGATCTTAATCAGAAATTGGAAGATGCCACTCAGTCGAAACTGATGTTCTTCACCAACGTGTCCCACGACCTCCGCACTCCCCTTACCCTAATCGCTGAACCCGTGGCGCAGCTTGCCGGAGCATCCAACCTTACTTCGTCTCAGCATACACTGATGAAGATTGCTGATAAAAACGTCAGAATTCTTCAGCGTCTTATCAATCAAATCCTTGACTTCCGCAAATATGAAAACGGGAAACTCAACCTCCACCTTACAGAAATTGATTTCCGCCAGACTGTCAACGACTGGACAGAATCATTCGTGCAATTAGCCCGCAAACGCGACATTAAACTGCGGCTTGAAGCCCCGGAAGGCAACACTCCCATCAATCTCGCCATTGACGTAGAGAAAATGGAACGTGTTTTCTTCAATCTTGTATCTAACGCTTTCAAATACACACGCGACAACGGAGCCATCACAATCTCATATGCCATCACTGACGGAAAACTATCTCTCAAAGTATCCGATACCGGCGAGGGCATCAGCGAAAGGGATCTCGGCAATATCTTCGACCGCTTCTATCAAGTAGACCGTATACACCCGAAAGGTTCTGGCATTGGTCTGTCTCTGGCAAAAGCTTTCGTCGAGCTCCATGGCGGTTCAATTACTGTGGAAAGTGAGCTCAACAAGGGATCTGTTTTTATCGTCACTCTTCCTGTTGTGCATATTGCCGACACTTCTCAGGCTGTCGGAAAGCAGATCGAGGCTTCAGCAGTGGAAGCTGAACTTGAGAACATCGAGGGCAACTCTGAGTTTGAAACCGACAAACCTCTGGTTTTGGTGATCGACGACAACCGTGATATACGTGAGATGGTAGGAGAACTCCTTAATCCTGATTACAATATTATCACCGCTGCAAATGGCAGTGAAGGAGTCAAGAAGGCTGCTAAATATGTGCCCGACCTCGTGATTTGCGACGTGATGATGCCCGTTATGGACGGACTGGAATGCTGTCGACGACTAAAGGAAGAACCGGTCACATCCCACATACCGGTGCTAATGCTTACAGCCTGCTCTATGGATGAGCAGCGTGTTCAGGGCTACGACAACGGCGCCGATGGCTACCTGTCTAAACCATTCTCTGCATCCGTACTTAAATCGAGAAGTGCCAGCCTTATTAAAAATCGCCAGATAATAAAAGACCTTTGGCAAAATCCCGTTTCCAAAGTCACCGAAGATTCCAATAAGAAAACTGTTGACCAAGATAAAGAGTCAGAAGCAAAAGCCACAGCTCCAAAAGATGTGGAAAACGAATTCTACTCCCGTTTCCTCAAATTATTCTATGAGGATATGGGAAATCCGGAAATGACAGTAGATAGCCTCGCCTCTAAAATGGGTCTCGAACGCACTCAGTTCTATAGAAAGATCAAAGCCATCACCAACTATTCTCCCGTTGAGCTCATGCGCAACCTGCGCTTGAAGAAAGCTCGGGCTATGGTGACGGGATCAGAAAAGAGCATATCCGAAATCGGTTATGAAGTCGGCTTCTCCACTCCAGCCTACTTCACCAAATGCTACCGAGAAGCTTATGGCGAGACCCCATCCGAAACCCGCCAAAAACTGAATTAGAATTCAGATCGGAGATCTGATAATTGTGCGTTAACCCCAGACTTCAGTCTGGGGTTAATTAGTGTTAGAACTGTAGCCTCGGAGAGGCGCTTTATGTTCTATCAAAAAAATTTACGCATTAATTTGTAAAAAATCCGCATCCAATAACAATTTTGTTGCGAATGCTATAAAATTTCGTGCAAGTCACGATTTTTTATAGATGATGCAAGATTCCTAATATATGGGTAATAAGGTTTTACGCTAACTTTGCACCAGAAACTTTTACTAAACCCATATTTATGAAAAAATCATTTCTCATCTCACTGTTGATGCTCCTGACGACGGCTTTCGCCTATGCTCAGGACATCACCGTGAACGGAACAGTGATCTCCGCTACAGATGGAGAGCCACTAATTGGAGCTACCGTGCTCTGCGTTCAGACTAAAGCCGGAACCGCCACCGACTTCGACGGCAACTTCCAGCTAAACGTGCCCCAGGGCTCTGACCTTACCATCTCTTATGTCGGCTACAAGTCAATTGAAGTCAAGGCAGCCCCCGAACTAACAATCCACCTTCAGGAAGATGCCGCTCTTCTCGATGAAGTCGTAGTGGTAGGTTACCAGACGGTACGTAAAGCCGACCTCACTGGTGCAGTTTCTGTAATGAACATGAAAGAGCCTCTGAGCGAAAACTCCGGCAACATCATGAACTCAATGGCTGGCAAGATGCCTGGTGTCAATGTTGTTCCAGACGCAGCCCCGGGTGGCACAGGATCAATCCGTGTGCGTGGTATGTCGACCGCCAACTCAAGCAATGACCCTCTCTATATTATAGACGGAGTCCCCACCGACAACATCAACTGCATCAACCCAAGCGACATCGAGACAATGCAAGTGCTTAAGGATGCTGCTTCCGCTTCTATCTACGGTTCACGCGCAGCCAACGGTGTTGTCATCATCACTACTAAGCATGGCAAGGGTGACAAACTCACCATAAATGTCAACTACGCCATCTCCGCGCAGACCATTGCAAAACGCTACGATGTGATGAACGCTGACCAGTGGGGACAGGCATATTGGATGGCTTCTAAAAACTCTGGAATCAAGCCTTCTCACATTCTCTATGGTGATGGCGCAACACCTGTATTGCAGAAATATGCTGACGGAAATCCCAACTTCCCGACTACAAGCACTGACTGGCAAGATCAGGTATATCACACTGCATTGACCAACAACCTCACAGCTTCCGTATCCAACAACACTGAAAAAGGCTCAGTTCTATTCTCTGCCAACTACATCAACCAGAACGGTAATATCATCGACACATACTATCAGAGAATGTCGGCTCGTGTGAACTCTCGCTATAACTTCAACAAATACGTCGCTGTTGGCGAAAACCTCTTGGTAGCTCACTGGAGCAACCGTGGTATGGACGTAGCAGGCGACCGTGGTATCCCCTTCACTGCACTCTCTCAGATGCCGGCTCTTCCTGTCAAGGGAATCAACGGCGAATGGGCAAACCCAATGACTCTCATCAAGTCTGACCTCGCCAACCCGATGCAGCAGATTTCCAATGCTGCCGACAACTCTTCCAACTCTTGGAGAATCCTCGGCAATGCTTTCCTCGAGGTTTATCCTGTAGAAGGCCTCACTCTCAAGACCAACATCGGTATCGAGCACTCCCAGTATCTCAACCAGAACCTCGGACGTCGCATCAATCCTAACGACGTCAACTCCGTAAGCGAAGACTACGGCCAGGGCGACACTTGGACTTGGAGTAACACTGCCAACTATGTCAAGAGCTTCAACGACAAGCACAACCTGATGGTTCTCATCGGCACTGAAGCTATCGGCTATACTTTCCGCGACCTCTCAGCTTATCGTGAAGGTTATGCTTTCGAAGACACCGACTACATGCAGATCGGTGCCGGCACAGGCGTCCGCAACAATGGCGGCGGCAAGACTCAGTGGTCAGTCTTCTCACTCTTCGGAAAGATCGACTACAACTTCATGGACCGTTACCTTCTTTCGTTCACAATCCGCCGCGACGAAAACTCACGCTTTGCTAAGGGTCACCGCTCTGGCGTATTCCCCGCTGCTTCTATCGCATGGCGTCCGACTCAGGAAGCTTTCTTCCCTGAAAACGATATCCTCACCGACATGAAGATCCGCTACTCTTGGGGTCAGAACGGTAACGCCAACATCCCGGCTCTCTATCCGGCATACTCCACTTATATCTTCAACACTGGCAACGGTGCCTACGACCTCTCAGGCACTAACTCCACTACCACTTCAGGTATCACTCTTGACTCTACAGGCAACCCCGACCTGAAATGGGAGACAACAACCCAGAACAATATCGGTATCGACCTCCAGTTCCTCCACGGAGCAATCAACGTGACTGCCGACTACTACATCAAGAAGACTACCGACATGCTTACCATCCCGCCAGCACTCAGCGTAGCAGGTGAGAACGCAGCAACTTGGCTCAACACAGGCTCTATGCGCAACAACGGTTGGGAAGTGACAGTAGGCTACAACTCTCCTTCTTACGGCGACTTCTCTTGGAACGGATCTATCAACATCTCCCAGTATAAGAACAAGCTCCTCAAGCTCAACAACCGTCAGGAATTCATCGGTGGCGATTACCGTCTCGTGCCCGGCCAGCCTATGGGTATCTACTACGGCTACGTTTGCGACGGTATCTTCCAGTCTACAGAAGAAGTTGCCAATCATGCTATTCAGCAAGGTGCCGCTCCCGGCCGCCTTATGTATCGCGACCTTAATGGCGACGGCTACATCACTGACGCTGACCGTTGCTTCATCGGCGACCCGAACCCGGATCTCTCGATGGGTATCAACCTCGCATTCAAGTATAAGGCTTTCACTCTCGACATGTTTTTCTCCGGAGACTTCGGTTTTGACATAGCTAACACCATGAAGGGACAGCTTTATTCATTTGGTCGCGCAAACACCAACACCAACCACGCTGCCGACATCCTGAATGCATGGACTCCTGAAAACAAAAATTCCGACATCCCGGCTCTCTCTTTGACTGACGCCAACAATGAGGCTCGCTTCTCTACCTACTACGTTCAAGATGGCTCATACATGAAGATGAAATATCTCAAGCTCTCTTATCAGCTTCCACGCCACATCACAGAGAAATTTGCTTGCGACAACCTCAGCATCTTCGGTCAGGTTGAAAACGTGTTCACAATGACTAAATACAAAGGTCTTGACCCAGAGATCCTCCCCGGCGACTATGGTCAACACGTCGACAATGGTGCATACCCACGTCCCCGCACATTCACATTCGGCTTGAATCTCCAGTTCTAACCATTCAATGAAAGAAAAAATGAAAACCATAAGATACATAGCGAAACAGGCGTTTATCGCTTCAGCCTTGCTCGCACTCGGCATGTCTGCTACATCTTGCGATGATCTGCTCGACACAAAACCCCAGGGTGTATTCACCGATGAGCAGATCGGCGACGGAGAGGCAATCGACCTCATGACCTCAGCATACGCTACTCTCCTTTGCCACTATTTCGGTAACAACGAATCTTTTGCAGGACCCATCAACAACTGGGTATTCGACATACGCTCTGATGATGCTCAGAAAGGTGGCGGGGAACTCGGCTACGAAGTCTACATGCACGAGTTCTCTATCGGCAACGTACAGAGCGACAACCCAATCCTCAACTTCAAGTGGCGCAACAACTACTTCTCTATCGCCCGTTGCAACACTGCCATCCGCGCCCTCAAAGCTGCCGGCAACCTCTCTGAGGAAAACCGCAAGGCTTATATAGCAGAAATGAAGACTCTCCGCGCCTACTATTATTTCGACCAGCTCCGCATCTTCAAGAAATTCCCATACTTCGATGAGAATGTGACCGACCCTTCAAGCGTCAGCGCAAGTGAATACTCTCGTGAGGAGATAGCCGGATTCATTACCGACGACTTGAAAGAGGCTTACGCCAACAATGTGGAAACTCAGACCGATCCCGGCCGTTTCAACAAATACGTGGCGGCCGCCGTTCTCGCTCGCGTAGCTCTTTTCAACCATGACTACGCTACTGCAGAGCAATATGCCGACTATGTCATCAAGAGCGGACAATATTCTCTCTATCCAAACTTCCTCGACATGTCGAAGCCTGAAATGAACAATCAGTATGAGTCTGTGATGGCTGTGCAGTTTTCTTCTGCCAACTCCCCCGACCAATACAACTTCAACAACTGTCTTAACTGTACAGTGTCTGAAGGCGACGTATATGGCAACGGCGACGACTTCTACACTGGTTCTCAAGATCTCGTCAACGCTTTCCGCACCGATGAGAGCGGGCTCCCCTATCTCGACAGCGATAAAGCTCCCTCTGAGAATCTTGACCACGCTGACTATGCCGGCAATGTTGACCCTCGCGTAGACTTCACTTTCGGACGTATCGGCATGCCATGGAGAGGATATCAGTACAACGAGCACTGGTGTCGCAACCTCAACAACTATAGCCAGTATTCAGGCAAGAAGCCATATCCATCGCCAGACTCCCCTTATGTTAAGGTTGGTATCGTGCCTTGGGGGGCAAGCTCACTCAACTATATCATCGTCCGCTACGCCGATGTGCTTCTGATGAAGGCTGAGGCTCTCATCGAGCAGAACAAGGATCTCGACGGTGCAAGAGCCCTTATCAATCAAGTTCGTGCAAAAGCAGCACGTTCAGTCGATGCTAATTATACTCCGATTGATGTCAACCCGGTGGTGGCAACTTATCTCGTTCGCGAATACGGTGCTCCGGGCTGGACTCAGGAATATGCACGTAAGGCTGTGCGCATGGAACGCCGCCTTGAACTTGCAATGGAAGGCCTCCGCTGGTTCGACCTCATCCGCTGGGGTGAAGCCGTCAACACTGTCAACGCTTACTACGCTAAGGAGAAATCTCTCTTCCACTACCTCGACAACGCTCACCTCAACGAAGACGACATCTTCTGCCCGATTCCTCTCGAGCAGGTGGACAATGCAGGCGACCTTTACAAATAAATAAAACAACTGTTACGAAATGAAACTTTTAAATTCATCATATGCCCTTGCAGCAGGCCTTGTCCTGCTGCTCACAGGGTGCTCGGAATACACACCCAACGGATATACCGAGGTTCCCGAACTTGCAGCAGTAAGTTCTATCAATTACACAGTAGGAGGCGCAGCCAACCACGATATCAACATCACATGGGCCCTTCCCGCCGATAAAGATGTGACAGGCTGCACGCTCTATCGCAACGCTACTGAAATCCAGGCTTTCGACCTGAACTCCGACCGCAACTACAGCTATACCGCCCTTGGCACTCCTCTTGGAGAGGAAGTGGTCTACACTGTTAAGGTTAGATATGGCGACAATCACCTTTCCATCGGAAAGTCAGTAATCATCAATCTACCTGAAGAGTCATTCGCAGGAGTAAGCGGACTGCAGAGCTCTGTCAATGGCCGTGCCGTATCGCTTAGCTGGAATCTTCCTTCGCAGGCTCACCGCACAGGTATCAGAATCGTTACTAACGGTGATACGGACAAGGCAATCATCCTCCCTGCAGACGCTACTTCATACGTGCTCAAGGCTCAGCCTATGGAGACTCCACTCACTTATAGTGTGGAAGTAGTGTATGACACATACTATTATTCTCCTGCTGAGTCAGTGGAAAAGACTATACCATATATGGAACCGAAGATGCTCTATCTGCTTCCCGCAAATGCAGCTACTTATGGCGACCTTAACGATGACGACGAACGCGCTGCCGCAACTTGGTTTGCACAGCAGCCCAACGCTGAATTCGTTCACCCGGCAGAAATCGTAAATTACGATCCGGCAATTTACTCTGTGATGTGGATTGAAATCGACCGCGTAGGTCTTGAATTGGGTTGGCAGAACCTCCCTGGTGATATAGCAAGTGAAAGCACTATCGCAGCTCTCCGCGACTATTCAGCCAACGGCGGTAGCATCTACCTCTCAAATATGGCTACCCAGCTCACAGTGCCTCTTGGAATGGTACCCGACAACATGGCTCCTACAGTTTTCGGCAATGGTGACGGTGGCGCAGGCGATGATGTATGGGTAATCAACCCCAATCTCGGTTGGGACTTCAAGGATGGCGCAGACCAAGGTTTTTACGACCGCACTGCACATGCTGTCTACAAAGATCTTACACTCGAAGACCCTAACAACTACGGCTATCCGACATTGCCTCTGATTGGTCCTGGCCAGCGTGAAGACCATAACTGCATGTGGGATTGCAATATCTACGGCCGTGGCGACCAGCGCGACGTAATCAAGAACTTTGAGGTGACCACAAACTCACTCGTTCTCGCTACATGGGGACACGTTCGCGACCACTGCGTAGCAGGTCTCGTGGAATTCTACTCCAATCCTGAGCACGGACGTTGCATCGCCAACGGACTCGCAGCTTACGAATGGAATCAGAATTCAGGTGCAAATCCCTACCAACACAATGTAGAGCAGCTGACCAAGAATATTCTTGATTATCTGAAATAAAAACACTAATTTTGCGGGTGGTGTGCTTTTTAGGATTTTTAAGCACGCCACCCGCACCCATTCCATAAAGCTCCTGTTAAAATGATTTCAATAAGAAAAATAGCCCTCCTGTCAACTCTTACTATTGCATCCACCACCCAGGCAGATCTCGTTGCCCACTTCTCAATGGATGTTAAAGGTGGAATGATAGAAGAGACCGTCAGCGGTGGCAAATATGCCGTAGAAGGCAATTTCGCCCCGGAAAATCTCCCCGGAGCTGTCGGTGAGGCTCTTCGCTTCGACGGATATACCTCCCACGTAAAAGCCTCCCTCGGCAGCATCCTCTCAGCCGACAATAAAACCCTGACTTTCTCCGTATGGGTAGCAACTCCATCCTACCCTATCATCCAACTTGACACCGACACAAAAGAAAAAACTCCGATTGTCAGCTGTCTCGACAAAGACAAAAAGACCGGATTCGGTTTCTATCTCGGATTCAACGGAAAGTATTCTTTTGAGACATATATTGGAGGTTGGCCTCTTAGCGTGGAGGCTTCCACAACTCTTCCCACCTATCAGTGGAACAACCTTGTGGCTGTCGTTGACTGCGAAAACTGTACCACCAAACTCTACAACAATGGAGTCGAAGTTGGTTCGGGAAAAGCGAGTGGCGCAATCAGCTATGAAGGGGGCAACTTCTATATGGGACAAGGCACTGAATCCCGAATGATGGGTCCATTCCAACTGATGTCGTTCAATGGACTGATAGATGATATTTCTATCTGGAATGAGGCAAAATCCCTATCAGAGATTCAAAGCTGGAAGGCTGAAAACGAGCCAAACCTCGACATTCCAGCCTCTCGCTTTGCCGACCAAGTGCTACGCCCTCGCTTCCACGGAATGCCTGCCGCCGGATGGACTAATGAATGCCATGGCATGACATATTCTGACGGTCGCTATCATCTCTTCTTCCAGAAGAATGCCGATGGTCCATATATGGCTCGCCTGCATTGGGGACACATTTCAAGTGCGAATCTCTACGATTGGAGGGAAGAAAAGATTGCTGTGGCTCCAGGCGACTGGTATGACATAAAGGGATGCTGGAGCGGATGCGTATTTACAGACGAAGAGATCACTGGCTCCAAGCCTAATATTCTCTATACCGCAGTTGACTACGCAAAAGCCATGATCGCTCAGGCTGCTCCGGAGACTGACTTGCTCGATAATTGGGTTAAGAACCCCTCAAATCCTATCATCAATGGTCGCCCGGGTGGACTTTCCGACGACTTCCGCGACCCATATTTCTTCCGCAATGGTAGCAATGCTTACATCATCGTAGGTTCATCCAAAGAAGGTGTGGGCACCACTACACTTCATCGTTACGACGCAACTGCAAAGTCATGGAGCAACAATGGCGATCAGTTCTTCACTGGCACCAACAAGGCTACCGACGGAACTTTCTGGGAGATGCCAAACATTACCCGGATGCCTGATGGACGCTGGCTCTTCACTTCAACTCCCCTCGGCACATCACAGGGAGTACGCACCCTCTATTGGACAGGCGATATCGCTTCCGACGGCAAATTCATCCCTGATGCCAATTCTTCTGCACCTCGCCTCGTAGAAATGAACTCACGCGAAGGATTCGGTCTCCTTTCCCCCACAATCTATCGCCAAGGAGATAAGACCATCGTACTTGGAATCGTACCGGATAAACTTCCGGGATCCGACAACTGGCGACTTGGATGGGCTCACTGCTATTCTCTCCCACGCGAATGGAGTCTTGCTGAAGATGGAAGCCTTATCCAAAAGCCGTATGAGGGACTGACTGGACTTCGCACAGAGACTATGTTCTCCCAATCAGAATTCGACCTTACAGGAATAGTGGATCTTTCTCCTGTATCAGGACGTGCCGTGGAAATATGCGGCACATTTGAAGTCGGTGCCACTGCGTTCGGTTTCAATGTGTTCAAATCAGCTTCTGGAGAAGGAAGGATATATTATAATCCTGCCTCCGGCGAACTTATCGCAGATTTCAGTGGATTAAAGCGTCTTACAAACGATAACGGTGTCTACGACGGCGTATATCGCTGTCCCCTCCCTATCCGCCCCGCAGAAGGAGAGTCTCTGAAAGTCAATATTTTCATCGACCATTCAATTCTTGACATTTTCGTCAACGATCGTTGGGCAACCTCCATACGTGTATTCCCGACTGATGAATATGCCAATGGCATAGAGGCATATTCCAACTCCACCACAAAAGTCATCGACCTCAAAGCCTGGATTCTCGACACCAACAGCTCCGGAGTAGCCACAGTATCCCAAGACTCCGCAAACGCTGAAATCTACACCCTGCAAGGCTATAAAATGCCATCCGATACCCCTCAGCACGGGCTTTTCATCCAAAACGGCAAAAAACACCTCCGCTAATCCCCCGAATCTTACCTAAATAGCCCTCTGGGCTATCAATCTCGTCTGCCCCGAGCTGCCGCTCGGGGTATTCTTATACCCTACCAACTCCAACTCAAGATGAGTCGCACTTAATTATGCTTTATGGAGAGTCAAATTTAGTAATAGAGCATGCTCCGCATGCGCCCCGGCGCGTATCATCCATCTTTAATTTTTGATAAAGATTTTTGGCAATCTCACTAACATTCACTATCTTTGCCAAAAATCCTACACCATGACTCGAATTCTATCACTACTAATGATCCTCGCTGCCATTTTAACTTCTTGCGGAGAGGAACAACATAAGAAATACAAAATCGGCGTTGCCCAATGCAGCGGCGACTATTGGCGTGAAAAAACCAACATCGACTTGCAGACGGAACTTCTCAATCATCCCGATGTGCAACTCGACATCCGCAATGCCGACAACAATTCAGATCGCCAGGAAGAAGATGTACGCTATTTCATCGACAATGGCTATGACCTCATAATATTGGCTCCAAATGAATCAGAACCCCTCGTAGGAGTGGTAAAAGAAGCAAAGGCAAAAGGCATACCGGTAGTCACTTTCGACCGCCGCATCAACAGCGATGACTTCACTGCCCATATGGAAGTCGACAACTATGCCCTTGGAAAAGCCGTGGCTAAGTATGCCGCAACAATTGGCAAGCATCCTTTGCATGTGATAGAGGTGCGCGGACCGGAATCAGCATCCCCGGCACAACTCAGGCATGGGGGTTTTATGGAAGGAATCAAGGAAGATCCCAACATTGAGGTTGCAGCAAGTGTATTCGGAGAATGGGACTACGCCCGTGCAGAGCAGCTCCTTGATTCCCTCATCAAACTATATCCGAAAACCAACGTCGTATTTGCACACACCGATCATATGGCACTTGGTGCATCCAAGGCATTGAAAGACAATGGACGCGAAGATGTGGCAGTGATTGGTATCGATGGATTCCCACATCAGGGAATAAAAGGGGTTTCAGATGGAAATCTTACCGCTACTTTCCTTTATCCTACAGAAGGAGAGCGACTCCTGCGTATAGCTCTTTCCATACTTAAAGGGGAACCATATGAACGCATCACACGCGTAGCACCCCTGTCTCCTATCGATGCATCAAATGCCGATATTCTTCTCGCCCAAGATACACTGCTCAACGAAAAGGCATCAAAAATCACTCTTCTCAATAATAAGATCGACCAGCAACTGATGCGCTACAACACTCAGAAAATGCTGATGTGGGCATTTGGTGCCATTGCGTTGCTCCTAATTGGACTTGTATTCGTTTTGCTGCGGAGCATGAATGCCAACCGTCGCCACCAGAAGGAACTTGAGGCAAAAAACACTCAGCTTCAGGAGGAAAAAGAAAAGCAACAGCAGCTTTATGAGCAACTCGAGGAGGCAACTCGATCAAAACTGATGTTTTTCACCAACGTATCCCACGACCTCCGTACGCCATTGACTCTTATTGCTGGCCCTGTGGAACAAGTAGCTGAAGATCCATGCCTCACTCCTCGCTGCCGGTCGCTTATGCAACTCACCAAAAAGAATGTGGTGATACTGCGTCGCCTCATCGACCAGATACTTGATTTCCGAAAATACGAAAACGGCAAGACTGAACAAAAACTGACTGAAGTCGAATTCGCAAACCTTCTGAAAGAGTGGACAGACGCTTTCAAGGAAGCTGCCCGCAAGCGCGACATACGTCTCTCTGTCGAAATCGAAGAAAAGAATATCCCTACGGTGGCAGTGGATGTAGAGAAAATGGAGCGCGTATTCTTCAACCTAATGAGCAATGCCTTCAAGCATACCCCCGACAATGGAAAAATCACAGTGACTTTCTCTCAGAGCGATTCTACTGTGTCTTATTCCGTTAAAGACACCGGATGCGGCATAGATGCCGGAGAAGTGGAGCGTATATTCGACCGTTTCTATCAAGCAGAAGGGGCTAATCCTAAAGGTTCGGGCATAGGGCTTGCCCTCACGAAAGCTTTTGTGGAGCTTCACGGAGGGAGCATAATTGTAAAGAGTGAAAAAGGCAAAGGAAGCGAATTCACGGTGACCTTCCCGGTGCGCCACACGGACACGCAGAAAAAGATTGACTCACATATATCCGCCGAAGATGTTGAAACCGAACTTGCTTCGATAGAGGCTGACCCGTCTGACTTCAAAGATGGCAAACCCACCCTGTTGGTCATTGACGACAACCGCGACATCCGTACCCTCATAAGTGAGCAATTAGGCGATGAATACAATGTGCTTTCTGCCGCAGATGGGCTGCAGGGCGTCAGGATGGCAACGAAATACGTGCCCGACATCATAGTTTGCGATGTAATGATGCCCGTCATGGATGGTATGGAGTGCGTCAAAGAACTGAAAGAGGAAGTCTCCACCTCCCATATTCCGGTGCTTATGCTGACCGCATGCTCGATGGACGAACAGCGCGTGGCTGGATATGAGAATGGAGCCGACGCATATATGCCGAAACCCTTCAATCTTGAAGTGCTTACTGCAAGATGCCGCAATCTTCTCGCCAACCGCCGGCGAATACGTGAGTTATATGGGAAGGGCACCGTAGAGCCTCGCAATGACAACGCAGCCAAAACGAAGGCTGCAAAGGCCACACATCGTCCCAACGACGTGGAAAGCGACTTCTACGCCCGTTTCGTAGAACTTGTCAAGGAACGCATGCCGGATCCCGACCTGCAGATTTCGGAGATTGCCTCCCAAATGGGGCTTGGGCAATCGCAATTCACAAGAAAGATCAAAGCTCTCACCAACTACACCCCGGTAGAACTAATCCGCAGCCTACGCTTGCAAAAAGCCAAGACCCTGCTTCTAAGCTCCGAAAAAACAGTAAGCGAGATCGCCTATGCCGTAGGTTTCACATCCCTCGCCTACTTCTCCAAATGCTACAAGGAAGAATTCGGCATCTCCCCCACCGACTCCCGCTAATCAGTATGGAGTGCCGACTTCCCAGCCTACCCCTTGATTATTTTAATTTCTCGATTTCATATTCCAAGCCTCTTTCCTCCTTCTTCTCATTGAAATTTGCCCCTATGAGATAGACACTCCTGTCGTCAAACGAATATTTTCCGGCATAATCGCGCGTATGAATCTGCTCCATAGCCTCTGCTACGCTTTTGTTGTATTTGAACTCAAACACATAGACATATTTCCCGGTAAGCACTTCCAAATCGCTCCTCCCTTTATAGCCATGGCTTTCTGCGCTGGCTTGTGTACCGCATAGCACTGCAAGCAGATAGGTAATAGCTCGGTATGAAGACTCGCGATGATCTTCCCCAGGAAGTGACTTCAGCAGAGATTTAAGTCTCTCCATAAAGTCTTCCACACGCCCTTCGTAGAGGTCTATCTTGAAGTCAGGAAAGCGAAATGGACTGTTAATATCCACAACCTCTGGAGCATAAACAGGGAGTAATTCTTGATAGAATCCGATTTCCACTTCTCGATTCGGAAAACGAAGTTCATAGAGATTAAGATCCTCATGAAATAATCCGATTGTCAGGTAGCCTGTCTGAAACATCAACGGAATCAGATTCCGATTGTCAAGTCCGACAGCTATAAGTTCTTCTCTAGAACACATTTTGCCGTTGAGATCTGGAGGATAAATACCTTGTGCTTTTATCCGCTTTACCAAGAAGGTAGGGGTTCCACTGTCAAACCAATAGGGATCAATCTTCATTTTCTTCAAAGCCTTGAGAATACTGAACGGATTGTATAGTCGCGATCCCTCTTCACTGAACAGATATCCATCATAGTATTCACGCAGGGCGCGGAGTGTATCTTCGAAACCCTCTTTACGTTTCTCAGCGAGGCGTTCGATACCTGAACGGAACTTCTCAATCACCTCTTTTTCTGTCCATCCGCATATATCAGCGAATGAATCCTCCAGCGAAATATCATCAAGATTATTTAGATCACTGAAGATACTCACCTTACTGAAACGAGCCACTCCAGTCAGCATTCCAAACTCAATGTAAGCATCCATTGATTTGAAATTCGAATAAAATCCCTTGAGCATGGTCTGGTTCTTTTCATACAATTCAGGATACTCATCTAAGTCAAGCAGCGGTTTATCGTACTCATCCACGAGGATAACCACTTTCTGCCCCGTCTTATTATAGATTTCCCCTATAAGATTTTCGAATCGCAACACTACATCGTGTTCAATTTTAGGAGATATATCATATATTTCCTCATATCTTGCCAGATGGGCAATAAGCCTATTTTGCAGTCCATCAGGACGTTTATATTGTCCATTGTTCAAGTCAAGATGGAGCACCGGTCTCGGAGTCCAGTCCAGATCCATGGTGTCGGCAGCCAGACCCTTGAATAGCTCACGACGCCCCTCGAAATAGGCCTTCAAGGTAGAGAGCATCAGGCTCTTCCCAAACCGACGTGGACGGCTCAGGAAAATGAATTTGCTTTGCCTTAAGAGTGGCTTAATGTAAGCAGTTTTATCCACATACACATACCCCTTTTCAATGATCTCGGAAAAGGTCTGCATCCCGACAGGGTATCTCAATTCCTCCATAACTCAAACTTTTCCGCAAATATAACGCTTTTCCCTCTAATCTCCAAATCCACAATCAATAATCCTCCAGTCAGGAAGTCACCCAATTACTACCTTCTCTTATTCGACTTATAATATTCAATGACTCCCAATATGATTATTGTTGCAAGCTATAAAACATTTGTTGCACACAAATTACAACACCTTATTTATCAATCAGATATCAACCACCCAATATCCACCAAATAATTTTTATCATAGGTCATTATCAAAAAATCAGCATTGATTTTAATTAAGTCGGATTCCGAAATTTTTTTATATTGGAAGCAACAAGTATTATATGCGGTATGCAAAATAGGACGTAATTTTGCGGCAGAAAATTTTACAAAAACCCAATAACATGAAAAAAGGAATCCTCAGTGCCATCATGATCCTGCTCACAGCAGTCATGGCGTATTCACAGAACATTACTGTGAACGGAACCGTCTATTCCCGTATCGATGACGAACCCCTGATCGGCGCAACTGTCATGTGCCAGATCACTCAGCAAGGTACCGCCACCGATATCGACGGCTCATTCCAACTTACAGTGCCGGAAGGCGCAACAATCAAAGTATCCTACGTAGGATATCAATCAGTAGAACTTCCCGCACAGGAAAGCATGACAATTTACCTTGATGAAGACACAGGTCTTCTCGACGAACTCGTAGTGGTAGGCTACCAGACAGTCCGAAAAGCTGACCTCACTGGTGCTGTCTCTGTGGTCTCTACCAAATCTCTTGAAACATCTTCCGATAGCGACCCCATGCGCGCACTCCAAGGTAAGGTGCCGGGCATGACAATCTCTGCCAACGGTTCTCCAGCCGGCACAGGCTCAGTCCGCATCCGTGGTATCGGTTCTTTCAATGCTTCCCAGGACCCACTCTTTATCATCGACGGAGTTCCGACAACAGCAACATTGAACTCTCTCAACATGAACGACATCGAAAGCATGCAGGTGCTTAAGGACGCAGCTTCCGCTTCTATCTACGGTTCTCGCGCAGCCAACGGTGTGATCATCATCACCACTAAGAAAGGTAAGAGCCAAGGCAAAGTCAACGTTAGCTTCAACGCTAACTTCACTACCCAGTTCTACTCCGCCCAGTCGAAGATGAAACTCCTCAACACTCCGGGCTATGCCACCGCCATGGCGCAGGCTGCCCTCAACGACGGAATCGACCCAGTTGCCTATGCTTCAAGCTATGGCCTCAACCTCAACTCAACTTCCGGCTATCCTATCAGCGTCTACAACTACCGCACCGGAGAATATCAGGATTATATGGTCAATGGACAGTATGACGGATATATCAACCGCAAGCAGACCATGAGAATGTCGGATACCGATTGGCTCGACGAAATCTCACGCACCGGCTTCGCTCAGCACTACGATGCTTCAGTATCCACTTCTTCTGAAAAAGGAACTGCTTTCTTCTCTCTCGGCTATAAGAAGACCGACGGTATCCTCAAATATACAAACTTCGAGAACATCGCTGCCCGTATGAACTCTTCCTACGAGATCTCAAAGGTAGTGAGCGTAGGCGAAAACTTCACCCTTACCTACACCGACCAGGTAGACTGCCAGCCACTCGAAAATGCCCTAAAGATGCCTACAATCGTCCCGGTATTCGAAACTGATGGTGTCACTTACGCAGGCCCGGTAGGAAGTATGGCCGACCGCCAGAACCCTCTCCGCGAACTCGCTTTCAATAAAGACAATGCTCTCAACATCTGGCGCCTCTTTGGCAACGCTTACGTCGACATCAAGCCGGTAAAGGGTCTTACTCTCCGCTCCAACTTCGGTCTTGACTATGATGCTGCTTTCATCCACTCTTACAATTATACTTTCCATAGCGACATCGTCAACAACGACACCAACTCCACTACCCTCTCTCAGGCAAACGACTCAAAATGGACTTGGACCAACACTGCCAATTACAATGTATCATTCAAGGATGAGCACCATTTGACAGTGCTTGCCGGTATGGAAATGTTCCGCCAGAGCCGCATCGATTTCTCCGGCTACAACGAGAACTACGACATCGAGACTCCAGACTATATGTATCCCGATGCATCATCCGGCGTTGAGCGTGCTACCGGTAATAAGTCTGCCTATGCCCTCGTATCATTCTTCGGCAAAGTCGACTACAACTGGAGAGACCTCCTGCTCGCTTCATTCACTATCCGTCGCGACGGTTCAAGCCGCTTCGGCAGCAACAACCGCTACGGTACTTTCCCCGCTGCCACTCTCGGCTACCGTATCTCTGAAAACATCAACAAGAAATGGCTCGACGATCTCAAGATCCGTGTGTCATGGGGTAAGACCGGTAACCAGGCTATCTCCAACACAGCACGCTATGCCCTCTATGTGGCCGACTACGGCAACGACCGCGTGACTTCTACTGCCTACGACCTCCTTCTCCAGCAGAGCGGTATCTTCCCCTCAGGCTACTATGCAAGCCAGACTGCCAACCCCAACCTGAAATGGGAATCCACTATCCAGTATAACGCCGGTATCGATTTCGGCTTCTTCGGCAACCGCCTCATCGGTACATGGGATGCCTATATCAAAGATGTGAAAGATATGCTCATCATCCCTGCCTATCTCGGCTCAATGGGTGAAGGTGGTGCAAGTTGGCTCAATGGTCCTTCCCTCCGCAACTGGGGTATGGAATTCCAAGTTGGATGGCGCGATGAACTCGCTTGCGGCCTCGGCTACAAGGCAAACCTCAACCTCGACTTCTTCCGCAACCGTGTGACTTACCTTCCCTCCACAACCACCGGCTCTTATGTGCACACTACAACTGAAAACCTTGTTGAATCCCGCCGGCCCTTCGGTTCAATCGTAGGATACGTCTTCGACGGACTCTTCAAGAGTCAGGAAGAAGTGCTCGCCTACGGACAGGATAATGCTCGTGTAGGTGGCATGAAATACAAAGATATCAACGGCGACGGCAGAATCACTCCCGACGACCAGACTTGGATCTTTAGCCCGGTTCCTGACCTCTCTTTCGGTCTTAACCTCGAACTTACATATAAGAACTTCGACCTGCAGATGTTCTGGCAGGGAGTGCTCGGACAGGACGTCTACAACAACCAGAAATTCCAGAACGACTTCTGGGCTGTAACTGACGCTGGCAGCAACAAGGGACAGCGCGTGCTCGACGCTTGGCTACCAAATGTGAACGCCAACTCCACTATCCCGATGCTCTCAACCAACAACAATAGCGACGAAGGACGCGCATCGTCCTACTTTGTTGAAAATGGTTCTTACGGCAAGCTCCGCACTCTCCAAATAGGCTACAATCTCCCCGACAAGGTGCTTGAGAAACTCCGTATGACTAAAGCTCGCGTATATGTATCCGGCAACAACATCGCCACTATCAAGAGCAAGAGCCTGACTTGCACCGACCCTGAGAATCCCAACTGGGCTTACCCAATCCCGACTTCATTCACATTCGGTCTGCAGCTCAATTTCTAAAAATCACCCTTTAATTCGGATTCAAAATGAAATCTCTTAAATCATATATTCTCCCTCTTGTTGCTCTTGGCCTTACTGCCTGCAACGATTTCATCGACGTGCCCCCGACAGGTGTGGTTGACGGCGACCTGGCTTACTCCCAGCCTGACAAGATGGTAAATGCAGCTTATGCTTCGCTTGGCGACTGCTGGTATACCTATCCATTCAATCTCTGGCCCTATGGCGACCTTGGTTCTGACGACTGCATGAAAGGTGGCGGCGGTCTGACCGACACAGGCTATCATCCCATGGAAATATGGTCGACACTGACTTCAACTCCGGGCGAGCTCGATGAACTTTGGTATCGTCTTTACTGCAACATTTCCCGCTGCAACCGTGCTCTTGTGGCTCTCGAAGAATATGGAGTTGAAAAACTTGGCGAAAAGACTGCAGCCCAGCGCGTAGGCGAGGTGCACTTCCTCCGTGGCCACAGCTATTTCAAGCTTCTGACAATGTTCCGCCAGATTCCTTGGGTAGACGAGAATGTATTCAAGAACAACCTTCAGGAACAGACCCGCAACGACCAGTTCTCTTATGAAGAGCTCTGGCAGAAAGTGATCAACGAGTTCCAGATGGCTTATGATGCACTTCCTGAGACAGTGACAGACGGTGGCGGCCGTGCCAACAAGATTGCTGCAGCCTCTTACCTCGCAAAATGCTACCTTACAATCGCTTGGGGCGACGGATACGAAGCAACAGACGGTGTAGGCTTCATCAACAAAGATTACATGCAGAAAGTGATCGAATACACTGATGTCGTAGCAAACTCACAGTATGGCTATCTCGAGGATTTCGGCGACATCTTCCTTCCTGAATACAAGAACAGCAAGGAATCAATCTTCGCAGTGCAGACTTCACAATATACTGAAGACAACACACGCTTCGGACGCGCCAACTGGAGCAATATGCTCAACGGATGCTGGGGCATGTGGTCGTGCGGTTGGGACTTCCACAAACCTTCTCAAGACCTCGTAGATGCTTATAAGACTCAGGATGGTCTCCCAATGATTGGCAACAGCACAAGCAGTGCATATCCCGTCATGGGAAGCGTAAATGCTCAGAAATGGGATCCACGTCTATTCCACACTGTAGGCATGCCGACATTCCCCTACAAGTATGAAAGCGAATACATGATGACCACAGCCAACTC
>CAZGGB010000045.1:0-22114 GCA_964525115.1 uncultured Sangeribacter sp. | reverse complement strand
GTTTATTGAAACTGAGATATATACGTCGGGCGTGAGCGTCATCACTTGCTATCTGCTTATGGTTGAAAATTGTCCAGATTTTCAGCACCAGATTGCCGAGAGTTTGACGCTCATTATCAATATGTATGCTTCGAAGTCGCATAGAGACTTCCTCCGCAATCGCAAAGATAATACTTTTTCGTCAAACTTGCTCACTTTGTGATAAAATTTTATCCGTATTCCATAATTTTTTTATTTTTTGATACTCCATTCCATCCCCTGCAAAAGTTAATACCAAAAGCGATGCAAAAGTAAACAAAAAATTCCCCTTTTGAGGGAATTTTTTGATAGGTTGGATTTGCACCCAAAGACAAACAGACCTTTCTGAGGATGCTTTTTACACTCTCAGATTGGAAAAGAGAGAGAGGATCATCAGGGATATGGGCGGACGCACGAGCCGCGCATCCCTACTGAGCAGGAATATGAGATTTAGGATTGGGATTTAGCAAGGATTTCGGCTTCTTCGGCTGTGACTTCTATGGGCATGCCGTTTTTGTCGGATTAAATATTAAGATTATATAGTTTCGCGACTTGGTTTTGGGAAGCTCGCAATGATTTCGGACTATTTCTCGTTGCCCTGAAGCTGCAGAGAAGATTTGTTTGTTATTCAAATTTATCATATTTACTCAAAGAATTTTGATTTTAAAAATTATTTATGTATTTTTGCATATCCAAAGCAATAAAGAGTTATGATACAATCTGTCGGTTTGAAAAATTATGGTCCTATTAAGGATCTTAAAGTTGATGATTTAAGTAAAGTCAATCTTCTGATTGGTCCCAACCGTTCAGGGAAGACCATACTTCTAAAAGCCCTATATTGTGCTCAAAGAACAATAGAACTGACTGGAAGAGGAAAAAACCCGGAAAGTAATAAAGATATTCTTGCATCAAAACTCTATTGGACTTTCCAGGTAGAAAAACTTGGACAATTAGTTCATAAACCTAATAACGGTTCTTTGCAATTTGAGATGAAAGAATCAGACGGAAGTATTTTTGAATATTCCTTTGGTGCAGATACTGAGAAAAAAATTATTAAGCTTGAAGGGAACTCAAATGTTCGTAGCTCAAATTCCGTTTTTATTCCTGCCAAAGAGGTAATCTCACTTCTAAATTTGATTCAAGAAACGCGTAATGTTAGGATGGAATTTGGTTTTGATGAGACATATTATGATCTTGCCAATGCTCTCACACCAACTACTCAAGGAAAAATTGCCAAACCTTGTTTGAAAGTGAGAGATCGTCTCGAGACTGCTTTGGGAGGAAGGATCGTCTATTCAAAAGAAAAGAAAGTTTGGCAATACGTTCAAGGCAAATATACATACGACATAAATGTAACATCAGAGGGTACAAAAAAAATTGCTATTTTTGACACTCTGATTGGGAATCATTTCCTGACAAAGGATTCAATAGTATTTATTGATGAGCCTGAATCAGGTCTTCATCCCGGACTGTTGGTTGAACTTATAGATATAATTGGTGAACTTGCCAAATATGGGATGCAATTCTTTATTGCAAGTCATTCTTATTTCGTGATAAAGAAATTATACTTGATGGCTAACACTTTAAAAATGTCAATCCCTGTCATTTCATTTAATCAGAATGGGTCGATTGAAGAAAGCGACCTTAAGGAGGGAATGCCTGAAAATCCCATAATAGATCAATCTGTCAAACTTTACGAAGAAGAACTTGCGCTATGATCCGATTCAATGAATCAGGTATGACTTTTGAGTTTGACGATGACAACTGCTTTCGTATAGAAGATGATCCTCTGGTAAAAAACACTCAATGTAAGAGTACCTCAAATAATATGGCTTGTGAATGTATCAGCTTCATTGATGGGCATCATTATTTTATTGAGGCCAAACAATCCGTTCCGAGAAAACTAGATAGCAAATTTGACGGTATACTTTTGAATGGTAAGCCTGTTCCTAAATCATGGGAAATATATGACAATTATCAACATTTTTTACGTTCCATTTCCAAAAAATTTATCGATTCTTTCCAAATTCTTAGGTCAATAATCGAAGGACGTCATGGAAAGCATCGATGTGATGAGATTCCCCTAAGCAACAAACATATAAATTTAGATGAACTGCGTTTTGTCTTAGTTGTTAATTTTCCACCTGATAAAAATGTCGTAAAGGAAGAATTAGTGTCTTTAACAGATGCTCTCAGGAACGAAATGCGACCATTTCTGAAAATATGGAAAATACACGACTCCGCAATAAAAATTGTAGTTCCTGAAGATGCTAAACAAATGCTCCATATACCTATAGTCTGATAATTTAATGCAATTATGAATAAAAATAAATGGCAAAAACTCCGTGTGCCCTCTGTGTGCACCCTATTTCGATGTCTGCTGAATAGTTACGAAAAAGGACGCACGAGTCGCACGTCCTTAAAGAAATTATATATGTCTGTTGAATGACTATTTATAATTGAGCTTTTGCTAATCTTTCAGCTTCTTCGGCTGTGACTTCTAAAGGCATTCCGTTTTCGTCAGCTATGATAACTGTTTGACCTAACTTCTTCTTTAGGTCAAGCATTTTATAATATGAATCCTTTAGTGCTTTATTTAGCTTATCGCTAAGTTCTATTTTTTCTTGTTCTGACATAGAGAATTCGGTATTTGGGTGGAAAAATTAATGTCTGTAACTTTATTGGAATCAGCAATAATTCTTGTCTCGTTATTATTATCATATAGAGCCCAAAAATCAACTATAGGCATAAATATTTTGAAGAAATTCTCTAATCCAAGATAATATCTTCGATAAATAGTCTCTATCGGGATATTATGACCTCCTTCAGCGACTCTCTTTGCCACTCGCTCACATGCCATTTCTGGAGATTCAAGCCAGAAAAACAGCAAACTGACTACGTATCCTTTTTCTTTGGCTCTAAATACCAAATTTTTATAACTTCTGGTAGCTAATGTAGTCTCAATAGCGAAGGACACTCCCTCACCCATTAAGGTTTCAATTCGCTCAAGCATTAATTTGCCTGCTTGAAAGGCAACTGATTCTGGACAGAAGGGAGATAATCCTTTGGCGATCTCATCAGCATTCACAAACTCCTTGCAGTTGAGGATTTGCGGCAAGACATTAAATGAAGCCGTGGTTTTCCCAGCCCCATTACAACCGGCAATTATATAAAGATTCGGTGTCTGCATCTTACAGTTGTCTGTTCCTAACACAAAGATAATACTTTTTAGTCAAACTTGCTCACTTCGTGATTAAATTTTTATCCGTCTTCCATAATTTTTATTATTTAAGTTTAGCAGCGCCCAACTTAAAGGTAATAAGGTTAGATGGTTAAAGGGTTATTTTTCATTGTCAACTGACGCAAGCAATAGCCTCAACGACAGATCGAATCACACTTTCAGGATTTTCTAACCAGTCTATAGTCCATATCCGCTGAATACGCCAACCTAAAGATCGCAATACTGACGGCACGGTTATCTCCCTGTCGCGAACAGTTGGAAGTGCATTATAATCTCGACCATCAAGTATCAGACCAAGAGCATAATTATCAGGATTCTCTTTGTCGATAATTGCAATGTCGATCTTAAAGTCACTTCTTCCAACTTTGGTAGCAACCTGAAATCCCTTTTCCCGCAGTTTTTCTGCAATATCATCAATTATGATTTCCCTATCAGTATCCGACGATTGCATTTGTTGTGTCTGTCCGTCAATAGCATAAGTTAGAAATTGGCGCAGTGATGAAACTCCCTTCGCAGTAACACCTTCTGCTGGGATATGTTGGGGCAATAATGAACTGAAAACGATCATTTCTTCACGCGCACGTGAGACTGCCACATTCAGGCGTCGCTCTCCGCCACTTTGATTCAACGGACCAAAATTGAGCGATACATTGCCATTTTTATCCGGTCCATATCCAATGGAAAAAATTATTATATCCCGCTCATCTCCCTGTACATTTTCCAAATTCTTTACAAAAAGGGATTCCTCTGCCTCATCCAGCTTCTTTTGAAGCATCTTGTTTCGCTGAAGTTTTGCATTTAAGATGTCTTCTATAAGATTGCTCTGCGCTTTTGAGAAGGCTACGATGCCAATGGATGGTGCTTCCTGTGATTTCTCCAAAAGGTCGATGACATGCTTCACTACAGCTTCCGCTTCAATTATATTGGTGCGAGTCTTACCGTAATCATATATCCCTTTCGGATCAATCAGCGATACCTTGCGCTGCGAATCATTGTGAGAAGGGAATGTCAGAAGTCGATTGTCGTAGAAATGACAATTAGAGAAAGCTATCAGGCTCTCGTGATGCGATCGATAGTGGCGTGAAAGATAATGCGACTTCATGCCAATGGCAATACAGTCTTCGAGTATGGAATCTGAATCCTCACTTTCCTCAAGATCCTCGCCGGTAGTTGTTTTCGTCGTAAAGAATCGGGTGGGAGGAAGCTGCAAAGGATCTCCTACTACCACAAGACTTCGTCCCCTCGCTATAGTTCCAACTGCATCTGGGGTTTCCATCTGCGATGCCTCGTCAAAGATTACAATGTCAAATAAGTCAGACTTCATGTCGAGATATTGTGCTACGCTTAAGGGCGACATCAGCATGCAAGGGAATAGTTTAGCGAGAATATCCCCGGAGTCTGCAATGACTTTGCGTAGTGCCACTCCACGCCCTTTTGTCTGTAGCCTACGTGAGAGCACAGCCAGCTGAGTCTCTTGATTTGGTGAGAGACGCGACTCGGATATGTATTCTTCCATCTTTCTTATTAATTCGTCACGACGCAATTTTTGAAATTCTTCTGCATTAGTGCGATAGCGTTCTATTTTGTCGTTGTGCAGACGTCCGGTGAATCCTCTAAGATTGCTGTCGTTATCAATGGTGTGGTAAGCATGCGCACGGTAATAAGAACTATAGACGGCGTCAGCAGTTAATGCTCCATTATTCCCATGAAGATAGAATTTAAAAGCTTTTGAGAAGCGATATTCCCTGATTTTTGATGCCTTTTCTGAGAAATGATACCATTTGCGCAGTTCCCCTATTGCTCTATTCCACTTGTCGATTGATTTTGCAAGCACGTCAATGTCTCTATAATTTTCGGCGTCAATGATAGCTTCTTTTGAAAGTCGTTGCCAAACTTCACTTTTGCTGATTATTTCTTCCGGACTCTCTTTCTTGATCCATCTGTTGAAAAAAGATACGGCCTTCTTGCGTGCCTTTTCGATGGCTTCAGGCATATCCGATAATGCTTTTGTGACAGCATCCTGATTGGATGCTGTATTTTCAAGTGGATATATACCTACAAGTTTAGAGTTGCAGGGATGATAACCCAAAATCTCAGCAACAAGATCAAGAGATTGGAATTCTGCACAGAGTTCGTCAATTTGGCTTGGCGAAAGATGCTTCACATCCTCATAGTTTACGATTAGATTATCGTATCCTTTAGAAAGCAATTGGTTGACACAATGGTAGAGCGACAATCCATTCATGTTTTTAGAATGTATGGCACTTGTGATGTCGCTAAGATGCTTTTGCGCATATTTAAGCATCTGAGCGGAGTGCGCATATTCTTCAGTATTGTGGCGGATGGCTGAATGATTTCCTAAATAGTGTATACCTGACTTTTGTACCTGATTGAAAAATGAGCGCTTGTCTGCCTTATTGCTATGAAGTTCAAGACAATAGGGCTCGAGTCCGATGGAATTAAGACGGGCTCTCACCACATCAAGGGCTGCCTTCTTTTCTGCTACGAATAGTATTCGCTTCCCCGAATAGAGGGCATCTGCTATCATGTTTGTGATAGTTTGCGATTTCCCTGTTCCAGGAGGACCATGAAGTACGAACGACTGCCCGTAATGACACTCTGCTACAGCTTCCATTTGTGAAGAATCGAAGTCCACCGGCATCATGAGATCAAGGAGCGAGTCTGATTCTATTGTCTTTGCATCAGACAATTTAGAATCAGCTGGCTGATGATTGTAATGATTTTCAATCAGTCCTCTCAATATAGGGTTATGGTCGATCACATCCGGATGAAAATGTACGTCATGCCACATAAGGAATTTAGTAAATGAGAATATCCCGATATATGATTTGATTGGGAGTTCCCATTGGCGGTCAGCTGACTGGCGCTTATTGATTTCCTTTATATGCTTAGAGAAAATGTCGAATATCTTTCTCCAATCAGGGAAGCCTTCCTCGTCTTCCGGCAATTGGTCGAATTCCGGAAATATGACACCAAACATTTGGCGAAGCATTTCAATTAGAGTGACATTAATCATGGCTTCATCATCGCGAAGTCTCACTTCATAAGTCATTGCTTTCTTGCGCACAATACTTACCGGGATGAAGAGAAGCGGAGCGATATGTGGGCGGCTGTCATCTACATCATACCATCGCAGTGTCCCCAACGATACAAATAGGGTGTTGGCTCCATTCTCCTCAATCGATGAGCGTGCCGCTCGATATAGATTCTTAAGCTGTTCCAGATTATCCTTTTCTGGCGGTCCGACCAACTCAGAAAGTCTGTTCATCTTTATATGCTCTACAACGGTAGTGACATTTTGCTCCCTTATTGGCACTATGGTCTTGCCCGGCTTTAGATCAAGCATCATATTTCGAAGTGTAAGGTCGAGTAATTTTCGTTCCCAACCTTCTCTTCGCGATGATCCACACTCTTTCTTTAGGCACCCTTTGATATCTTCATCCTGATATGCGGTCATGATATCTGGGTTTACGGGCAAAGAGCGGATCCCTTCTTTACGCGAATTGATTACGTCGACTGCAAAAGTAATTTTATTTTGATTCAACGTGTTTGTAAAAGATCTGACCGCTTCATCCAAGCTGCAACCATAGCACATGGCAGTTGATTCGATCAACATTAGTATCGGATTTTCATCCGAAGTGCAATTCCGAATTTCTGAATCAATTATACTGACTGAGTCTGAAATAGGATAGTCAGGAAACATCCATACTCCTGCCACTATGTGTCCCGGTATGGCTACAAGGCAAGGTGAAAGGCCTATTCTTTCAAGACAAGAGCATAATAACAACGAAAGATCAAGACAATTGCCATGTTTATAGCGCGCTATCATTTCCGGAGTCATCACGCGTTGTCCTTCATCTATATAGTTTGGATTTATAGTGAGATATTTCAAATTTTCCGACAGCAATGCTGTCCATATAGCATTGATCTGCTCTATCACCTCTCGATTGTCGGCTATATTATAGCCGTAGAATGATGAATAGCGTGAATGTTGTTGGAGTATTGGGGTCGCTTTTTCTATGATATGTGCCACATAAGCATGATTGGGCATGACAAAGGAGGCCAATTCCTGGTATTTCATATTGCTTCCCACCCAATTATTCCATGCTTGTATAGTCGTGGGAAAACGAAAGGTTCCTATTTCAAGGTCATTGCTCATCACTGCAACTTTACACTCTGTGTAGACAGCCTCATTGAGTTGTAAAAGTCGTGTTAGATCTGGCATGATATTGACCAAAGGAACTCTTACGGTTTCATCAGGGGCTATATCTCCGGTTTGAATATTGACTGTCGGGAAAAAGAATCCTCCAATGCTGACATTGACATTGTTTAGGATGTTGCTACTGGTGTTTTTAATATAAATGTCTTCTATGTATTTGCCCCCATTGAGCATAATGGCATAATTTATCGACTGCATATATTCAATGTGCAGCGCTATCTGATCGTTTTTTAGTATCTGTTCCATAGAAGTTGTTTTGCTTATTTCCTTATACCATTATCGTTGCAAAAGTAAACAGTGTCTTTCATATTGGCTACTTATGTTTAAAGGCCCCATTTTTTAAGAGCCCATCTCAAATTTATGAGATAGGCTCTAAAACGGAGGCTGTAAGTCAATCTCAATGCTGCTTGTCGGTATCCATCAACATCCGGGTTGATTCCAGAATGGGAAGGTTGGTTTCTGTCGGCACATAGATGACGGTCTTGTTGTTGAGGTCTGACTGTTGGCGTACCCAGAGATACTGGATATAAGTCGGTGTAATGCTTCCGTTCTCAATCCGAATGGCCTCTGCCGCTCCCTTGGCTCGTTCGATTTCTGCCTGGGCATTGAGCTTTTCTGCCTCAAGGTTGGCTTTCGCCTCCTCAATTTTGATCTTTCGGTTTTGTTCAGCCTTTGCAAATTCCGCCTTGCCTTCCATTTCTTGACTCCAAACATTATACCATGGGCGTATGAATGCCATAGCCACGATCACTAATACGATTGCTCCTACTCCCCAAAGTGCCTTCTTGATGATGGCGGGAGTGAATTGATTGTTGTTGTTTGAATACATAATTTCGTTTAATTTTTGTGATCTTCTTAATATATTATTATTCGTATTTATTTGCTTTCTGCAGATAGTAGTCGCGTAAGTCTGACCATCTGTAGTAAGGGCCGCTCACTGGCGTAGCTGGCAAGCGCACTTCCTCTTCATTAAGCAATGCCTTTACAAGCACGTCATTTTCCTTGTTGCGGTAGAAGATGAGTTGGATATTTCCAGCCATCGGGATGAGGTCGTAGCTGCGCACTCCGGCGGCTTCCGCTTCTTCAATTGATGCAAATTCCTTGCCAAAATCGTTGATCTCCACAAGCGTGATGAAATTGATCAAAATTCCGTCATGTCCGTAGCGGAGATTTACACTTGGGCGGCTCGACATGATTGCAGTATCGGTACTTTCAATAATGTTTTTCAATAGTTTGCGTTGAGTGTAAGGCATGCGGCGCTCAGTCAAGGGAGTGTCTATGCAGTGAAGTACCCATCCTGCATTGTCGCCGCGCCATGCCTCTCTCACTTCATCGGCAGTGAATACCTTGTCGAGCATCCACTTTTGTCCTGTGTGGCCTTGAGTGTTGGCAAGAATCCAATACAGTTGTGGCATGAGCCCACGCGCTACGCTGTCGAGAGCAAATTGCTTGTCGCTCACAAGGCGAGAAAGATATCCGTCGGGCACTGAATGATTTTTCCAATACTCCCAAAGCACGGGATTTGACTTGTCTTTTATTTCCCAAGCCGGTTTGTCGTCATAGTTCATGAAATACATATCTGCATATGACGCATCACTCCTCACAGCTACATCCGGTGCGATTTCGCGTATTCCCTGAAGTCCGTTGAGCATGGATAATATGCAACGGATTACGACAGTGGCTTTGGCATTCACTTGCGAAGAGTCAGAAAAGAGGGTGGGATAGTTGCGCGCCATGCGGCGTCCGATTGCCTGATGTTGCAGGGCTCCTTTATCGGAGAGTTCTCCGAGCCGTCCACGCGAAGCAAGTTCGATTTTTCGTAGTTCGTCAAGTGTCTGCTGCCCAAGTGGAGTCAATTTGCCGGCGCGTTCAGCTTTTTCAAGGTTTCTGACAGGAGTTTTGTAGTCATTTTCTCCAATCAGCCAGCGGGAACCGTGGCGTCCATAATGCTCAAGATGAAAAGGTTCGTACCCGGTTGGGGGAGGGGTCTGTGCTGGTGGTTCGCTTTCCGCATATGGATAAGCACGGAGATTGCCCGACAGTTTATGCAAATCTGTCTCAAGATCTGCAGAAGGAGGAGTGGCAAAAGTAGAAACTGATGTCAACCCTATAATGCAAAACGCAAGGCTTGCTGATAATTTAGTCATTTTCATGATCGTTAGTTAAATTCTTGTATAAATGATAAGGGACGCACGCGCTGTGCGTCCCTTTATGTTTAGGTTTTATTCAGAAAAGATTAGAAAGCAACTTTGCTTACTTTATTTCCTTTCTTGACGATGTAGATGCTTCCTTCTGAAGGATTAGCTACCTTAACACCTTGCAGATTGTAGTAAACTGCACTTCCGTCGTTGCTCTCGATAGCTTCAACTCCTGAGCCTGTGCTTACTTTAAGGGTCTTGTCTGAGAGGTTGAATTCAACAGTTGCATTCTCCACAGACTGTGCAAGCTTAATGTTGCCGGCATTATATGTGAGAGTGACAGTTGTATTTGGTTCAATCTCAGAACCTAAACCATAATTGATTGTGCCCCAGCTTGCATCGGCAATTTTAAATTCCACTCCTGCTTCAATGCTTGCATTGGCAAGCTTGTAGAGGTTGCCATCAGTTGAAGTGAGTTTCCATGCGTCGACAGCCTCCCAGCCATTCATGCCGCCACGAATATAGATGTCAACTTGTGGTCTTGCATCATTAGTGGTGAACTTGATCGACTGCTGTTCAGGATTGATAGTGACGGTCCAAGTGGCTTCGTAATCCATCACGAACTCATAATCAGGAGTAACTACAAATGGCACAGCACCATCATCGAATATCTGGTCTGTCATGTTAGGAGCGATAGTTGCTGAGTTGAATGAATCCCAGTCGCCCTTAAGAGTTGAGATCTTCATAGTGGAAGCCTTTTCAGCTATAAGGGTATAGACACCGTCTGCAAATGTGAACTGAGCCGGTTCTTCTACATTCCAACCCTGGAAGCCGCCTACTGCGTAGTAGTTGACAGCCTCTTCTTCACCTGCCCGAACATAAAGCATTTGGTCTGTGGGCGCAGCCTGAGCGCTGAATGCCATTGCTGCTACGGCTACCGATGCGAGTAATTGTTTGATCATTACGTTTGATTTTAAGGTTAATATAAATGGAAATATTCCGAATGCAAATATAATAAAAAAAATCAATAGAAAACCATGTACGTTGACATTTTTTTCTATTGATTCTTTTGTTAATGTACTTTTTTATCGACTTATATGCCGCTCTTTGACCTGCTTTCTCCGCCGACTCAAATGCCTCATGCTGCACAAGCTCCAGTCCTCGACTGTGATACAGGTTGCATGCTCATGATGATTCCCACAACGTATGTCCATAAAATGTGTATAATATCACAAATTATGTACTTAAAATGTGTATAATATCACAAATTATGTACTTAAAATGTGATGATACCCACAAAGTATGTACTTAAAATGTGATTCTGCTATTGTAAATGAAATATTTTTTTAGTATCTTTGCGCAATAAAATAGAATATAATGAAAAGATTCGCGATAAAACAGCTTGAGGCATGGAAGGATTCACCTCGACGGAAACCTCTTGTAATTGAAGGTGCTCGTCAGGTGGGGAAGACATGGCTTGTAGAGGAGTTTGCATCAACTCATTATAAAAACTTTGTTAGCATAAATTTTGAAAAGCAGATATATCTGAGAGACCTCTTCAAGACAGATTTTGATACCGACAGAATCCTTACTGCAATCAAGGCTGCCACCCATGAGGATATCATTCCGGGAGAAACCCTTATTTTCCTTGATGAGATACAAGATGCTGATAACGGTCTTACATCCCTGAAGTATTTCTGTGAAAATGCTCCCGAACAGCATATCATTGTTGCAGGAAGTCTTCTTGGAATTGAATTACACCGTAACACTTCTTTCCCGGTCGGAAAAGTGCGTTTTATGACCCTTAGACCTATGTCTTTCTTTGAGTTCCTTTTAGCTATGGGTGAAGGGGGATTGGAAAAAATTCTTGAAAATATGGATTGGTCTAATATTGATATCTTTGCTGCCAAACTTAAGGAACTTTTAAAGATGTATTATTATGTTGGAGGAATGCCAGAAGCGGTTTTGGCGTTTACTGAGCGTCGTGATTTTGACGAAGTGCGTGAAATTCAGCATGAAATTCTCAAAAGCTATGATTATGATTTCTCTAAGCATGCTCCTGCGGAAATAGTGCCACGTATACGCCAGGTTTGGAATTCTTTGCCAGCCCAACTTTCTAAAGAAAACCGTAAGTTTATATATGGACTTGTCAAAGAAGGGGCGCGGGCAAGGGAGTATGAATCAGCTCTTCAATGGCTGATAGATGGAGGTTTGGTCTATAAGATATGTAATGTCTCTGCCCCGCGAATACCTCTAAAAAGTTATCAAGATAATGGAGCTTTTAAACTTTTTGCAGTAGATGTTGGATTGCTTGGAGCCATGTCGTCACTTGATTCGGAGTCAATAGTGGAAGGAAATCGGATCTTTACAGAATTTAAGGGCGCAGTCACAGAGCAGTATGCACTTCAGGAACTGATACTCCATCATGATCCTTTCTATTTCGCAAAAACCAATTCCCAATTAGAGATAGATTTTTTAATCCAAGAAAAAGGAAATGTAATTCCGATAGAAGTAAAGGCTGAGGAAAACCTACGGGCAAGAAGCCTTCGTCAGTTTGTAATGGATTTTGCCCCCAAAGATGCTTATCGCCTGTCTATGTCGAATTACCGAAAGGAAGACTGGATGACGAATATCCCACTTTATGCCATAGAGACATTATAAATTAAGAGCCGAAGAAAAATCCTCGGCTCTTCAAATTTCATATTGCGAGTCAATCATAATGCATTATTAATTATGACTTGCTTAAGCTTGAGCGTAGCTAATTATGCATTATCGTAAGTGCCGCTCTTTGACCTGCTTTCTCCGCCGACTCAAATGCCTCATGCTGCACAAGCTCCAGTCCTCGACTGTGATACACCAGCGTATAGCCGGCAATGCCTGTAGTGGCATGATAGGCTTTGGCAAAACCGCCGTTGATCACCAACAGTTTCCCATTGGAACGCATCGGACTTTCTCCTTTGGCTGCCCTCACAGGCACATGGCCATTGATGATTAGAAGGCTACTTTGCTTATCTTATCTCTTTTCTTGACAATGTAGATATTTCCTTCTGTGGGATTCTCTATCTTCATTCCATGCAAGTTGAAATATTCAGCAGGCTTATTGTCTATGCTTTCCACAGTCTCTGCCTCTGTGAAGTCAAAACCTTTGATGTTGCGGAAATCACACCATGGGGTCATTGTCTTGTAATTGTCGATATAATCTTGCGGCACGTAGAGGGTGGCATTCTCATAAGTGCTCAAGGCAAATATATGGTTTTCTGCCATCCATTGGGGCTCTTCCGCATCATAATAAATTGTCTTAAGACTTGGACAGTCCAAAAATGCCCCCTCTGCAATCCAATTCATGCTTTTGGGTATAAAAAGAGTCTCAAGTCTGGTGCATCCGAAGAAGGCATAATCAAATATCATCTCCATTTTGCTTGGAAGCCACATCTTTGTCAATGCTTTGCAGCCATAGAATGCGTTATCTCCAATATAATCCCAATTTTTGTTAAATTCAAATTCAGCCAATGCCGTGCAGTTTTTGAAAGCGGCTGCTCCAACTGAAGTGACTTTTTCAGGCAAAGATATCTTTGTCAGCGATGTGCATCCCTCGAAAGCGCTCAAATGTATGTCTAAAAGAGCGGAGGGGAGTTTTATCTGAGCAAGAGATGTACATCCCTTGAATGCGTCGGGATCAATCCTTTCAAAAGAGTCCGGAATCTCAACAGATGTCAAAGACGTGCAATATTCACATATGCCTGAGTAGAAACTTACAGATGGAGGAATGCTGATGCTGGTCAGTGAAGAGCATCCGCTGAAAGTATACCATGCTGAAACCAAATTATCGGGCAACTTGATCGATTTAAGACTTGAACAACCGGAAAAGGTATATCTAAGGCTCTCAATTTTCTCAGGAATATTTGCCGTCTGTAAGGAGGTGCACTCAGCAAAGGCAGATTCTTCTATATTTATCAGGCTATTGGGCAACCCAATGCTTCCCAAGCTGCTGCAACATGCAAATGCTGCAGTCCCTATCTCTGTAAGTCCTTCTGCAAATTCTACAGTTTCCAATGCCTCGCAGTTGGCAAAAGCCTCATAGCCGATTGTAGAAACATTAACAGGAATTTCTATCTGCTTTAGAGCCTTGCAGCGGAAAAAAGCCCTGGTCTCAATAGTCTGGGCCTCTTCTGGAATCTTGATATCGGTAAGCGAATGGCATTCTTCAAACAGGTAGCTACTAATAGTAGTCAGAAATGCCGGAAGCTTCACAGAAGTGAGGCTTGAGCAACCCATGAAAGCACCCCCTTTTAATTCAGTCACGCTGTCGGCTATGTCTACTTTCTCCAGAGATGAGCAATCGCTGAATGCGTTTACGCCGATGCGGTAGGGTCCATCCTGAATGATGACGGTCTTCATCTTTGTGCAACCTGAGAAAGCATAGCTGTCAAGGGCAGTCAAAGAAGAGGGGAGTTGCAACTCTGCAAGTTCCGTACACTCCGAGAATGCATATTCCCCTATAGACGACAGCCCCTCCGAGAAGTCGATAGTCTTAAGATAAGAGCATCCCGTAAATGCACTTTCCCCGATGCTTTGCAATGATCCAGGCAAAGAGAGCGATTCCATCTGAGTGCAGCTTGAGAATGCCCGGGAGTCAATAGCCTTAAGTCCTTCCGGAGCATTGAAATACTGCAGGTTGACGCAGCTACCAAAAGCTCCGCAGGAGATATTGGCGACAGTGGTGGGAATGTCGATGGTATTGATGAAATTATGATAAAACCCGTATTCCCCTATTTCTACAAGCGTATATTCCGTATCTCCATCCATAGGGTGAGAGGGAAGGCTCAATTCCCCATTCACTTCATTGCCGGGAGTTATACGGCCGCGAAAGTTGCTTCCCGCTGCAGTGCGGCAGGTGTGAGCATTTTCATCAATCACTTCATAGGTGATCTCTTTATCGGCATATGAATAATTGAACGTCCTTGCCGAAACATAAGGAAGACACGTCAACACTGTTAATAGCAACAGGGAAATTCGTGGTTTCATATCAATAATTTTTGTGATGTTATCTTCGTAGCTTAGGATTGATGTTACCTCAAATGCCGCTCTTTGACCACTCCATGGCGGAAAGCTTGCAGAAGATCGCGTAGTTCCTCAATCTGGTCTTGAAGCTCCACTCCCTTGTCGGTGTCGCGTACACGAAGGCGCTTTGCCGAAAGCTCCACTATCTGCTTCGAACCCAAAATGTCAGTGCCCTCTTTTACTGCTTTCTCTGCCGACTCAAATGCCTCATGCTGCACAAGCTCCAGTCCTCGACTGTGATACACCAGCGTATAGCCGGCGATGCCTGTAGTGGCATGATAGGCTTTGGCAAAACCACCGTCTATCACCAACAGTTTCCCATTGGCACGCATCGGACTTTCTCCTTTGGCTGCCCTCACAGGCACATGGCCATTGATGACATGGCGATGCTCACCTTCCACTCCGAAAGCATCCAGGATACCATCAATCACTTTCTCATCATTGCGGAGTTTGAAGTAATTCCCTTTCTCTTCTGAGTGAGTTGATTCATCTTTAATAAAATAGCGCTCGAAAGTAGCCATCTTCGACTTGTCGAAAAGAGGAGAATCTTTTCCGCACCAGAGATACCAGTAATAGTCTACTGCAAATCGCTTCAACTCCGGGGCAGTGTCATCATTGAATGCAGCGCGCATCATCATTCCGATGCGTTGCATCAACTCGCGACCCTTATACTTTTCTCCATGAAGCTCCACTTCTTTCAGGCTTCCATCCTCATTCAGCGGCATCGAAGCGTGAAAAAGCAGATTGGAATTATAGATGGCATACATGCAACCATGTGAGAGAAGGCACTGTATATGGCGGTTCAGCTTGTCGCTTACCATAAATGAATGATGGAGTTTCTCTACCAACGATGCTTCCTCCTCAGTCAGAGCATACGGATTTTCAGACGATACTGTTGGAAAACGGTTGTCTTTAAGTTCATATTCCTTACCATTAAGTTCTATCACCCCTTTCTCGGGCTTTAGAAGATGAAGGAGTCTTCGGTCTTCCATTTTCCATTCCGGACGGCTTTCGATCATCTGTCCCTCAAGCTTAAACTGGATGATGCTGATTGCCTTGTGCATTTTTGCCCAAAGTTGCAGCGATTTCTCGTCCGGGGCATGCTCTTTGTCTAAAATATGAGGACCGAAACCCTCACAGGGATCATCACCATAAGTCTCAAGAGCAAACGTAGCCAGGGGCACAAGATTTATGCCATATCCGTCCTCTAAAGTAGCCATGTTGCCATAGCGAAGTGAAAGACGCAATACGTTGGCTATGCAGCAGTCGTTGCCCGCAGCCGCTCCCATCCATAGGGCATCGTGATTGCCCCATTGGATGTCGAAACGCTCATATTCACACAGTGTGTCCATAATGAGGTGGGCACCGGGTCCTCGGTCGAAGATATCACCAAGTATATGAAGCTGGTCTATACTTAGGCGTTGAATCACGTTGCAAAGCGCAATGATGAAGTTGTCAGCCTGTCCTGTAGAGATGATAGTCTCTATGATTCTTCTGAAATATGCATCCTTGTCATAGTCGGTTGGAGATTCATGTAGAAGTTCCTCTATGATATAGGCATATTCCTTCGGCAGGGCTTTCCTGACCCGCGAGCGAGTGTACTTTGATGACACCGACTGAAGCACGAGTATGAGCTGATGAAGTGTGACACTATAGAAATCCTCCATATTGTCTTCCTCAGCTTTTGTATACTCCAATTTGCTCTCAGGATAATAGATGAGAGTGCAAAGCTGGCGGATATCCTGCTCACGAAGCGAAGTGCCGAAAATCTCCGTCACCTTTCGACGGATATTACCCGACGCATTGCGCAGGATATGCGAGAAAGCCTCGTGCTCTCCGTGCAGGTCTGCTACAAAGTGCTCCGTTCCTTTAGGCAGGTTTAGTATTGCCTCGAGATTTATTATCTCAGTGCTGGCTGCCTGAACGTTTGGAAACGACTGCGAAAGCAGAGACAATAGACGGTCAGTCTTGTGGTCCATACCACGTGGAATACATATGATAATTGTTTGCGATCTTGATGTTCATCTCCTTGGCCTTCTCTGGCTCTACCATCTTGACGAACTTGGCGGGACACCCTGCCCAAAGCTCATGCTTCCCAATCTTGGTATTGCTGAGCACGACCGATCCGGCGGCAACGATTGCCCCTTCGCCTACAACGGCATTATCCATCACTACGGCTCCCATGCCGATGAGGGCATAGTCTTCTATCTTGCACCCGTGGAGCACAACGTTATGGCCCACCGACACATGGTCGCCGATCTCGATGGTAGATTTTTCATATAGGGTGTGGAGCACGCTACCGTCTTGAATATTGACGCCATTGCCTACACGGATAGAGTTGACATCGCCACGGAGCACAGCACCAAACCATACACTGCATCCGTCTCCTATCACTACGTCGCCTACTACTACTGCATTTGCTGCAAGGAAGCAATCCTTGCCTATCACGGGATAGAATCCCCTTACTTCTTGTATTATAGCCATTTTTAAAGTTTTCAGTTAGTTATCAGTTATAATATTTATAAGACTTATAATATTTATAAGAATTATAAGATTTATATATTTTTGCATTTATCGGAAAGCCATTCAGCTTCCTCTGCCGATAGGAGAGGGGAGAGGCGGTCATAGACTTCCTTATGATAAGCTTCAAGCCATTCTTTTTCATCTGGCGTTATTATTCCCCATTCTATAAGGCTTTGATCAAAGGGGAAAAGTGTCAGATTGCGGAAGCGATAGAAGTCGCCAAAATCATTGCTCTTCCAAAGCTCTACTGCAAGCATATTCTCACACCGGATTCCATAGCTGTCTTCTATGTATAGGCCCGGTTCGTCGCTCATCACCATTCCCGGTTCCAAAGCTACAGGTATCTCGTTCATCCTTATCTGTGCAGGTCCTTCATGGCAGTTGATGAAGAATCCCACTCCGTGGCCTGTGCCGTGGTAGTACGCCTTTCCTTCGTTCCAGAGGAACTGTCGTGCGAGGATGTCGAGCTGCGCGCCTCGCGTTCCTTTAGGGAAGGTGGCGCGTGCAAGGGCGATCATGCCCTTCAATACGAGTGTGAAGTCGTGCTTCTGCTCCTTTGTGGGTTCCCCGCCCAGTGCAATAGTTCTGGTGATGTCGGTAGTCCCCTGTAGATACTGTCCCCCACTGTCGATCAGGAGAAGTCCCTGTCCTGTCACGGGCACATCCGTCTCGTCGCTCGGCTCGTAATGCACTATGGCGCCATGTCCGTTCCATCCAACAATTGCTGCAAAACTTTCGTCTACGCAGTCCGGGTCGGCAAGCCTGCAATCTCGGAGTTTGCGGGCGATGCTCATCTCAGTGAGCTCTCCCTTTGGAAATTCCTCGTCGATCCATTTGAAAAGCCTGACGAGGGCAGCTCCATCTTTTTCCATGGCTGTACGCCAGTGGCGGAGCATAGTCTCATTTTTGACGCTTTTCAGTTTCGCCACTCCTTTTCCACCCACTAAGGCGGTAGGTATTGATTCAGCGATCGTGGCAGCAGTGAGCTCCGGATCGATCAGCACGCAGGTGTCAGATGGGATCGAACCGGCAAAATCCGGAGCCTCGTCATATCCACGTGTCTCTATATTATATTTCTTAATGAACTCCCTTACCTCAGTCGACAGTTTCTCTTCCTTTATTGAGAGAATTCGGTTCCCTTCTCTGTCAAGATACAGGTATGCGGGAAAGACAGGGCTATAGGCTACGTCGCCGGCTGTCCTGAGGTTCGTTGCCCACGCTATGTCATCAAGCGCAGACATCAATATTGCGTCTGCTCCTTCCTTCTCCACTTCATTCATGATTCTTGCAATTTTCGAGTCTACCGACTCTCCGACTATTTCCTCATCATGGATAAAAAGAGGATTGAGAGGCTGGCTCGGACGTCCCGTCCATATGAAGTCAAACATAGGAAAATCAGTGGCGAAGTGGAGGCTGGCTTCTTCGAAAGCATCCCTCATCTTCTCAGCGTCAGTGCTGCTGAATGTCATTCCATCTACCGCTACAACAGAATCTTTAGGCATCTTGGAGGCCACATATTCCACAAGATCCACCCCTTCAGGCCCGTCGAGGGGCATCATGCTGAAGCCTGTTCCCTCCAGTTGCTGACGTGCCTGAATGAAAAAGCGGTTGTCTGTCCAGACGAGGGCGTCGTCTTGAGTCACAACGGCGATTCCGTTTGTGCCGTTTTCTGATTTGAACCCTGTGAGCCATTCGCGTCCGCGCCAGTGTGCGGGAGGAATCTCGCTTTGGTGTGGGTCGGTGCTGTTGATGATGCAGCAGTCTATTCCCTGCTCGGCCATAACCTTGCGCAATGCATCGAGCCTTTTCTTTTCTATCTTTTCCATAGTCGATAATTTCTTCTGCAAATATAATGAAAAATTTATTAATAGCCTCAATAAATATTGTAAAATAACTGTACGCAGTATTGGGTATTGGTCGTATTGGGTCAAAATTGGTAAAAATAGGATGTTATGGCAATTTTTTCTAAAAGGCTCTTGCATATAACAAAAATTTATACTAATTTTGCAACGTCAAGAGAGGAAAGAGTTTGGTTTGAAATAATTGGCATAGCATTTTTATTTCTCTTGACAAGCAAGTCTAAAGCTTTTTAAGTAATAGTGATATAATTTGTAAGTTAGTGGTTGAGTAAGTGTTGCTTTTGCTTGTGAAAGTAGGTGCAATTTCTAAAAAATCACACTGAGGCCGGAGTTTGCGAAAATCCCGGCCTCAGCGTTTTTTAATAAAACGATTAACGATCAACTATCATTGAATTTTCATTTATCCTGATAGTTGATCGTTAATCGTTGATCGTTGAGAACTACTTCACGTATTCCACTGCCGCTTTCTCGACTGGGATGGCAGCCAAGTAATTCTTGATATACTTGTTGAAGCCCTCTACATCTTCCTCTGTTGGGGTTATGCTTGTACCGGTATTACCTTCAAACACTTCCATTTCAAGATAGTCGGCAAGATTGCGGTCGTTGACATTGTTCACGAGATAACCTGCGAGCAGTGCCATGCCCCACGCTCCGCCTTCTCCTGCTGTCTCCATCACTGAGATGGGGGAGTTGAGAGCGGCTGCGAGGATACGCTGTCCTACCCCTGGTGTTTTGAACAAGCCTCCGTGGCCTGTTATACGGTCTACCTTGATTTTCTCCTCGTCAAACAGGATGTCGTTGCCGATCTTAAGGCAAGCCACAGCGGCATTTAGATTGGCGCGCATAAAGTTGGCGAGATTGAATTTATTGGCTACCGAACGCACGAAGAGAGGTCTACCCTCGTTGAGTCCTGTAATAGGCTCTCCAGAGAAGTAGTTGTAGCTTACGAGTCCTCCGCAATCGGGGTCTCCGTTCAAAGCGTTGTTATAGAGTTTGCCAAAGATTTCGTTCATGTCTACTGGCACTCCCATTAGCTCGGTATATTCGCGGAAGATTCCGACCCATGCGTTAAGGTCGGAAGTACAGTTGTTGCAATGCACCATTGCCACGAGGCTTCCGTCAGGTGTAGTCACCATATCGATCATCTCGTAAGGACGGCTGAGTTCTTTCTCAAGAACTATCATGGAGAAAGACGATGTTCCAGCCGATACGTTACCGGTGCGCTGCTTCACTGCGTTGGTTGCAACCATGCCGGTTCCTGCATCTCCTTCAGGGGGGCAGAGTGGAGTTCCGGCTTCGAGATTACCGGAGATATCAAGATGCTTCGCACCCTCCTCTGTCAAGAAGCCCGCATTTTCTCCGGCAACGAGAATTTTCGGAAGCACATCCTCAAGTTTCCAGTCGAAATTCTTGTCGGCTATCATGCTGTCGAATTTCTCCACCATCTTGGCGCTATAGTTCTTGGTCTCAGGATCCACAGGAAGCATACCGCTACCATCGCCTATGCCAATAACTTTCTCGCCAGTCAGCTGCCAGTGGATATATCCTGCCAAAGTAGTCAGGAATGCAAGATCTTTCACGTGTTCCTCTCCGTTCAGGATAGCCTGATAGAGGTGAGAGATGCTCCAGCGCAAGGGGATATTGTAGTCAAATTCTTTCGAAAGGATAGCTGCTGCCTCGCCTGTGTTGGTGTTGCGCCATGTGCGGAAAGGAGCAAGCATATTGCCATTCTTGTCGAAGGGCATATAGCCGTGCATCATAGCGCTGATGCCGATGGAAGCAAGCTTCTTGATCTCCACTCCATATTTATTCTTCACGTCTTCGCGTAGGTCGCGATAGCAGTCTTGGATTCCAAACCAGATTGCCTCTAAGCTGTAGGTCCAAAGATTGTTGACGAGTTGGTTTTCCCATTCGTGGCTGCCCTGAGCTATCGGGTTATTATTCTCATCGATGAGGACTGCCTTGATACGAGTGGAGCCAAACTCTATGCCGAGGATGGCTTTCCCCGATTCAATTGTCTGTTTTATCTTTTCTGGCACGATATTTCAATGATTTTAGACTTAAGTCTTGAGTCTTATATCTTAAGAGTATATCTGATACAAGCAGAGTCGTATCTAAGCGGCGAAGCCGCAATTTTAAGACTTAAGACTCAAGACTAAGACTCAATTACTTATTCAGCATATAATATACGTCGTTGTAGCGGAGTTCACGCTTGAAGCCCTGCATTGTGGTGTCTTTGTCGATGCGCACCATCTCTATGCCTGCCATCTCTGCATAATCTTCCCAGTATTCAGGAGTGATGTCGTAAGAGAAGCAAGAGTGGTGTGTGCCGCCTGCCATGATCCATGCGCCTGCGCCGATCTCGAAGTTGGGCTTCGGAATCCAAAGGGCAGATGCAACTGGAAGCTTTGGAAGTGGCTTCGACTTGATGCACTCTACGTCGTTGACGATGAGACGGAAACGGTTGCCAAGGTCGATGACAGTTGCTGTGATGCCGTCGCCAGGCTTAGAAGTGAAGACGAGGCGTGCAGTCTGAGCCTTGCGGATGCCGATGCCAAGGAAGTGAACTTCGAGGCGAGGACGCTCCTCAGCGATAAGCGGGCAAACCTCAAGCATGTGTGCCTGCAGGATAGAGCTGTTGGCTCCGTCGAAGTTGAGGGTATAGTCTTCGAGGAATGAGCATCCCTTGCCCATGCCCTGGCTCATATACCAAAGTGTGCGGTAGAGTGCTGCTGATTTCCAGTCGCCTTCTGCGCCAAAACCGATACCTTCCGCCATCAGACGCTGTGAAGCGAGACCCGGAATCTGGTCGAAACCTACGAAGTTCGGGTCGTTGATGTCCTGAGTGCCGAGGTCGTCGAAGTTGGTAGTGAAAGCCTTTGCTCCCTTCTCCTTCAAGATGCTGCGGAGAGCGAGTTCAGCCTTAGCTGCCTCATATACTGACTTATAGCCGGCAGTAGAAGGATCTTCGAGAGCTGCATCGTGAGCATACTCCTTGAAGTAGACTGCCATAAGAGCCTTGGTGTCTTCGTCG
>CAZGGB010000044.1:0-22161 GCA_964525115.1 uncultured Sangeribacter sp. | reverse complement strand
GCGGAAAAGATAAGGAAGAATATTATTTCAATTCCAGAGAGGAGCGAAATAAGTTTGAAGCTTTGATTTCTTTCTGTCCAATTAAAACATTTAATATACTTGCAGGAGGAGAGGTGCTTGGAATTTCAAATCGACAGAATGACCTGAAAGATTCACATACATCTGTTATGCCGAAACTTCAGATGTATTGGCGTCCAATTCGTCCTGTAAGGGTGAATGCGGTCTACTTGAATTGGATTGATTATCCAAATTTAGATCAACTCTCTACTTCGGAATGGCAAATATCCGACTTTGTATATCAGGTTGGAAATCCTGGTTTGAATTCAAGAATAGTGCATTATCTCAATCTTGACATTTCGCTGTTTGATCTTATAAAACTGACATATATGTGGAGGCATTCTACAAATGATATCGTAGAGTGGTATGAAATGCAGTCATCAGATAAGGTCTTAAAGACTTTTACAAATTGCAACTACCTTCACCAATATGCCGGCATTCAAATTGATAAGGAGTTTGGGAAAAGGTTTGGAATCAATTTTGTGGGCAGTTACCAATGGTATAGTCGGTGGAAAACCGGATTTAAAAATCATGGCCGAACATGGTATGCTGATTTGACAGGGACTTGGAATATCACTGACAAAGGTCCGTCTATTCAATGCGAATATTTTTTAAGACACGATTTGGAGCCTTTGCCTCAAGGCATTCGATATTTTCAAGAAGAGATGCTTGCTTTAGGAATACATCACTCGTTCTTTAAAGGGCGTTTACCTGTGTCCTTAATGGTTACATTGCCCGTACAGTTGCTCGACAAACAGACCTATACCAAAATAAACATTCCCGGATTCAGATCCGAGGTATTCGAAAATTATAGTTGTAATAACTTCGCAATAAGTTTGAATGTCCGCTACAATATAGGAAAAGGAAAAGTTAAGAAAGAATCCAATTCCTATGTAATAGACTCCGAAAAATAACAATATTAGGGCTGTCCCACATTTTTGTGCGCATTAGAAACCGATTATTGATATCACATAGATATTATGGTGCTGACATTCTGGTGTCAAGATCATCATATGGGGATTTGTGCCCGACCTCCCATTCGCGGTTCTGTCCGTGTCCGATACCGATGTTGAAACGAGAGAGATTGGATCAACTGCAAGACGCGTGAGGAAGCGGAATTTGCATATTCGAAATTTTATACTTATTTTTGCATCAAACGATAACATTTAGACATGAAGACACTGTATTTGATTCCAGCCCGGGGCGGGAGCAAGGGGATTCCGGGGAAAAATATCAAGCCGTTTCTTGGGAAGCCACTGATTTGCCATGCTATAGATCAGGCGCGGGAGGCTGGAGCTGAAGATGCTGACATTTGTGTCAGTACGGATTCGGAAGAGATACGCAAAGTAGTGGAAGATTATGGACTTAACGTCCCGTTTATGCGTCCTGATAGTCTTGCCACTGATACTGCAGGGACGTATGGAGTGATCCTTCATGCACTTGAATGGTATCTTGAGCATGGAGTGGAATATGACCGTGTAGTGCTTCTGCAGACCACTTCTCCCTTACGGCGTGCTGAAGACATCATAGGAGCCATCGAAGCATGGAAACCGGGAATAGACATGGTAGTCAGCGTATGCGAGGCTGCCACTAATCCTTACTATAATGCTTTCGAGACCGATGCTGATGGGAATCTACACATCAGCAAAGGAGATGGACACTTCACTCGCCGACAAGATGCTCCAAAAGTATGGGAATATAACGGCGCGGTCTATGTTATGGATGCCACATCACTGCGAAGAATGCCAATGTCGGAATTTCCAGTCCGCAGGCCATACGTCATGCCTACGGAAAGATCTGTGGATCTTGATACGCCTGCTGATTGGTTGAGGGCAGAACAAATAGCTGCAACAATATAATAAGTCGCGCTTTAGTGCATGCGAAGTTCGCTTTGTCACTAACGATTGCCATCTGATTACTCTGAGACTTCCTTTTTCTTAAGTTGACGTCGACGAGCATATTTCCGATGGGCTTCGAGCATTGCTCTGTGGCGAACTGCCCGCTCCTTTTTGCGAGCTGCCTTTTCTGCTTGCTGAAGCTCCTGATGCTCCTTATGTGCCTCAAGTTTTAGCTGACGCTCCTTCCTTCGGCGTGCCTCTCCCCTCCCCTGTATGATTGATTTGACTTCTTCTGCAAGTGCCTTATCTACACCCATATGCTTTAGAAGACGACCCGCCATGAGTCCACCGATGTGTTCATGGCGCGGATAGCGCATTGTGCCTGATTTGTCGCGAACAGCAGCGCGTAGCATACCGATGTTGCCAAAGAATGCTGCCAAGCGCTGAGCCTCATCCTCTACGCCTTCTTCCTCAAGACGTGCTACTGCCTCTATGCCAATTTCAAGCAATGACTTATCGCCAGGTTCCGGCACCGTCTCCGACATTTCGCGCATCAACTGATTCATATACTTCAATCCCCCGATCTCTGCAAGAACTCCCAGCGACGCCTTTACGTTGCGCCCAAAAAGCATCTTACGGAACTCAGCACTCCAACGTTCACGCGAAACGACAGTGAGCCTCTCAACACTATGTCGTAAGGCATCCATCGTGGCATCATCTATCTTCCATCCAAAACGTGCCGCAAAACGCAAGCAGCGCAGTATTCGGACTGGATCATCGTCAAAAGTCTCATACGGATCAAGTGGAGTACGTATCACACCTTCTTTTATGTCGTGTACTCCACGTCCGGTCATATCAAGAATTTCTCCGGTCTTTATATTGCGATAGAGTGTATTTACTGTAAAATCTCTACGAAAGCAATCCTCCTCTATAGTGCCATTGACCACTTCAGGACAACGGCTATTCTTATCTGTATATTTCTCTGCACGTGTCTGCACTGCCTCTATTTCCTCATCGGGGAATTTACGCAAACGCAATTTGGCTGTTCCAAACTTCCTGAACAATGTCGGCATCTCCACCAAATACTTATGCCTCATAAGCCAGATAGCAAACTTCACCCCACCGTCGGGGAGATCTACAGCTATATCCACATCATGAATCGGCAATCCGAGAATCTCATCACGCACACAGCCTCCGACTGCATAAAGATGGCCATCCCATTTAGTACCTTCGCTTATATGACGGAAATAATCCAGTATCTTATGATATGTATTGTCTTTCATAATTATCGTATGAGAGAGTCAAAGGTTATGAGGCCACTTGTGATATCTTTGTTTTCTTAAGATGCTTAATCTGCCATGCCAGCATGAATCCCGCTACAATTGTGGAAAGAAAATCACCTATCGGGAAGCATGCCCACACTCCATCAAGTCCGAAAATAGGAGGAAGAATAAACAGTGCCGGTATCATAAAAATCACCTGTCGAGTCAACGAGAGGAATATTGATTTTGTAGCCATACCAAGCGATTGGAAATAGTTAGTGGCTACAATCTGGAAACCGACCATCCAGAAACCGACCGTCGTCACATGAAGACAGTTGACTGCACACTCTATTTGCTGAGGATCTTGCATAAACAGCTTCGCAATCATCTCTGCATTAGTAGCACCAATGATCGATCCTAAGGTCGTAAAGCTGGCTCCTGTCAGCGCAGCAAGCTTCAGAGTTCGGAAAAGCCTATCATATTTTCCGGAGCCATAATTATAACCTAAAATAGGCTGCATACCTTGACAAATACCTATTACAACAAACACAAAAATTGTCACAAATCGGTTGAAAACTACCACCGCAGCAATGGCATCATCACCTCCATATTTCAGCAATGAAGTATTCACCACTGCATTGATACAGCTGCCGGCTACATTTATTAGAAATGGCGACATACCGATGTAAAGGATGGATGTTATCACTCGCCAATCAAACTTGAATGTGCCTCGCTCGAAATGAAGCGTACTTGATTTCTTGAAGAAGTGCTGCATCACAAAGATAGCAGTGACGACCATTGATATATCGGTAGCAATAGCCGCTCCTTTTATGCCCCATTTAAATCCAAAAAGGAAAAGAGGAGCTAAAATTGAGTTTAGACCGGCACCAATCATATTAGTCCACATTGCCTTACCGGGATAGCCGGAGGCGCGCATGACGTTGTTGTAGCTAAAGGTAAGGTTCATAAGCACCATCCCGGGAAGTACCCACATGAGGAATTCCTTCGCATAAGGCATACTGGCATCTGACGCACCGAATAGACGCAATAGAGGCTCAAGGAAAATGGCAAAAGCCGACGTGTATAGAATTCCTATAAGAATAGTAAGTTGCACCGAGTTTCCAAGGATTACGGCTGCCCTATGATGGTCTTTCTGCCCAAGTACTATAGAAACACGTGTTGCAGCACCGGCACCTATCAGCATACCGAAAGCCGTCCCCAGATTCTGCACAGGGAAAGTGACAGCAATACCGGCTACAACATTAGGGTCATCAATTGCATGACCTATCACTATCGAGTCAATGATATTGTAGAGTGCCATCACCACTGTGCCAATCACAGCGGGGAGACTATATTTCAATAAAATCTTACCAATAGGCGCCGATGAAAGTTCTTTCAATCTGACGTCTGATGATTCTTTACCTGCTACTCCTTTGGTATTATCACTCATTTCTGTATATGATATTTTATAGTGGATTCCTTAATTATAAACAATCGCAAATTTTTATTGTTATAATTATATAGCATAAATTTCCAAAAATGTTATCATATTAGCATACACGACTAAACTTTAAACATATCAAACAATAACTCAAAACATCAAAAGACAATGAAAATTAAAGCATTATCTTGCGCATTACTTGCAGTGCTCATTCTCTTGGCAGGATGTAACACAACTAATCTCGGAAAAGGAGCAGCAATCGGTGGCGGTGGTGGCGCAGCATTAGGCGCAGGCATCGGAGCTCTTATCGGCAAAGGAAAAGGCGCAGGCATCGGAGCCGGTGTAGGCGCAGCAGTCGGCACCGCAGTCGGAGCAATCATCGGCAAGCATATGGACAATCAGCAGAAGAAACTTGAAGAAGAGCTTAAGAATGCTTCTGTAGAAAAGACCGAAGTAAACGGCACACAGGCAATTAAGGTGACATTCCCCGGCGGTATTCTTTTCGCCACTGGCAAGTCAAACATCCAGCCCGCAGCTCAGGCTGAACTTACATCTTTTGCTGAGTCTTTGAAGCAGAATCCTCTCACCGACGTTGCAATCGGAGGCTACACTGACAATACTGGCTCTATGGCTGCCAACACAAAGGTTGCTGACGCTCGTGCCAACTCAGTAAAGGTTTTCCTTGAAGGACAAGGCATTAATGGCGACCGCATTGAAGCAAAAGGCTTCCCAATGCAAGACTATGTTGCAAGCAATGACACAGAGGCTGGACGCGCACAAAACCGTCGCGTAGAAATATACATCTTTGCTTCTGACGAAATGGTGAAAGCTGCTGAAAACGGCGAGCTCAACTAATTAACATAGAATCCAACAGCATGAATCTTCAGATTCATGAAATATAAACTATCCACCCTGCGGAGCTATTGCCGGCAGGGTGGATAGTCATATCCATACTGCATTTCTAAAGAGCCATTACCACTTTTATTCCATACAGCATGAGAACCCAAAGCAACTCATTTCATATCTTCTTTACAGTCATCCTTGCATTCTTCCTAAGCCAAACAAGTGCAAAAGCCCAGATCCTCGTGCCTGAAGGAGTGACAGAAAATACCGATTCCATCAAGAAATCAATGGATATCGGGCCATTCTTCGGTCTTTACAAAGATAATTATTTCGCTGTCGGCACTGATCCATTCCATACTCCCAACAAATATAATTCAGGCGTAAAATTCCAGCTATCCATATCCCAACGACTCACCAACGCTACTCTGCCTTGGGGCACGTATCTATATCTGTTCTTCACAGAAAAGGTTTTCTGGGAAGTCTTCCAAAACTCCATGCCTATGAGCGACTTGAACTTCAATCCGGGTATAGGATGGTCGAAACCATTCTTTGTCAAAGATCGATACTGCGGCAAGATGACCCTCATCCTTGAGCATGAGAGCAATGGCAAGGACGGTGAAGCTTCAAGATCATGGAACAAGGTTTCACTTGCAGGAAGCGCATTCGTGACAGAGTGGCTCTCCGTACATGCTAAATATTGGATTCCTATTGTAGATGGGATGAATAATAAGGACATTCTCAAATATAGCGGAATCTTCCAGACGGGGTTCCAACTTAATTCCAACGATCATAGATTTATGCTCGCCGCTACATTCGTCAAGCGTCAAGGATGGAATATGAACTGGAACACAAATATTCAACTCGGATGGCGTCTACACAAGGACTCGAATCAGTATCTATTTCTTGACTTCTATAATGGATATGGAGAAGGCCTGTTAGCTTACAACCAATTTCACAACCGCCTACGTTTCGGAATCCTTATTCGCCCCACACTCTTCTCTGAATATTAACGCGCGTATGCTCCGAGAGCTGGATTACCCCATTCAAGACGGTCTACGCCATCCATATCGAAAAGGCATTCCGGTGTGACATATGCGGGATTGCCGGCACCTATGGCTGGAGAATCCTCCTTAAGTCGATAATTAAATATATATTCATCGCGAATCGTCTCAAATTCCGGGTTTTCATCCCATAGGCATGAAATAAAATGATTGTCATCAGATCCTGCTTCTCCTATAAGCACATTGCGCATATAGACTTCTGTTCCTTCAAGGTCTCCCGGGGTAAGCGACGACGTTATGCCATAAATAATACAATTATTGAAGTTAGCTTTCATTAATGGATTCACTATGCCCGAACTTTCTTCTCTGGAAAGGAATGACAAAGTAAGTATTGATTGTGGAGAAATTGCAAAAAGATAGTTGTTAGCCATCGTGCATTGCACGAAATTGTGGACGCCACCTCTTAGATAGACGGTAGCCTCTCCTGCATCAGACAGGCAACACCCATAGGCATCCACCCAGGCATGTTCTGATCTTAAGACGTTGCCCTGTGAATTATGAAGCCATGAATTTACAAGAGTCAATTTGCTTCGGTCAGTGACTCCACAGCTATCTACTACGACACCGTGAACGGTAGACTGCATCTCTACATATTCCATTCGGTTATCAAAAGATTCTGCACCAAATCTGACACCCTGCCATTGTCCGGCAAGGATCTCATAGCCCGTATCAGGAAGCACATTGTCAAGCCTATCGCCTCTCATTGACACCTTATTTTCCACATCTCCAAGTGCAAGCAAGCGTCCATCCACCTGAAGCACTGCTTTATCGTGAAAAAGGAGCCGCGTGCCGGGCTTTAGCGTGAGAGTTACCCCTTCGGCTACCCTCAAGGTGTCGAAGACAACATAAGGCATCTCATCATTGAAAGCGACATCGGAGTCGAGTGTGACACTACGCAGACGCCTTACATTCTGCCCATAAGCCTCGAGCGTAACAGTCTGGGTCACGCCATTGGTGACAAAATCCATCATTCCTTCCACTTTAAAGGGACGAGGATCATTATTCTCACCAATCAGGCACTCCACAAATACGAATATCGAATCGTTGGCTCGGATCTCGACATTTTCAAACACCTTTCCAGACTGCCCATCCACATTCATTGAAAACACACCATCATCATTTCGCATTCGGATACTTGAAATATTGATCGATTTAGATGCCCTATTGTAGACTTTGAGGCGTGCCGTGGGAGTACCAAGGTCAGTGAATACAGTGTCAAAACTCAGAGTGTCTGTCGAAAAAGTCAGTATGTCAGAGGGAGAATCTGTGAACTCATCAGATATGCACCCCGACCAAAAAGACGCTACTATAAGCGATATGAAGAAAAAAAAGAGTATTCGCATTGTTTTCATATACGAAAAACGTCGGTAATAACGTATTTATTATATGAAGTATATGTTAGTAGCCGGAGAGGCATCGGGCGATCTTCACGCATCTCGGCTAATTGAAGAAATAAAAACGACTGACAAAGAGGCTGACTTCCGATTTTTGGGAGGCGACCTGATGGCACATGCCGCTGGAAGGCCACCTGAAATACATATCGAAAAGATGAATGTAATGGGATTTACCGAAGTTATACGTTCATTGCCGACTGTGCTGTCAAATCTCAAGCGAGCCAAGACTCTTGTAAAGGATTTTCGTCCGGATGTGCTTGTGCTGGTCGACTATCCATCGTTCAACCTCAAACTGGCAGCGTATGCCTACAAACTCGGCATCCGTGTGGATTGGCTTATTGCCCCAAAGGTGTGGGCTTGGAAAGAGTGGCGAATACCTAAGCTCAAGAAATATCTATCAAATCTCTATAGTATACTTCCATTTGAGACTGCCTATTTCAAACGCCATGGCATGGATGTGCGCTATGTAGGAAATCCTACCGTAAAAGAAGTGGAAGAATCATTAGGACATATACCTCCCAAAAAGCATTTCCTCGAGCGCCAGGGGATCTCTGACCAACGCCCTATCATTGCCATCCTTCCAGGTTCGAGAAAAGCCGAGATCCGCAATAATCTTCCCCTTATGATTGATGCAGCAAAGCGATTCCCTGATTATCAATATATAATAGCTGCGGCTCCATCAGTCCCTGAAAAGTTTTATCGGTCAATAGCGCAAGACACAGGGCTTCAACTTGCATTCGGAGCCACTCATACATTGCTGAAATACTCCACAGCAGCCATTGTCACTTCAGGCACAGCTACTCTTGAGACAGCTGTGATCGGCACTCCACAGGTGGTTTGCTACCGAGGCAACGGATCAAGGATCACATATGAGTTAATGAAAAAAATTCTAAAGGTGAAATACGTATCTCTACCAAATCTAATCGTCGGGAATACTATAGTCACCGAATTGCTACTTCACAATTGCACTGCCGAGAGAATAGCTCGGGCACTTGGACCTTTGCTTCAGCCATCTCCACAGCGAGATTGGCAACTCTCAGGCTACCGCAACATGAAAAAACGTCTCGGGACAACTGATGCGTCAAAAATTGCTGCCGAACATATCTGCAAAGTTCAGCTTTCGCAAGCGAAAGCTGATGAATAGAAGGCATTTAAGAATAGCTCTAATTTTAATTACATTGAATGTAAAGTCAATACATATCAGTCTAAGTCTTTTTCTTGCCGCAATAATACTCCTTTCCGGGTGTGGAACTAAAAAGAACACTGCCATTTCACGCAACTGGCAGGCCTTCAACACGCGATATAATGTCTATTTCAATGGCAACGAACATTATAAGGAGACTTTGAAGGCGATGGAAAATGAATATGATGATGATTTCACCAGAATGCTCCTCACACACCCCGCCGATGCCCGGGCTGATGAGACGATGCCTAAGCCAAAGGGTGATTTTAAGCGCACCATAGAAAAAATGCAGAAAGCTATCCAGCTGCATTCCATTAAGAAAAAGCCTCAAAAGAAATCAGGATCGGCAAAAGAAAAGGAATTCCGTGCCAGAGACGAGTTCAACCCTTTTCTCCATAACGCGTGGCTGATGCTTGGAAAAGGGCAATATTTCAACGGCGATTTTATGGGAGCTGCCGCAACATTCATGTATATTTCCCGACATTTTATATGGCTTCCGGAAGTAGTCACTGAGTCGATGCTATGGCAAGCAAGATGCTATGCAGCTCTTGACTGGACCTACGAAGCTGAAAACATTCTTGTGAAAATCAAGGATAAAGACCTAACCAACAAAAGCCTCCGACAACTCTACGAACTTGTTGAGGCCTCTTATCTTCTTAAGGCAGGACGCTATGCTGAAGCTATTCCATTTCTTCGTGAGGCAGCCAGAGGAGCTGGAGGCGTACAGAAAAACAGGTTGTATTTCCTTCTCGGACAAGCCTGCCGTCAAGCAGGTAAAGACGACGAAGCATATGAAGCATTCCGCAAGGCAGCAAGCGGAGTTTCTACTCCTTACCGTCTGAAATTCAATGCAAGAATAAAGCAAAGCGAAGTGTTTCGCGGTGCCGACATCACAAAAGAAGTTGCTGCACTCAAAGCAATGACGCGATATCAGCGTAATCTTGAATACCTCGACCAGATATACTATGCTATCGGCAATCTTTACCTTTCAAGAAAAGATACTGCTCAAGCTAAGGAAAACTATCGCCTCGCAGTTGACAAGTCGACACGAAATGGAGTCGACAAAGCATTTGCAAACCTTGCCCTTGGAGCAATATATTTTGATGAGCGTGAGTACACAAAGGCTCAGCCATGCTATTCAGAGGCATTGCCACAGATACCCCAGTCTTATCCTGACTATAAGCAAATAGCCAAGCGCTCAGATGTGCTTGACCAGCTGGCTGTCTATGCCGGCAATGTTGAACTACAAGACTCTCTGTTGACAATAGCGGATCTTCCGGAAGAGAAGCGAATGGAATGGGCGGAGGAACAAGTGGAAATACTTAAGAAAAAAGAAAAGGAAGAGGCTGAGGCTGCCGCAAAGGAAGAAGCTATGGCAAATCGCCCACAAGGAAACTCACCAATAGATCAGATGGGTGGAAACAATGGCGTGCAGTTTAATACCGACAAATCATGGTATTTCTACAACAATACTGCCAAATCAGCCGGAAAAACAGAATTCCAACGCCGATGGGGCGCACGTAAACTTGAAGATGACTGGCGACGACGCAATAAGACATCTTTCGCATTCGAGGATGAAGCCACGCCGGAAGATGACGATTCTGAAACAGAAAATGAAGATTCAGAAAACGGAGAATCAAAAGCGGAAGGAAAAGATGGCGAGCCGGATCATACTACCGACCCTCACTACCCGGAATATTATCTTGCGCAACTCCCACTGACAGAAGAACAGAAAGCCACAGCTGGCGACGTGATTCAGGAAGGTCTTTACAATATGGGTATCATACTCAAAGACAAACTTGAAGATTTTTCTGCGGCAACAATAGAATTTGAGACATTGCTTAAGGATTATCCTGACAACGTCTATAGGCTTGACATTTACTACAATATGTATCTAATGGCTGCCAGAACCGACGACCAGAAAGGTATGGAATTATGGAGAGATCGCATCTTAGAGGATTTCCCAGACAGTCCATATGGGAAGGCAATGGAAGATCCTGACTATTTCGAACATCTCAAACAAATGCATGCAGTGGAGCAGCAAATGTATGCGACAGCCTATGCAGATTATCTGGAAGACCGCAATGCGGAAGTGCATGCCATTATGAAACAGATGGAAACCGAGTATCCACTTTCTTCCATAATGCCTAAGTTTGTCTTTATTGATGCCCTCTCATATCTTACAGAGGGAGACTACGATCAATTTAAAGAAAGACTGACAGAATTGCTTAAGAAATGGCCGGATACAGACATGACTGATGTAGCAGGAGCCATACTTAAAGGACTGAATGAAGGTCGGGTACCAAATTCTGGTTCGACCAACACAAGAGGCATGATCTGGGATATAAGGCTTTCCTCTTCCGACCAACCTCTTTCTTCCGACGGACAACCTGCCAATTTCGAGCGAGATCCAAATTCTCCTCAATATCTCGTGCTTGCCTATCCAAGAGATGAGATCAACGGCAATTTGCTACTTTATGATGTAGCTCGCTTCAACTTCTCAAGTTTTGTAGTTAAAGACTTTGATCTTGAGCCAATGAGCTTTGATAATGTTGGCATACTGGTCATAAAAGGATTCAGCAATCTTCGAGAATTGGAGAATTACCGCAAAGTCATGGTCAACCGTGATTTCCAACTTCCTGAAGGAGTGCGTCCGATCATGATTTCCAAGTATAATTTTGAACTTCTCCTTAAAGAAGGGCGTTCTTTTGAAGAGTACTTCCGCTTCGAGGAAAACGCTATGACAGAAGAAGCCGTGGAGACTGCACTCGAAGGAGCAGAGACCGAAGAAGGAACAGAAGAATCATCAGAGAATGGTGAGGAACCGGAAAATTCTGATATATCTGAAAATCCTGAACAGTCAGGAAATCCAGAAGAGATTTCCGGGAATCCCGAGGGCCCAGAGAATCCCGAGCCATCTGAAATCACAGAGAGCCCAGTGACATCTGAACCCGCCGAGACCACTGAGACTTCTGAACCCACTGAAGCTACTGAGCCATCCGAGAACGCTGAGACATCTGAAATTTCAAATGACTCAGGCGGATTATCCGAATTCTGAAGACCGAAGACTGAAGACCGAAGACTAAAGACTGAAGACTAAAGACTGAAGACTAAAAAAATATGACCAAAATACTATGGGCAGACGACGAGATTGATCTCCTCAAGCCCCACATAATGTTTCTAAAGACAAAAGGATACGACATCGTGACCGTCAGCAACGGGCAGGATGCGCTTGACACACTCGACACAGATAATATCTCGCTCATCCTTCTTGATGAAAACATGCCCGGCCTTTCCGGACTGGAAACTCTGCAACGCATAAATCAGTCGCACCCGGATATTCCTGTCATTATGATCACAAAGTCAGAAGAGGAGAATATTATGAATCAGGCGATTGGTAATAAGATTACTGATTATCTGATCAAACCGGTAAATCCGATGCAGATACTGCTTTCGATCAAGAAAAACCTGCATAGTGCCAAGATCATAGCAGAGCAGACATCTACAGGATATATGCATGAATTTCAAAAGATATCGTCGGATATCAACTCTGCGTCTTCTCTCTCCGACTGGATTGACTGCTACCGCCAACTTGTCTATTGGGAAATGAAGCTTTCTGACTCAGAAAGCAATATGGATGAGATGCTATTGATGCAAAAGCGCGATGCAAATTCAAATTTCGCTAAGTTTGTGAAACGCAACTACGAATCGTGGATTTCATCTGAGCGCAATCATCTAATGAGTCCTGACATATTCAGCCGTAAGATTTTCCCTCTGCTGGATGCAGGAGAAAAAGTTTGTTTCGTACTGATTGACAATTTCCGCCTCGATCAGTGGAGATGTGTACAGCCTTTGCTTTCGGAATTCTTCAATGTGAGTGAGGACCTATATACCACTATCCTCCCCACATCTACGCAATATGCACGAAACTCCATTTTCTCCGGACTCATGCCCTTGAAAATAAAGGAGATGTTTCCTAACCTTTGGGTAGAAGAAGATGAAGACGAAGGGCTCAACAATCATGAAGAGGAACTCATTGCCACTATGCTGGAGCGCTATAGGAGGAAAGACAAATTCACCTATACGAAACTCAACGATTCGCAGGCCTGCGAGAAGTTTCTTACCAAATTGAATTCCATCAAGGATGTCCCATTGAATGTGATTGTAATGAATTTCATTGATATGCTGAGCCATGCGCGAACGGAATCAAAGATGATACGCGAGCTTGCCAACAGCGATGCCGCTTATCGTTCGCTGACTGAGTCATGGTTTCGCCATAGCTCGGCGGCAGAGATGTTTCGCCGCATAGCCGAATTGGGGTATAAGGTAGTCTTGACTACTGACCATGGGACAATCCGAGTTGATAATCCTATAAAAGTAGTTGGAGATCGAAACACCAACACCAACCTTCGTTATAAGGTAGGCAAGAATCTAAATTACAATCCAAAACAAGTGTATGAGATAAAAGATCCGAAGAAGTATGGACTGCCGGCACCCAACCTATCGAGTACATACATCTTTGCCACCAACGAAGACTTCTTCTCCTACCCTAACAACTACAACTACTACGTGCAATATTACACCGGCACCTTCCAGCACGGCGGCATATCCCTCCAAGAGATGCTTGTCCCCCTCGTCACCCTCACTCCAAAAGGATAATAGATTCCAAAGGACAAAGGGCAACTTCGTAAAAACCTTCTATATTTTTGGCATTTTGAAATAAAAATGCTAAATTTGTCGAATTATCCTGGTAACCAATGGAAGAAAAGATAATAACTGAAATAACTCCTCTGTCGCACAAAGACTGTTTCTATCTCGTAGATCGGTTTAAAGACCGATTTACGTTTCCAGTGCACCATCATCGCGAATTTGAGTTGAATTTTCTTTCCAATTGTCAGGGAGCCAGAAGAATAGTGGGGGATTCAATTGAGACAATAGATAATTGCGATCTTGTGTTGATAGGTCATGGGATAGAACATGGTTGGATGCAGCATGAATGCACCAATCAAGTGATTCGGGAAATAACCATACAGTTTTCTGAAGATCTTTTTGGAGACGTATTTCTTGCAAAAAATCAGATGCAGGGCATACGTCACCTGCTCGACGAAAGTGCAAATGGCATTGCCTTTTCTATGAATACCATATGGAAACTTCATTCCAAGCTTGAGAATCTTACGAATACCGACTCCGGATTCAAGGGGCTCCTCGACTTTATGGCTTTGCTTAATGACCTTGCAGAAGAAGAGGACTACCGTCTGCTTTCCACTTCATCTTTTGCTTCTGTAGGTCCGGCTTGCGACAGCCGACGCGTACAGAAAGTGCAAGACTATATCACTACTCACTATAAAGAAGATATTCGCCTTGCCGATCTCGCTGACCTTGTAGGAATGACTCCTACCGCCTTTAGCCGATTCTTCAAGCTCCGCACAGGAAAATCAATATCAGACTATATCATCGACGTGCGCCTCGGTCATGCATCGCGCATGCTTGTTGACTCCACTACATCCATCGCCGAAATATGCTACGACTGCGGATTCAACAACATCTCAAATTTCAACCGCATTTTCAAAAAGAAAAAAGGTCAGTCTCCGAAGATATTCAGGGATATTTATCAGCATCATAAGAAGTTGATCTGATAATATTAACTCTGGGCTAAGTGAACTGCACCGCAAAAGTTTTGTGTCTAACTTTTGCGGTGCAGTTCACTTAGTGCGGTGTTAGTTTTATTCTACCGAAACTTTTACTGTGGCTGGCCTCATATCTTTTGAAGCGACCGAAAGGGTGGCAGCTCCGGGATCAGATTCAGACTGGAGGAGGATTTGGGCTAAACCATTGAAAGACTTGACCATGAATTCTTTTCCTAAGCCATCAGTCGGACGTTCCACTGCCTTAAACGTCGGATCGCCATTTCCGACTCCAAGGATCTTGACCGGTCCTTCAGCAGAAAGCGAAAGCTCAATATTTGCATCCGGCACAAAACGACCTTTATTGTCAAGCACCCTAACCGTAGCAACAGCTATGTCACGGCCATCTGCATCAATTGCACACCGGTCTGTAGTCAATTCTATTTTTGCCGGAGCTCCCGTAGTCTCTATCAATTTCTCCATGTGCTTTTTTCCATTCTTGTAGCCTACAGCCTTTATCTTCCCCGGCTGATAAACTGCCTTCCAACTTAAATGACCATTCTTAGGCATTGCCTGGCGACCTTGACTTTTACCATTGACGAATAGCTCCACCTCATCCATATTGCTGTATGCCCAAACGTCGACCTCTTCTCCCTCATGGCCTGCAAGATTCCAATGAGGGAAGATATGAAGCACCGGCTCGTCGGTCCACCAAGACTTTAGATAAAATGCCTCATCTTTCGGGAATCCACAATAGTCAAGCACACCAAACTGTGAGTTCGTAGAAGGATATACCATCGGATTAGATTCACCGCGATAGTCAAACCCGGTCCAATAAAAAAGTCCGCCAAGCCAAGGACGCTCATCATAGAATTTCCAACCCCTCTCAATTGCATTGTATAAGCTGTCAGGTCCACTGGGAGCGCGGTTGATAGCCTTCATAAAGCCATTGGCATGATCATCGTAATAGACACCACGGGCACCGCAGCCGGTAGTCTCTTCAGTTCCTAATGCCTTTCTATCAGGATAATTCTTCCTATGCTCCTCGATAGGATTCTGGAGCACATAGTTGTAGCCAGCAATATCAACTGGGACTACAACTGTCGGGCCTCCCGAAGTGGCCATAGCCATCGGGCGAGTAGGGTCAAGCCGATGAGCATATTCACGCATAGACTCCGATATGCGGCTTCCATATTCATTCCATTCCGTGCCCCACTCCTCGTTTCCGACACTCCATACCACTACTGATGGATGATTTCGGTCACGCTCTATCATACGCTTAAGCTGACCTATATGGTAATTGTTTACTCCGGTCAGTCTGTTCTCTTCCATCACTAATATACCGAGAGTATCGCATGCCTCAAGCATAGCAGGCGACATAGGATTATGACTTGACCGATAGCCGTTGACTCCATACTTCTTAAGCTCTTTAAGACGGTAAGCCTGCATGGCATCAGGAATTGCAGCGCCAACTCCTGCATGATCCTGATGCATATTCACACCTTTTATCTTCACGTTATGTCCATTGAGGAAGAATCCCTTATCAGCATCAAATCTGACATCGCGGAAACCCGTACGAGTCACTTTTGTATCCACGACATTTCCATCCTTCACAATCTCAGTGACTACCTGATACATTGCGGGCGCATCAATGTCCCACAACGTAGGGTTGCTGAGAGCTACAGTTGCCTTCGATGTTCCACTCTCCTTCCCGGCGAGTGTGACTGCACCTGATTCAGGCATCTCGGTTCTCTTTCCATCCGGACCTATAAGATGATTTCGCACTTTGAACTCTGCCGGCGCATTTCCTTTATTATCAACAGTTGTCTCGACATTGACAGTGATCTCTTCATAGGGATAAGTCATGTCGGCATACACGAAAGTGCCAAACGGTGCTACGTGGAGAGGATCACTCTTATCGAGCCATACATTCCTATATATACCGGCTCCTTCATAAAACCACCCTTCCTCAAGAGTAGTGTCTGCTCTGACCGCCACTACATTCTCACCTCCGTAATTGAGATATTCCGATATGTCATACACCTGAGTGGCATATCCGCTTGGTTCACTTCCAAGATAGAATCCGTTGACCCATATGCGGGCATCGCGGAAAATCCCATCAAATTGCAACGTGAAATGCTTCCCAAGGTCCTCTGCTGGGATAAAAAATGTCTTTCTATACCATCCTACGCTCGTCTCCGGATATTTATATCCTACAGTTTTATAGCCGTGGCTATGGCTTGCTTCCTCAGCAAACGGCAGATCCACTACCCAATCATGTGGCAAAGTGACCGACTTCCATTCCGCATCCCATTTAGAGGAATCGAATTTCGGAGAATAAGGACCCTCATTATGTATGGAGTTAGCCTTTGTGAGATAATTGAAATACTCTGTTCCGCATCCAAAATCCTTGGCTGGATCAGATGCATTGCCAAATGCGAACATCCATCCGTCGTTGAAAAGAGTCCGCTCGGAAGCCGACAGGCAAAATGCTGTCATCGACAGCAGCAAAAGGGGAAGTGCTATTCGTTTCATAATCGATGTTACTTGTGTGATGCAAATATACAAAATAAAAATATAGCGTTGCGCGTTTTTTATATAAAAAAGACTGCATATGTAAGTATCGGGTAAAATAGTATCATTTCACCTTTGATATTTTTCATAATTTTGCACTTGAAAGAAAAAATAACCCATACTATCATGAACACAAACCTTACAAAATACTTATTTGCCACATTATCGGCTTTGACTGTGGCTGGAGTTTCTGCAAAGGTAGAACTCCCCGACATCATCAGTGATAACGCTGTGCTTCAGCAAAACGCAGACGCAAAGCTCTGGGGCTGGAGCAAACCCGGTTCTTCGGTCGATGTTACTACTTCATGGAACGGAAAAACTTATTCCACCAAGTCTGACAGTAAAAGTGGGCGCTGGGAACTTACCGTCACTACCCCGGAAGCTTCATTCACACCATACTCTATTGAATTCAAAGATGACGATGGACCTGTGAAGATCGATAATGTACTGATCGGAGAAGTCTGGTTTTGCTCCGGACAGTCTAATATGGAGATGCCTCTGCGCGGATTTGGCATCCAACCGATAGAAGGGGCAGCCCAAGCCATCGCTTACTCAGGGAAATATCCGGGCATAAGAATGGCAAATATTCCAAAGCGTGAAGCATATACTCCTCAAGATAAAGTGGAGGGAAAATGGAATGTATCCAACCCTAAAAATGCAGGTGAATTCTCTGCCCTTGCTTATTTCTTCGCACAGTCGCTGACCGACCTGCTCAATGTTCCCGTTGGAATCATCAATTGCGCCTACGGCGGTTCAAAAGTGGAAGGATGGATTCCAAAATGGAAACTCGACACCTACGAAGGATGGGACATGGCAGCCGAAGAGAAAAACAAGGATATGGGTAATTGGGAGCGCATCGGCGTGATGTATAATGCCATGCTCAAGCCTGTACTTGGCTATACTGTAAAGGGATTCCTATGGAATCAAGGGGAGTCAAACGTAGGGCGAGAAAATGAATATCCCCAGCATCAGAAAGATATGGTGGAAATATGGCGCGACGAATGGGGCCAGGGAGAACTTCCTTTCTACTTTGTGGAACTCCCCGGCTGGAACTACGACAATCCTGAGGCTGATAATGCCGCTAAATTCCGTGAATGCCAGCATAAAGCAGCGGAAATACTGCCAAACAGCGGTATCGTATGCACCACCGACCTCGTATATCCATATGAAGTGCCCGATATCCACGCCCGTAAAAAGAAAGAGATTGGCGAACGTCTCGCATTTATGGCAGCCGCACGCACATATGGCATCGAAGGTGTCCCCAACGTATACCCCTCTTATAAATCAGTAGAACTGAAAGGGGATACGGCGGTGCTTACCTTCAACAACGTCATCGGCGGCTTGAATCCTAACACTGATCTCCCCGGATTTGAAGTAGCTGGAGAAGACCAAGTGTTCTATCCGGCAAAGGCAGTTGAAGACTGGAACTGGCCATACACCGTGACAGTCTCAAGCGATAAGGTAAAAGACATCAAGGCCGTCCGCTACTGCTTCAAGAATTTTGCTATCGGTCAGCTCAAAGACATGTATGGACTCCCACTCATACCTTTCCGCACCGACAATTGGTAAAAATAATGCATCCAATAAAGAATCAAATATCTTGACTATGAACTATAAAAAATATTTAGGCGCATTCTTGATGACTGCAACCATATTGGGCTCAGCCTGCTCTGGCAGCAAGAAAGGAGCAGATGCTTCAGACGCGAACGATCAATTCGTCACAGTGAAAGATGGCGAATTCCATATCGGTGATTCAGTCTACCGATATGTAGGCACCAACTTCTGGTATGGAGCTATTCTTGCATCTGAAGGGCAAGGTGGCGATCGCGAACGTCTTGCACGCGAACTCGATACTCTACAGAGCATCGGCATCAATAATCTCAGAATTCTTGTAGGCGGCGACGGCGAAGAGGGACTTGCTTCCCACATTTCCCCTACGCTTCAGAAAAGCCCAGGAGTCTACAACGACACTATACTAAGAGGTCTCGATTATCTTCTTGATGAACTTGAACGTAGAAACATGAAAGCTGTTCTCTATCTCAATAATGCTTGGGAATGGAGCGGTGGTTTCTCAACTTATCTCGAATGGGCAGGAGAAGGAAAAGCTGTGAACCCTGCTACTGATGGATACCCTGCCTACATGGCATATGCCGCAAAATTCTCAGTCAATGATTCAGCACAAAAACTTGCTGCCGATCATGTAAGAAACATTGTGAGCCGTACGAACAGCATCACTGGCAAACCATATTCAGAATCACCGGCAATCATGGCTTGGCAGATAGCAAATGAGCCACGATGCTTCAATCCGGAGAATAAGGAAAGCTTTGCAAAATGGATCGGAGAAACCGCTTCTCTTATCAAGGAGATCGACCCTAACCATCTTGTTTCGACGGGAAGCGAGGGTGCATGGGGATGCGAAAACGACATGGACCTTTGGACACGTATCCACTCATATCCTGAAGTAGACTACGCCACAATCCACATTTGGCCCTACAACTGGAGTTGGGTAAATGGAGAGACTGTCACCGACAGCGTAGCCGTAGCTTGCCGCAATACATCCGACTATATCAACTCACATTATGATGCACTCGGAAAAGCATTGCAAGCCAAAGGCGGAGACTCTAAGCCAATAGTGCTTGAGGAATTTGGTTACCCGCGCGATGGTATGGCTATCGCACAGGGTTCACCTGTCACCGGACGCGACACATACTACAATCATGTATTCTCAGAAATTAAAGGAGGCGGCAAGATAAAGGGTGCCAACTTCTGGGGATGGGGAGGACTTGCAAATCCGGCTCATGAAGTCTGGCAGCCTGGAGATGACTACACAGGCGACCCTGCTCAGGAAGCTCAAGGGCTCAATTCTGTATTTGCTTCCGACTCGACTACAATAGCCATAATCAAAAAATCAACGCTTTGATATTTTTTACCTTATACATAAGTAGCTAATTAAAATTAATGCATATATAAATGTGAGATATTTTTGAGTCAGTCTGGCTGCGGAGTGAAGGAGCTTAGCGAGCTAAGCGACTGAGCGACAATGCCGGAATGACCAAAAATAGCCGCATTTATACATGCAAGTTGGTTTCGAGTATAATTGTACATATATCGTTTAATTTTTGTGAGCTACTTATAGGTATTAATTTTGCAACATAATGAATTTTCAGTATAATATTCATTAAAATGACACACTAACCTAACAATAATAAATATTCAATTATAACACCTAATGTCTTATGAAACATGTCAAATTACATCTCAGGGGCTTGTTGATAGCTTGTGTCATGAGCTTTTCGCTTATAGCAGCTGCGCAAGTCCCAGTGAAAGGATTAGTCGTAGATGAATCCGGAGATCCGCTGATCGGCGTGACAGTGCAGGAAAAAGGAAAATCTTCCAACGGCACAGCAACCGACATTGAAGGAAAGTTCACCATCTCAGTGACTAACCCAAATGCTACTCTAATTTTCTCATATGTAGGAATGGAGACTAAGTCTTACCCTCTTAAGGGAGAGACCAATGTAAAAATCACTATGAAGGAGAATTCCGACTTACTTGATGAAGTAGTCGTTGTGGGATACGGAACCCAAAGAAAATCTGACATTACAGGAGCCGTAGGCTCAATTACCGAGGCTCAGATGAAACAATCGATCGTGACCAATGCTGACCAGATGCTTCAGGGCAAGGTGGCGGGCGTTCAGGTCACACAAAATTCAGGAGCTCCTGGCGGAGCAACATCTGTACGTATACGCGGTGCCAGTTCACTCAACTCATCTAATGAGCCACTTTATGTTATCGACGGCGTGCCAATGAGCGGATCAAACGATATCGGAGGCTTCGACTGGATGGGTGGCACCAACGGCCAGACAAAGGTGAATCCACTTGCATCGATCGCACCTTCCGATATCGTCAGCATTGACGTGCTTAAAGATGCGTCAGCTTGTGCCATATATGGCGCAGCGGGCGCAAACGGCGTAGTTCTTGTGACAACACGCAGAGGCTCAGCCGGCCGCACTAACATCACCTACGACGGATACGTTGCATGGCAGCAAGTGGCAAAGAAACTTGACATGATGGATCTCCGTCAGTATGGGGAATATCAGCAACAGCTCCGCGATGAAGGGATTCTCGTAGGCAACAACTTCGATTCAACATATAGCGATCTGTCGCTTCTTGGAGCTGGCACCGACTGGCAAGACGAAATCTTCCGCACAGCCTTCATGACAAGCCATCAGGTGAGCGTAACTGGAGGCAATGAAAAAACTGTATACGCAATGAGCGGCGGTTGGATGGATCAGAATGGTATCATCATTGGTTCTGACTTCAATCGATTCAACTCCCGATTCAGCATCGACAACAATTTCACCAAATGGCTCAAAATTGGAGGTATGCTCGCTTATACACGCACTGATGAGACCATTACTCGCAATGATGGATCCGACGGCGTAATCATGCAAGCCATGACTATGATGCCATCAGTTCCGGTTCGCGACTTTGAAGGGAATTGGGCCGGACCTAACACTGTGAATGGTGCTTCCACTTGGAATCCTGTAGCCCTTGCTCTAATGACCAACAACAAATTGCTTCGTCAGAAAGTGAATGGTAACTTTTACCTTAACATTGACTTCCTTAAGCATTTCACATTCCGCGCAGAATACGCGTTTGATGCTTCTCAAAACCAGAACAAATCATTTATTCCTCGCTATCAGTTCGGACTTGTCTCCAACGATATCAACCAAATGATGCAACGCGAAGACCATAATTTCTACTGGATGCAGAAAGATTATCTGACCTACAGCCAGACCTTCCTCGACAAACATGATGTCACTGCTATGATTGGTTTTGAGGCTTCAAAATCAAGTTGGAATGGAACTCAAATCATTAAAA
>CAZGGB010000043.1:0-22885 GCA_964525115.1 uncultured Sangeribacter sp. | reverse complement strand
TTCGATTTGTGATGTCTTAAAGTTAAAGCATAATGAATTGTTAGAAATATTAAGGTATAATGGAAGAGTAAACCCGGAAAGTCGAATCACTTCGATTTCCCGGGTTTGCTCTTTAATATTAATAGCGCGGAATTTATGAGATTGGCTCTTATTCCCAAGATTAGTCTTTTACCAGCTTTATACCTGATATAACGGCATGGTTGGTGTGAATATTCATATTCTCATTTTCCGGGCGGAATGTGAGTCCGATAGTATGATTGCCGGGAGTGAGATGAGCCTTCACTGAGTTTGACCAGCCGTATTCATCCCAATTGTCGCGTCCACGATGAGGAAGAACTACTATTCCCTCCTTATTGCCATCGACCGTCAAGGTGCGGATAGCACATTTATTCTCAGTATTTACCGGACCATTGCCGTTTGCGTAATTGACAGTGATGAAATAGTCGCCTTCTTCTGTGACATTGACAGGAACATTGAGCTCTGATGTCTTGTCGTTGCTTACTTTACCGGTTTCAACATATATCATCTTGCGGGTGGAGCGTGGTTCAGAAGCAAAGCTCTCTACGCCATCTGCAGAGACCCCAATCACCTGATATTCTCCCGGATCAGATGCGTCATAGGTAGTTGCATTTGTCTTTGCAACCGGTTTGCCATCCTTGACTACGATGTAATGCCCGATATATTCGATCGGATTCCATACGAGAGTAGTGCCTTCAAGCCAAGCAATAGGAGTGAGAGGTGCGCTTGCCTGATTCTTGTGATTGACATCGATTGAAGGAATAACATTGTCAGCCATCACAATCTCTACCTTCAGATTTCCCTTTGCTTTGTTTGCCGGAATAAAAGGAGATTGCTCTTTGCCATTGACTTTAAACGACTTGATTTCATTTCCATAGCCACTGACTGTAATGTCGAGCACTGCATCGCGATATTTGAAACCGTCGAGCTTGCGTGTGCCAGCAAGAGCCTTTGGCACGAAAGGATGGAATGCAAGACCATCTTTTTCAAAGTCGATACCGAAAAGCACCTTGTGGGTCAACGCGAGATTGCCGCTCAGACACCACAACATATTAGAGGAATTCAATTCAGTAGCGATATCTCCATTTTCGAGATTGAAATTCTCTTTATTGGTGCAGAAAAGGGCAGCCGGACGGAATACGCTTCCGATAGCTTCCATCACACCATCCTCATTGCCCGCTTTTGCATTGGCAAGACCCCACCATGCGCCAACCCAAGGCCAAAGAGATTTATTATGATAAGAAGGAATATCAGCAATAGAAGGGTAGAAGGTAGCGACACCGAAGGGGGTTGTAGGGTTGTTGGCAGTCACAGTCTTGGCTCTGTTTTCAGGAGCTATATCCCACATTATTGCAAGAGACTCTCCGAGTGTCTCGGCCCGAGGATTTGTAATCAGATTGTCGCGACCGTAGCGATACATTGCATAGTAGCCCTTGTCGTCCATCCAAAGATAATCATTTATGGCTTTTGAGATTGCTTCCGACTGTGCAAAAGCATCTTTTGCAACCTCCTTATGCCCTAAGATAGTGGCAATTTCTCCCAATACTTTCCAAGCCTCTGCGTGCACTACAGAGGTTGAGAGAGTCTCAGTGTTGTAGATGTCGGCACATTGCATCCAGCGGGGATGGCTCTGTTCGCGCCAATCTATAAAGGAAGTCTCTCCTCTTACCAATCCCGATTCAGTATCGTAGAAAGCAGTGCGATCGGTCTCGAGTGAACGCTTGATGATGGGATAGATGTATTCAAGCCATTTTTTGTCGCCAGTCACTTTATAAACTTCCCAAGCAGCAACACACCATATCTCGCGGTCGGTAGAAACAGGCCATGCTCCACCAGAACCTGTATCCTGGATGATGCGACCAAGTGGGTCAACCTTCTTCATCAGCGAGATCATGGAAGCCTCCGGTTGCATATAAGCCATAGAAAGGAGGATTGAGTAGCTGACATCTCGTGTCCAGACTCCAGCCCATTCTTTACCGGTGCGTAGTGTTGTGTCAGGCTCCACTGCATTCACCATCTCATCGAGGCCCATGTTGTAGATAGCCTGATGCAGACGATTGGGTGTGGTGAGCTGAGGATAAGAACTTATATCGTTTTTCAATTTCCACTGCTTGTCGATGCCCATATAATAGCCGGGCTGAGCAGAGTAGGTGGAGATTATTTCTGTGGCAGAGGGAGCAGTTGCCATAAACACTCCTTGAGTTATAGTGTCGCCGTGCCATGAGTATGCAGGTGTCTGCACTACGGTCTGTCCTACGCTGATAAGGGCAGTGGCAGAGAAAATTCCGGAAAGCAGGATAGATTTCATATCAAAATTTCAGGTGTTAGAGTTATATAAGAATAACAATTTTGCAGGGGTGTTTATTTTGCTAACTTTGTAAGTTTTATTGCGCATCCTCCACTCCTTCCCTGTGGGATGTTAAGAGCCATGTCAGAAGTGACATCTTTTTGCTCAATAATCACGGGATAAGGATCGGTGTCATAATTGGCGTTCTCTCCGTCGCGATAGATTGTGGCGCGATAAGTGCATCCCGGATCGAGGAAGGAGAGGTCGATATTTGCTACACGAGCCTCATCACCTGTGGCGCTTCCGATAAACCAATTGTCGCCGCCTTTTTCTTTTCTTGCTGTGGTGATGTATTTGCCAATTTCTGCTTCAGGGAAAACTGTCTTTTCCCAATCGGTAGGGCAGTCGCATACAAACTGGAAAGGACCGGGGTTCGCCTCATAGTTCTCTATTTCGTCAGAAGCCATCTGGAGAGGGGAGTATAGAATGACAAAGAGTGCCAGCTGTTTTGCAAGGGTAGTGTTGACGTGAGTCTGAGGCATCACAGGATTTTCAAAACGGAAAGTGACAGGAGTGAAATCCATTGGACCTGCCAAGCCGCGGGTGAAGGGTAGCGTCACTGTATGGCTTGGAGGATTACCTCCTTCAGGACACCATGCATCCCATTCCTGACCTCGTACTCCTTCTTGAGTCATAAGGTTAGGATAAGTGCGCTGAAGGCCAGTGGGCATTACAGGCTCATGGTTGTCAATAGCGAGGTTGTGGGCAGCAGCTGTTTCAATCACTTTGCGATAATGACGCACGCCAAACTGGCTGCTGTGACGTTCCTTATCATCAAGAAGATCTCCTACGTATCCGGTCTTTACATAGTGCATACCGTTGTCTTTATAGAGTTGCATGCCATCTTTCATCTGGCTTTCGTAGTTGGAAAGTTTTCCTCCGGTTTCATGATGCCCTATTAAAGCAACTCCTTTCTCTCTGCCGTAGCGATTGATTTCAGCTATGTCAAAATCTTCATACGGACGTGTGAAAGAGAAATCCCAAGTAGCCCAATCGTGGTTCCAACCTTCCACTAAGACTCCGCCAAAGTTATGACGGGCAGCGAAATCCATATAGCGCTTTACGTTTTCAGTTGTAGCACCATGATGATCACCTGCTTCCCAAGTGGCAGTCTTCATATGATAGCACCACCATACACCGATGTATCTCTGAGGCACACAGAACTCTTCTGCATTTTCAATGGCACAAGGCTCATTGAGGTTGAGCATGATGCGGCTCAAAGCCATATCTCCGGCATTGTCTGTGATGATAAGCGTGCGCCAAGGAGATACGCGGATATTAGTCACATATACAGCGTCGCCGTTCATCCAAGGAGTAAGCTTAGCTCTGAGTGTATTGCTTCCAGGAGTAGCCTCCACATTCATGGCAGCATAATCGGTGAGGTTGGCCTGATGAAGTGCCATGTGAGTACCGTCGGATGCCCGGAGAGTGACAGGAGTACTTGCGTAGCCCATACTGTCGAGGGGCAACTCGCGGAAGAGAGCCTCATAGAAGCGATACCCTTCTGCCGGAATCGACCATGTGGTGTGATTGTCGGCGAAAGCAAACTCAGTAAGTTCATCCATGATAGTGAAATCCCCCAAATCTTTCTGGCGTGGGAATTCATAGCGGAATCCGATACCGTCGTTGAATACGCGGAACACTATGTCGAGTTTCCTGCCCGGAGCAAGCTTTTTCTGAGCAAGCTTCACACGAAGTTCATTGTAATTATTGTCGATTTCAGCCTCTTCGCCCCACACAGGGCGCCATGTCTCGGAATGTGAATCTGTGACTAAACGTTCTACGGAGAACCCTTCGCTGAAGTCAACACCATCTTTGATGTCAATGCCCAGTCGAGAAGGGTTGAGGATGGCCTTGCCGTTGCGTTCTACAGAATATTGGGGAACTCCCTTTTCTATGTCGAATTTAAGAGAAATACTATTGTCGGGAGAAGAGACAGCCAGTGGCTTTGCCGACACTAAAAGAGCACTCAATCCCAATATTGAGAATACTATCGATCTGACTTCCATAGCTTAGTTTTTTGAAACGTTGATCTTATGCTTGTTGCCGTCGATAAGAATAGTGTAGCTGCCAGCTTCAGTCACCACCCATTTATTGTCGGGATTGCCGTTTGGCATCAGAGATATTTCATCGCTTGCCACTCCGGTGCTTGAGATAGTGGTGCCTCCTATAGTTGGCATAATGAATGCTCCTCCCCAGTTGCCCGGTTCCATAGGGCACTTGAACTCACCTTCATTTAAGACGCCTACATATTGGAATACGTTGTCGCTAACTTTGGTCATTGGTGTTGGATCGTCGATATTCCAGTCTGCAGGGGTGGCATTTCCTACCAGCCAAAGGGCAGGTATTTCATAAGGAGTGACGGGTATTTCTACCACTGTAAGGTCTTTGTCATTGTCGCAGCTTGACAGGGATATTAGAGCAAGGGCTGCAATGGTATATAGTGCTTTGATAGATTTCATAATGATGAAGAATAAGTGAGGAGAGAGGGATGTTATAAAAAATTGGATTGCAAACTTATTATTGAGGCAGAATCAATAGCCTGGATTCTGTACTAAATTATGATTGGTGTCGAGAGCTTTGCGCGGAATAGGGAAAAGGGCGGTGTGCGTGTCGGCATCAGGAGTCTTGTCCCACCAAGCTTCGGAGTTGAATTTGCCGAAACGTATCAGGTCGGTACGACGGCGGCTCTCAGCGAAGAATTCACGACCCCATTCGTCAAGCAGTTCCTGTTCGGTGAGGTTTACCTCTCCTTCGGGAGCATACAGGGAAGAATTCCAGGCAGTAGAAGGATAATTACGCTTGCGTACACTGTTAAGCAGACGGGCTGCTTCCTCTTTGCTACCCTTGCGGAATTTTGCCTCCGCCAATGAGTATATAACTTCAGAAAGACGGATTTCAACGAAGTCTGATTCAAGTTGACCTTGCTCATCGTCGGCATAGAAAGGATATTTAGCGAAGTGATATCCTGAGTTGTGGTCGCCACTTTGTAGGTTGCTGGTCTTGTCTTCGGGCCATTCCCCTTCAGCAAGGCCTGCAAAGTGTCCTACTGCGTCGCGGATATCGAGAGCATAATTTCCATATGGGTCAGTCACGAACTCCTCGCCATCTTTCAAAGAAGGAAGTTTCCCAAAAATGAAGAGACCTTCGCGGCGGCTGTCGCCGGTGTTGCGGTAAAGCTTGAGGCGAACATCTTCAGGATAATTGCGGAATTTCTGCACTGTGTTTCCGAGAGTATAGTTGTAGAGATTGCCTGAAAGGTCGAAGCTTGGAGTACAAGCATATTTGCAGTTATGGTCGCCGGCTTCTGCTTTCTGGTCGCCGATATAGTAGCGGAATTGAGAGGGGGTGCTCCACCAGTATGTGTCACCCTGATAATGCCAGAATGTATAGCCCTGGGCTGCCGGGAAAGCAAAGATGATTTCGGCACATTTCTCATTGTCCCAGTCGAATGGTGCATCCCATCTGTCAGCTATGGCATACGATCCAAACTCTCCATCGAGAATTCTCTGAGCCCATGTTGCGCAGTCGGAATAGCGGTCGGTGCCAATCCATGTCTCTGCATTGAGGTAAAGGCGTACAAGAAGTGCAGCGGCTCCTGCTTTGTTCCATTGAGCTTGCTGCATTTCGTTGCCTCCTGCAGAAGTCTTTGTTGCCAAAAGCTCTACGCATTCTTGAAGCTCTTTCTCTACGAAATTGAAAATTTCGGTCGGCTCTACTTGCCCTTTTGAATTGAGGTTCACGTCTTTGCTGATTGCCAAAGGCACATTGCGGAATGCATCGAGCAGACGGATGTAAAACCATGCCCGGAGTGTGCGGCACTGGGCTTTCAGGTTGTTGAATTCTGCTTCGGAGAATCCAAATTTGGATGCTGAAAGAGTCTCAAGGTCATCGATTACATAGTTTGATTGCATGATTCCTTGGTAGCAACCATTCCATTCGGTCTCAATGGTGCCCTCTTCATTTGTCCAAGTATGGTAGTGATAACGGCGCCATACTCCTCCGTCGTCCCACCAACCATCGCGTGAAGGAGTCATAAGTTGGTCAGCAGATAGCTCGTTGAGCACGTGGCGGCTCTGGATGCTCCAGAATCCATGCTCGAATGGACGGAATACTGCACGGATCACGTCGTTGCGGGCATTGTAGTAGTTTTCCGATCCTACCTGATCGTAGAGTGTCTCATCAAGGTTGGTGCAGCTTGTAGCTGTCATTGCGCCAAGAATGCATGCGAGCGCAAATTTATATAATTTCATGATTGAATGTCTGTTTAGAGGGTTAGAAATCGAATTGAGCTCCGAAGATAAACTGGCGGCAAGATGGATAGTAACTGCGTGAGCCGGTTGCGCCAGGGGTCAGTCCATTAGTCTGAAAAGATGATGGGTCTATTCCGCTGTAGCCGGTGATTGTAAAGAGATTCTTGGCTGTGAATGTGAGGCGGATATTGTCAATGAATCGCTTGTTGAGATTGAAGGTGTATCCGAGTGTGAGAGCATCAAGCTTCACATAGTCGCCTTTCTCAAGATAATAGTCGGTCACTTCCTGACTTCCTTTGAGCACGTCATATTTCCCGTATGCTTTTTCCATTACGTTTCCATTGAAGCTCTGATGTCCGTAGTAGAAATCGTGGATGTTGAAGATGTCGTAGCCAAATGCTCCGCGGAAGAAGAGTGAGAGATCGAAATTCTTATAGCGGAAAGTATGGGTCATGGAGGCTGTGAATTTCGGTAGACCATTGCCAACAACTGTACGGTCGTCTTCTGTTCCCTCTGATGCAAGCTTGAGGTTGCCATCCTTGTCATAGATAACCCAGTTGCCTTTCTCGTCAATGCCGGCGTAGCGGTACATATAGAAGTTACCGAGGCGTTTCCCTTGCTGGATGCGTTGGAGATTATGGAAGGGATAGGGGTCTTCCGTTCCAACTACATCGTAGTATTCTTGACCTACATATTCTGAGTTGCTGAAGTTGACAAACTTATTGTCCATCGTAGCCCCTACGAAGTCGATTGTATATGAGAAATCGGAAGTGTTTACTGCATTCCATCTGAGGTCGAACTCAAATCCGGAGTTGCGCATTGTGCCTACATTGACAAATGTTGAGCTGAAGAGGTAAGGGGGCACAGAGACGTCATAGTCTCCAAGCAGGTCTTGCTGATTGCGGGTGTAGTAGTTGAGTGAACCGGAGAGTTTATTAGCAAGGATTGAGAAGTCTACACCGATGTTCCAGTTCTTGGCTTTCTCCCAATGGAGGTCGGGATTTACATTCTTTGCAGGACCCCATACTTGATAGTATTTTCCATTGTAGTAATAATAGCCGAATCCTGTCATTGTGTTAAGCGACATATAGTTGCCGAAATCCTGGTTGCCCGTTTCCCCATAATCGGCACGGATCTTAAGGTCGTTGATCCAAGTGATGTCTCTCATGAAAGATTCTTCAGAGATTCGCCAACCGGCTGATACAGCAGGGAAATTACCCCATTTATGGTTAGCTCCGAATTTAGACGAACCTTCGTGGCGGAGAGATGCTGTGATGATATAGCGGCTATTCCAGTCATAGCTTACGCGTCCGAAGAATGCAATAAGCTTGCAGTCGTTTTTATAAGTGCCTAAGCCTACATGACCTTCTTCCACTGCCCATTGTCCTGAGCCGAGATTATTTGCTCCAAGTCCGTCGTTAGGGAAGTCTTTATTTTCAGCGTTGAGTCCAGAATATTGGCTGTATTGATAGGAATAACCAGCCATTGCCTTGATATTGTGGCCATTGAATGAACCTGTATAGTTGACGAGCCATTCAAGACTGCGCTGGAAACCCTTTGCGTAGCTGCGGGATGCTTCACCTTCATATCCGTTGTTGATTGCTTGGGTGGATGTGGAGGGACGGAACCAATAGTTGAAGTTGGAATCTTCGTGGTCAGCAACAGTGACCTGGGTATTGAGGGTCTGGGATGGCCAGCTCTCTTTAGCAAACAAGGGGAGAAGGTTGAGTTTTACTGTGAAATCAGTTTCGAGGAGTTTGGTGGTGGCTTTGTTGTCTTCGAGAGCCATCATTTCCACCGGGTTGTAGCCGGCGGTCTGGCCAGTGAAGCTTGTGTAGCGGGCATTCACCTCGTCATAAATTGGAGTTGTCGGGTTTGCCTCGAGCGCATTGCGGAATACATCCCAAGATGCTATTTTGCGTTCGATTACGCGGGGAGCAACATTAAGAGTGAAATTGAAGAGACCACCTTTTGTTGTGTGGTTGATAGAAGCTCTGCCACCGAATTCTTCACGGTTTGAATATTTGTCTACGCCATTTTGTGTGCGGTAGTCTACAGTGGCGCGGTAGTTGGTCTTTTCATTACCTCCGCTGATGCTGACAGTGTGAGATGTGCCCCAGCCTGTGCGGGTCACTGCATCCAGCCAGTTGTCATTTCCTCCAAGGTCAACTCCGTTTACAGCATCGGCTCTTAGTGCGCGGTAGCTTTCTGCGTCAAGCATTTTCAGCTCATGGTTTGCCACATTGGCTGTAGCGGTTCCGATATAAGAAGTATGAACTGCACCGTCGCGTGATCCTTTCTTTGTGGTCACTACAATAACACCATTAGAGCCACGTGTGCCATATATAGCAGCTGCAGCGCCGTCCTTGAGGATATCGAAACTTGCGATGTCGTTAGGGTTTAGGTTGGTAAGATTGCCACCCGGAACTCCGTCGATCACGATTAGTGGACCAAGGCCTGCAGCACGCGACGAGACGCCTCGGATCTGGATTGAAGCTTGATTATTAGGATCGCCGACTCCGGTGTTGGTGATTGATACTCCCGGCACTTTACCCTGGATCATCATAGTCGGGTCTAATGAGCTGGAAGCAAGGAAGTCTTCTGATCCGATGTGTGCTACGGTAGAGGTCACCTCTTTCTTGTCCATTGTGCCATAGCCAACCACTACCACTTCATCAAGAAGTTTGGAGTCTTCGCTCAGTCGAATTTCTATTACGCTTTTACCGTTGAGTTTAACTTCTTGAGTCTGATAACCGACATAGCTGGCTATAATAGTAGACTTAGGATCTACATTCTTAAGAGTGAACTCCCCATCGATGTTGGTAGCATCGCCGATGCTGGTGTTTTTAACTTGCACAGTTGCGCCGATTAGTGGCTCTTCTGTGGAGGCGTCAATGACTACGCCTTTCACTTCTACTGTCTGTGCGATGGCTGAGATAGTGAGACTCGTTGCCATCAGGAGAAACAGGATAAACTTTTTCATTTGCAATCCGATTTTCATAAATGAATTTTTTGTGGTAAGATTTTAAAAGAGTAGTATTATGGAAAACTCTGTCAAATCGACAATGCAAAATTAGAACTTGCCAGACACAAAAACAATCATTTTAAATCGAATTAAAATCAATTTAAATATTATATATTTGAAAATCAGATGTAAAATGAATTAGAGTTAATGCAAAAATTAAACTAAAAAACAAGAAAAATAAAACTGGTTTTATGGCTTAGAAATGGCTTTGATGTGCTCTTCAAAGTCATTATTGCCCACAATGGAGCGAGATTTCATCTTAGTTTTGTAGACGTAGACTGTCTTTGTAGAGAGATTTAGATAGTTGGCAACTTCTGTCGGATCGGATATGCCAAGTCGAAGTAATGCAAAAATCCGCACATCCATCGGAAGCTCGCCATCTACAATCTCAATTTGGTTATCGGCATCGAAGAGCTTGTTGAGTTCTTCGATGTAATTTGGAAATAATTTTAAGAATGCCTCGTCGAAAGAGCGGTAGATGCGTTGACGCTCTTCCTTGATGCCCATTTTGTATGGCAAAAATTTAAGATCGTCATATTTCTTTTCCTTTATGGCTTTCACTACATCCTTGCATTTCTCTTCTACTTGATTGACAAAAGCTGTGTTTACATAGAGAGATTGCATTATGTATTGGTCTTTTATTTCAGTGGTCTCTTTCAATTGAGAGATGGTCTCATTTAGGAGGCTGTTTGCTTCGGCAAGTTGTTGATGGCTTTTGCTGATTTCTTTAGTCTTGTTGTCGAGTTCAGAATTTATAAGTTCCAAAGACTTTTTTCTTTTCCTCAACTGTTGGAAAAGTACTACAGAGAGAAGCAAGAGCCCAAGAATCAATGCTATTATGACAGCGAGCCGCCATAATTGTCCATTTATCCAGTTGTAGCGTGCATTGTCAATAGCCGGCATGTAACCACTTATTTCGTATTTGCGCAGCCGTGTGTTGAAAAATGTGGCATCGTCGAGAGCCATCTTGATGTAGGAATATGCTTCATCATTGCGTCCCTCCTCATGTAGCATATGTGCAAGCATTGTGGCTGCCGTGGTTTCTGTAGTATTGGAATGTATGTCGGCAATAGCTGATAGGGCAAGGTAATATTCTGCATCCTGCCTTCTGCCTGCATCAAGGTTTGAAAATGCAAGACGTGAATAATTTATGGCTTTTTCGTGTTCCGACATAGCATAGCGTTGCAGAAGTGCCTTACGTTTTTCTATTGCCTTTACATCATCTTTTTTGTCGAATTGATCTCGGTCTATCTTTGTGTAAGCATAGATATAGGAGTCATTGGGGGCTGTGTCAAGAATGGAATCAAGATAATTCTTATTCAGTTCGTTGTATGTAGGCCAAAGAGGAGATGATTCGCCTCCTACATAGGAGCAAAGAGAGCGATATAGTCGGGTGTAAAGGTTGTAGAAGTAGCACTTTTCTTCTGTGTCGAGATGTTGGGTATCTGTTCTGCTGAGCATTTCAGATGCTTCTTTAAAGAATCCTACGGAGATGAAGTAGTCGGCAAATGCGACATTTGTCTTTGCTTGCAATTTTGGAAGATTGGTTTTTTCTGCAATTTCATTCATCACAGAAGCGTATTTATACGCTGAGTCTGATTGATAAGCTTTATATTCTTCAAATAATTCGTTTGCAACCTTAAAATTAAGCTGTGAAGAACTGTCTCGAAGATCATTTTTAAGAGCTTTCAGGCGCTCTTCTTTATTCCGACGGTAATCATGCACTTTCGTCATCTCGGTATTCAGAACATTAAGAGCCGAGTCAAGAGGAAGATTGAAAGAATTGGAATCTGATGTTTCTGCATGATTGGAGCAACCAGGTAGTATCCATATGATTATGGAAATAAGTAATAGTTCAGATATGATTTTAACTTTAAATCGCATTGTAATTATGGTTTAGGGAATGATCTTCCAATCTTCGATACGGCGTTTTTCAGAGGAGAAGTTGACTCCGATCTTGAATAGCTTGCGAGGGTCTGTGGCATACTTGAGGGCATAGCCCTTCTCATCTATCTGGCGCAATGCCTGATCGGGAGAGGAATCGTATTTAAGCTCAATGATGTAGATGAAATCCGGAGTCTCGATCTGAAGGTCGATTCGTCCGTCGGATGTATGCACCTCGGCTTTCGTATCCAGTCCGATTAGCGTAAGGAGTATATAGATGGCATTCTGGAAATTATTTTCATCTTCAATCTTTAGGTCATATGGAATGCCTGCAAAGTATGCCTTGAGATTTCTCATCATAAACTCGGGCTCTCCATCCTCTATGGCATTGATGATATCTGCCACTACTCCTCTTGTTGTGCCACGCTTGACTTTGACATAGAATTTTAGCAAATTGTTGAACAAGCCTCTTCTTACTTCTTCGTTCGGTATCTTAAGGCTTACGGAATCAGAGCTTAGTCGATAGTCAGCGATAGTCAGGTATCCAGTCTGATAAAGAAGAGCGGTTGGGTCTGCATTGAGCAAATCAAGGCCGGCGAGATCATCTAATTTCCAACGGGCATTGAGAGTCTTTTTGATGTCAACGTCCGCATCATGTAGAGCCTCCGCAACTATTGATGCAGTTCCGGTAGCATTCCAGAATCCTCCGATTCTTGATTCATCCATGGCGTTAAGTACAGACCATGGATTGTAGATATCGCTTCCCTCCGGTGCGAACCGATACCCATCGTAATTGCTTTTGAGCAGCTTGCAAGCATCTTCATAGCTTATATTCCTTTTGTATGCAAGTTGGCCGATACCGGATTTAAAATTGTGGAGAAGTTCAGTTTCTGTTATGCCGCAGATGTCAGCAAATTCGTTTGCAAAGGATATGTCCTTAAGGTTGTTAAGGTCGGAAAATACACTGAGCTTGCTGAATCGGCTTACTCCGGTAAGGAATACAAGCTTAATATGCTCTGCAGAGCTCTTGAAATTGGAGTAGATGCTGGCAAGCTTTGTTCGGTAATGCTCGAAGTTGTCGGTCTGGTTGATGTTGCCTACAAGTGGCTTGTCGTATTCGTCCACGAGAATCACAACCTGCTTGCCGGTCTTTTCATGGATTGATTTTATGATTGTCTTGAATCTCTGGGAATAGTCAGTGTCCTTGACTTCTATCTCATATTTCTTCTCCCAATCCCTGAAAATATTGTCAAGAACACCGTCGAGCATTCCAGTCTCAGCGTATTTATCGGTGTTCAAGTCAATCTTAAGCACAGGGAACGGTTCCCAATCCCAATCGGTGGAATCTATGTAAAGACCTTTGAAGAGTTCCCTTTTTCCCTCGAAGAAGTACCTGAGGGTCGACAGGAAAAGACTTTTCCCAAAACGACGCGGACGTGCTAAAAAGAAATATTGGGCACCGTCATCCAATATTTTCTTTATGTATTCAGTCTTGTCGATATAAAGTAATCCTCGTTCGCGCAGAATCTTGAAATCCTGCTGACCTATGGGATATCTAACCTTTTTTTCTTCCATAAATCTCTTCTTTACCGCAAAGATAATGTTTTTATAACTTTCATCCAAATTATTACTTCTATAAGTAGACAAAGTATGCATTATTTTTATTATCTTTGCCTTTGGGAACGTTATTATATAAAAGGAAAGCGACGAAAATATGGCAGAAATGACAGGATATCCGATTGGGTTGCAGGATTTCAATACCCTTCGAAAAGAAAACTATATCTATATCGACAAAACGCAGTATATAGAGCATTTGATAAAGTCGAAAAGTAGATATTGCTTTCTGGCGCGTCCGAGACGCTTCGGAAAAAGTCTCTTTCTGTCTACTCTTCAATGCTTTTTTGAAGGGAAACGGGATCTTTTCAAAGGTCTTTATGCGGATTCCATGGATTGGGAATGGGAAGAGTACCCTGTGCTTCGTCTCGACCTGAATTCAGATGATTATCAAGAGCAAGGCCTTCTTGATATTATATTCGATAACACATTCAAGAAATGGGAGTCTAAATACGATGTAACGGAAGTAGCAGGTTCATTTGCAACCCGGTTTCAAAATATAATAGAGGCAGCTCATAGAAAGACTGGACGTCAAGTAGTGATACTGGTTGATGAATATGACAAGCCTCTTGTCAAGAATATCAACAACAAGGAGAATATCGACCATTATAGGAGCAGGCTTGCATCAGTATATTCCAACTTCAAAAGCTGTGCGGAATATCTCCGACTGGTGCTCCTGACAGGGGTGAGTCGTTTCAGCAAACTGAGTGTTTTCTCCGACCTGAACAATATCAGCGACATAACTTTTGCAAATGAGTATGCAGATATTTGTGGAATTACGGAAAAAGAGATGTTGGAATATCTGCTAAATGGTATATCTGAAATTGCTGGGAAAAATGGCATTAGTGATGAATTGGTGCGTCAAGAGCTGAAGAGGAATTACGATGGGTATCGTTTTTCGGAATATGGTAGTGATATATATAATCCTTGGTCGCTTCTAAACGCTATGAGGTATTCAAAGATTGCTAATTATTGGAACGATACAGGGTTGCCAACTATTATAGCAGAGACACTCAAGAGAGTGCATGCCGATTTGATGGCGATGTTTGATTGTTATTGCACTGAAGAGGATCTAAAGGGTCTGGATTTGCTGACACCCCAGCCTCTTGCGTTGCTTTATCAGACAGGGTATCTTACTATAAAAGATTATAACTCAAAGATAAAAAGGTATAAACTTGGGATTCCCAACAATGAAGTGAAAGATGGTCTTTTCAAGGTCCTGTTGCCCTATTATGTAAAGTGCCATTCAGATGATGAGCCAAAGCGCTTGGTTTCTGACATGGTGATGTATTTCATATTGGGCGAGGCAGACAAAGCTATGAAATGCTTGCAGGCATATTTTGCAGGGGTACACTTCAAGATGAAGATGGACAATGAGAACAACTTCCATAATGCGTTCTTCCTATTGATGGACTTGATAGGTCTTGAGACTGAGGCAGAATCTGCTACTTCAGATGGAAGCATCGACATAACGGTCAAGACAGAAGACTACATATACGTGATAGAGTTGAAATATGATGGAAGCGCAGAGAAAGCGCTTCAGCAGATAGAGGAAAAGAGGTATGACCGTAAATTCCAAATGGATGGCCGTCAGATAATCCGCATAGGTGTCAACTTCTCCTCTGAAACCCGTTGTATCGAGAATTGGAAGATTGAGAAGAATGGTTAAAGATAAGAAAGGGTAGAAAAGGGGATACTTTAAAGATCATGACTAAAAAATACTATCTCTTTTTATTTTTATTTTTGGGATTGCTAACTGCATTCGGCCCATTTGTGACGGATATGTGCCTTCCGACTCTTCCGTCGATGGCAACCATTTTCAATACTTCGGCTTCTGCTGTCCAGATGGGTTTGACTACAAGTATAGAATCATTCGCTTTTGGAGGTTTGGTATCGCCTATCGTCGGTTTGGGGAATATACTGACATCCACGTTTGTGACACTTACTGTCGTGTCCGCCGCCACACTCTTCTTTGTCATGGTTGCCAAACGCAAACCGGAATAAAAGTTTAGCTGAAATGGCTTCAGGCAACAGAATCAGTAATTTGTATTATGATTAGAGAGTATGTGTTCAATCATATATACCCTCTAATTCGTTTTATAATATAGTTAACTCAACTTTCGCAAGTACTTAAAATCTCACGCAGAGGCCGCAGAGGCGCAGAGTTTCAATACATGCCATTCAAGGTAAAGTGGCTCAGGAAAATCAGGCTTCTGCACAAAAGAGTGTCAACAACTGGTTGTCAGGACTGAAAATAAAATAACCGATTATGAATAGACCATATATCATTTGCCATATGATGCAGAGCTTCGACGGAAGAGTTGCCTGCGACCCCTGGATACTCGTTTGAAAAGACGGGAGAAATGATGCGGATAGCGAATAAGTAAAAGGCGACCCGGGAGAGGCCGCCTTTCGATTGTGTTTCCATTATACTTTATAGAGGATCAGGTTTTTCTTTTTTATTTGGCTGTCAGCTTGAGTACGCGTGATGCGTAGTCGTTGCGCTTGTTCCAGTCTACATTGTGGGAGAGGGGCATCTCAAGTCCGTTTGACATTAGGAATGCTCCTGTAAAAGATTTCCCTTCGTAGGGGAGCGGTTCGTTGTCAATTCGGTTTAGCTCTGTTACGGTGTAAAGTTTGTTGGGGTCAAGGCCATCCATTGTGATGCGGGGTAAATGTTGGTCCATAAACTGCTCCATCTTCCACCAATAGAATACGCCATCTTTCTTGTCGGGAGACACATACATCAGAGAAGCAGCTCCTTTGCCATCATTAGGGGAAAGAAGACGATAGAGGTCGCCAAATTGCACTACGTCTCTAATAGATTTGTAGTCAGCGATTGCCTTGCGGCTCTGCTCCTTCTCTTCTTCTGTCATATTCTTAGGCTGGATTTCCATACCAAGACGCCCGCTCATTGCCACATCAGTGCGGAATTTCAGAGGCACGATACGTTGAGTCTGATGATTGGGAGATGCTGAAATATGAGAAGCCATAGTGATAGCCGGGAAGAAATAGCTTGTGCCCCACTGCATGTAGATGCGTTGGAGTGCATCCGTATTGTCGCTTACCCAGAACTCATCGAAATAGGGGAGTATGCCCCAGTTGGCTCTACCGCCACCGCTTGCACAAGCCTGGATTGTCACGTCAGGATACTTGGCGCGTATGCGTTCCAAAGCAGCAATCAGACCTTTGTGATAATCTATATAAAGATGCGATTGATTGTCGGCTGTAAGATACTGTGAGCCATGATTCATTATGGGGGCATTGGCATCCCACTTGATATAGTCGATTTCAGGATATTTCGTCAGAAGAGTATCGACGATATTGAAAACAATATCCTGCACCTTTGGATTCGCCAGATCAAGAACCATCTGTGTGCCTCCACGTCCAAGGACCGGTTCACGTTTTGGTGCTTTAATCACATATTCCGGATGCTTCTCATAGAGCTCGGAAATGCTGTTGGTCATCTCCGGCTCAATCCATATGCCAAACTTAATGCCACGTTCCTTTGCTGCATCGCAGAGACCCTGGATGCCGCCGGGCAGCTTGTTGGTGTCTACAGTCCAATCCCCAAGAGAGGTGGAATCATTATTGCGTGGATACTTTGAGCCAAACCATCCGTCGTCCATCACAAAGAGTTCACCACCCATATTGGCGATGTCGGTCATCATCTGGTGCATCCCTTCCTCGTTGATGTCGAAATAGACGCCTTCCCAACTATTGAGCAAAATCTTGCGTGGAGTGTCGCCATGTGCAAGACGCTGCTCGCGACCCCATTTGTGGAAGTTACGGCTTGCTCCTCCAAGTCCGTCTTCTGAATAAGTGAGAGCAAGAGGAGGAGTGGTGAATTTCTCACCTTTCTTCAGATTGTAGGAGGAATTTTCTTCATTGATTCCGGCGAAGAAATGATGATAATCGGTGTCGTCGGTGTCAAACATCAGCTTGTAGTTGCCACCATAGCATAGAGCGGCTCCTATCACACGTCCATCATTTTCCTTAGCCTTGCCATCAAGCGATATCATCACCTCGCCATGCGAAGTGTGAGAGTTGCGACCTCCATCCTTGTTTTTGATCATCTTAACGCCGTGAGGAAGTGGAGCCTCCTCAACCCTGCCTTCATTTGCCCACGTGCCGTAGAGCTGTGACACATAGACATCGTTGCGTCGTATAGGAAGATAGCCCGACATGAATCGTGTCAATTTCACATCCCCTTTCTCCTGATGGGAAGCTTCTGTCCATGTCTCAATCACGTCAAGACCGGGGAAAGTGCGGTAGTTGAGATCGATTGAGAAAGGATATACCTTGTCGGTAATGGTGATTGTCGTAGTCTCTCCTCCGTCGGGATTCTTTGTTACAGCAACATTGTCAGTCACCATATCGAGAGTCATGTTGCCATCGGAGTGTACTGCGGCAAATGCAGCTTCGTTTGCCGGCCACAGACCATAGACCGGATATGCGTTCAATTGTGGAGTGCCCGCATCTTTTAGATTCTGCAAGTCGCCGGAAGAAAGCGAATTGCCGTAGTATAAGAATTTTGGTTGCTCTCCCTTTGACGCTTCAAGCACCAAGGACGTCTTCGGAGTAGATATATGCACTGTCTCTGCCGCTGCCGAAAAGGAGAAAGCAAGCAGGCTGCATGATAGACATAAGAAAATATTTTTCATGCTGAAATGTTAATTGAAAGAATTTAGAATATGTATTGATTCGAGACACATACGGGAATTATGGTAGGGACATTTCCAGAAGCCGGCTTTGTCATCTTCTCGATTGACCGAGCCGTCGGCTTTTATCGACCAAAACCATTCTCCCTTCGGATCTACGAGATTTTCCGCAATGTAGCGCCAGCTCTCGTAGGCAGAATCAAGCCAATAAACACTCTCGGCTTCAGCATCCGAATCGCAGTGGAAACGCGCAAGATAGAGTTGCCCGATTACGTCTTCTGCTTGCACCCACCAATGGCGGTCGGCATCAAGCTTGCCGTCTGCATGGAGTTCATACACCATACTTCCATCTTCCTTACGCCCTTTTAGTGCAGCCAGGGCAATATGGTAGGTATGTTCTAATGTCTCGGCTATGAGTCTGTCGTCACCTAACACCATGGCAGTCTCAAGCAAGAGCCAAGATGCTTCAATATCATGGCCATATGATTCTGCATCATCAAATTTGTTCCAATCATCATCGAAGAAAAGAGTGAGATGATGAGTCTCAGGATTTTCTATGCGGTCAAGGAATATACGAAGCAAATATACAGTTGCCTCAGTCACCTTCTCTATCTTTGAATCAGACACCCATTCCACACCATGCGCCTTTGCGGTGCGCAAAGCCCGGAGCAGATTGGTGTAGCCCTCAATGATATGAAGATGAGTGTTCATCGTCTTAGAGGCATTCGCATCGCGCTCACTGAGACGCATATCCTCTATCGGATGCCAATCGAATGTGGCAGCTTCAATGTAGCCATCCTTTTCTCTATCCCGGGCATGCGTTTCGATGGATTCAAACAGCTGGAAAGCTGTCTGAAGCGCATTCGTATCGCCTGAAGCTATATAGTATTCAGATAGCCCATATATTATGAATGCAATCGCATAAAACTGCTTCTTAGTGTCAAGAGGTTTTCCATCGGCAGTGACGCTCCAGAAAGCTCCTCCATTTTTTTCATCGATGAAATGGTCGCGTATAAACTCATATGCGTGTTGAGCTTCTGCAAGATATTCCGGATTGCCAAGTGCGTTGTAGGCTGCTGAGAATGTCCAAAGAATACGAGCTTGAAGAATCGCTCCCTTAGGAGCATCTTTATCCAGATTGTCATTGCCATCGCGACGCCCATAGTATCCACCTCGCGGGTCTTTCATCTTTTCCATCCAGTACGGAAGGATATTTTCAGTGAGGTTTGAGATTAGCTCCTCCTTAAATCTTTTCTTCATCGTCAAATATTCAAAATTCAACTTCATTACTTCTTGATCGGGAAGAAATATGTCATCAAACCCATAATGACAGCGATAGCAGCCGGGAACAGAGAGAATAGAGCCCAGATCATGGTGCGCACCGACTCAGTGATAGATGCAGGATTGATAGTGGTGGTACCATCGATTTCAATCATTGTAGCTCCTGCCAATCCAAGCAGCAGGGCAATAAGGGATCCTGAAATTGCACTTCCGAATTTCTGAGCCATAGTGCCTGATGAGAAAATCAGACCAGTTGAGGATACTCCGTTCTTCTGGGTGGCATAGTCAGCAACGTCTGCGTACATTGACCAGAGCAGGGGTGAGTATATGCCGACTCCTACAGATGTAAGAACCGAAACGGCGATCATCAGCCATATAAACGAGGTATTCATCGGGATGAAGAAGAAAATCACGGAGGTGACAAAGCAAATTACAGCTGCCCAAGTGAAAGCACCGCGTTTCGATCCCACCCATTTTGTGAAGGCTGGCGAGATGCCTCCAAAAATCATACAGGTGATTTCTCCGAATGCCATAAAGACGGTATAGTTGATGATGAAACTTCCCAATGTCACTTCTCCGTCAAGACAATAGTCGAACATATATGCCACCACTGCGTAGCGGAAACCATTAAAGAAGTTGGTCAGAACGCTGATCGTAGTCATACACACCCATGGCTTATTGCGGAAAAGATCGCCAAACTGCTTGAAGCTGAAATTCTCAGCGCGGACCGGTTTCAGGCGTTCCTTTGTCATAAGTCCGCAAGCAAGAGTCATAATTGCGGCTAAGATGCCGAAAATCACACCGATGATGGCATATTGATGAGCCAACACGGCAGGGTCGTTTTCATTACCACCGATCATCTTCTGGATGTAGGGGAAAGAAAGCAATGTGATGAATCCCATTGCATATGCTCCCACCATGCGGTAGGCAGAGAATTGATTTTTCTCATGGTCATTTTCTGTCATAACCCCGAGTAGCGAACCATATGGAACATTGACAGCCGTATACATTACCATCATGAGGAGATAGAGTGCATAGGCATATACGCGTTTCCCATCCGGACCGAAGTCCGGTGTATAGAGCAGCAGTGCGAATACGATGCCAAAGGGAATGGCTCCGTAGATAAGCCAAGGACGATATGTGCCGAATCGGCTTTGAGTGCGGTCGGCGAGACTGCCCATGATAGGGTCGGTCACCACATCGAATAGACGCGCAATAAGCATGAGCAGAGCGGCATCCTCAAGCGAGAGCCCAAAGGCATTGGTGAAGAAGAACGGGAAGGCTATGGACATTATCTTCCATACGATGCCTCCTGAGGCAGCGTCGCCAAGGGCATAGCCTATTTTTTCTGAAATACTTGCCATAACTCCTCCTTTTTAGATGCCAAGGGCAAGATTTTTGTCGATCAGACGGTTGAGAGTCTTGACCGATTCGGTTGTGGTGAGCCCGTCTTGCGGAGTATTGAAGCAATAGTCTACTAAGCGGTCGATTGTGGATGTTGCCACATGCATGCGAGTGTCGGAAGACGCATAATAGATGAATACCTTACCATCTTCATCAGCAATCCAGCCATTGGCAAAGAGTACGTTCATCACATCTCCGATGTATTCCTCGCCGACGGGAGCCATGAAGTATCCTCCGGGGGAAGCAATCTTTTTCCAGGGCTCGTCGAGAGCTGTCATGTACATATAAAGCACATATCGCAGTCCGGATGCGCAAGCCCTTACTCCATGAGCAAGGTGGAGCCAACCGCGGTCGGTCTTTATAGGGTGGGGACCTTCTCCGTTTTTCACTTCCTTGATAGTATGGTAATAGCGGGGATCGATGATGATTTCCTCCTTAATTTCGGCGTGGCAGATATCGTCGATGAGTGCCCATCCGATTCCACCACCGCTTCCTGTATCGATGAATCCATCTTGCGGACGGGTGTATAGGGCATATTTGCCGTCTACAAATTCCGGATGCAGCACTACATTGCGCTGTTGCGATTTGCTCTTAAGGTCGGGCAGTCGCTCCCAGTTGATAAGGTCGTGGGTGCGGGCTATGCCGCAAGCAGCTGTAGCTGCTGAGAGGTCGCCGGGCTTGGAGTCATCATGGCGCTCTACGCAGAAAAGGCCGTAGATCCATCCGTCTTCATGGCGAGTCAGGCGCATGTCATAGACGTTTGTAGCCGGGTTGTCAGTATCTGGGAGAGTGATTGGATGTGGCCAAAATACGAAGTTGTCTACACCTGTAGGACTCTCTGCAACTGCAAAAAACGATTTACGATCGCTGCCTTCGACACGAACTACAATCACATATTTGTCGCCCCACTTTATTGCTCCGGAGTTCAGCGTGGCGTTGCAACCGATTCTCTCCATAAAATAAGGATTTGAGACAGGGTCGAAGTCGTATTTCCAGTATGGAGGCACCATTTCTGCTGTCACTACCGGATTTTCGTATCTTTCGTAGATACCGTTCCCTTCGATTGCAGTATTGGGTTGGGTTATAAGCTTTTTATATCTATCTAAAATGAGGTTCTTGCGATATTCAAAGATGTCCATAATTCTTTAGTACTAATGCATAATTCATAATGCATAATTAAATGTCATTGCCGTCAATTGAAAATGCAATTATGATAGTTTGTTAATAATTTGATTATTCACTCACGAAGATGGTTTTGGGATTATCATGAAATTTCTTGAAGTCAGCGGCTGCCGGATGCCCCGGATATGGAGCGAAGTAATGCATCGGCTTTTCTTCTTGATTTGCATTGCGCCAAACGCATACATATGCCACCGGAATGTCGCTGACAAGGGGAAGGAGTACTTCTGTAAACCAATTGTCCATGACTACGCTTTCGAGGCCTGTCTCAGAAAAAGCTACTAACTTTCCTCTCTTTGCGGCCTCTTCAGCTACATATGGGAGCAATCCGCTTACTGATTGTCGATATTGGTCTACGTTATCTGCTCCTCCGAAATGATAAATGTCGCTGCCAAGGATGTCGACATATTCATCTCCTGGATAGGTCACGAAATACTGTTCGGGAGTGGGGACGCGATCGGGAGAATAAACCCACACTACGTTGTCGATTCCCTTTTCGTCAAATATTCGGCGAGTTCGTTTCCAAAGGTCTTTATATTGTTCAGGTGTGGAATTTCCTGCGCCCCACCAGAACCATGTGCCGGTGTTCTCATGCCAAGGACGGAAGATAACCGGAATTCGGTTTCCTTCCGCATCACGGAGCGATGCAATGAAATCGGCAGCTTTGCCGATCCAAAGATCAAGTGTGTCGGCAAGAGCCGAGTTTTCCTGGAGCTGCTGAAGTGGGGATGCTGAAACGTCCCAAGAGTCTCCTCCGCTAAGTGGATTGCGAAGATGCCAGCTGATAGCGTTGATGCCTCCACGTGCATTTTGAGCTACTATTTCCTCAGAGATGAACTTAAATGGCACACCGTCGAGGTTGCGCGCTGAGTCAAGTTCGATCATGCCGAGGTCCCAGTTCATAAGTCCTGGATATTCGCCCGTTACGTCCTTTACGTCAGATTTGCCGGGCTGATATTTCCAGTCGTGGCCATATGCCGTATCGTCATGATGTCCAAAGAAGATTTTCCCTTCGGATGAGGTAGAATCAAGAAGTTGGATAAGTGAGGTTGCGGGTGTCTCTTTTATTACTTCAGACTCTTTCGTCTTTTTCCCGGAGCTACATGCGCAAAGCATCAAGCCAAGAGATATCGCCATATACGTGACTTTCATATGATATCAGTGTTTATAGTTATTTTATTGAAAAATCTCCCCGATTTAGAACAAGAGGATTGTCAAG
>CAZGGB010000042.1:0-24217 GCA_964525115.1 uncultured Sangeribacter sp. | reverse complement strand
CCCCCGTTTTTGCGATGCAAAGTTAATACTTTTTTCTTAACTGTGCAAATTTTTTATGAGGTTTTTTTATTTCTAAATTCTGACTATCGTTAATTTCCTCGTTAAAGTGCTATAGATGGCTCTTTTGAGGCTATCGAGTCGCTGATTCCCATTTTTGAGTCTAAAGTGTTTGACGATTTCAAAATATCAACATTGACCTTGTGATGGAAGAATTCTTCAATCGATATCACTGATGCTTTCTGCTCATTGTCATGGTTGATTGGAATCATAAGGGAGAGTCCGATTGTCAAGATTGTTATAAGCATGGCAGCTGCATGCACTGCGCGTTTGCTGATCGTAAATACATATCTGTCGGCAGGCACTTTAATAATGCGTATGTTTTCATCCGGAGCCTCCGTCTTTTCTTCTTCTTCTTGTATGCCATTAGAAGTAGCATCAAGTATGCCTTGCGATATCCTTTTCTCAAGCTTTATTTCAGGAAGGATATCAGAAAAAGCCGTTGATAGCCTCGGTTGGAAACTGATTAGACCGTCAGAATCCTTTATTAGGCGCCCTACCATTCCGATCGACGTTTCCCCCTCATTGTTCAAGTCTGCCGTCATTCTCTCTATAAGGTTGGCTACAGTGCGTCGAGCATCCTCATAAGAAAGACGTTCAAGCCTTGCAATGGAGTGGGTGAGGAGTCCATCATCTGTCACAACGCTGCTGTTGAAGCTTATTTCACGTCGGCGAGGAGTAATGACTCCACTTTCATAATTGATATATGCTTCGGTTTCGGTGGCTATGAAAGCTCCAAGACCTGGCACTATGACGCAATCATGGCGCGAAAGCAAATATTCAATATGAAGAGGAAGTATGTCCATCGTTGTTTAAATAATCATTTACGGGTGCAAAATTAATAAAAAATTCTGATGTCGGAAAGGGTTGTCAATATCTTTTTCATTGATTTTTGGGAAAGAAACGTTCAACGATTTGTAAATCAACACCGTAGTCAATGGCAAGTTTTTTATCACTCTCCGCTTCCCTGTAGATAAGTAGGAGCTTCTTGATCCAGCCTCTCAGAAGATACAAGCGTCCGTCGTGTGGATGCTCTTCGATGGCTTCTTTGGCAGTCTCGAGAGCTTCTGTTAGTTTTCCCGTATGTCCAAGATTTTCGATCAGGCCTAATTGAAACTCAACTCTATCCTCATCATCAGGTAGTGTTCGTTTTATTGCATCAGCGTAATATCCGGCAGCTTCCGACAGATATCCCTGCATTTCCATGCATTTGGCAAGCCCTCCGGGGCCCCATGTGTTGTTGGGAAAATGCTTTGCAAGACACGAAAAATCCTTGTAGGCTCCTTTATAGTCAGCTTCTCTCATTCTTAGTAAGCCTCTTGTCTGCATAGGCCATTCTGCAAGACTGTCGATCGATAGTATCGTGTTGAGAGTCTCCATTGCTCCTAGAGTGTCAGATGCTTTTATTTGTATTTTAGCTTTTGAGGTTAGCACCGGGATGCTTCTGGGAGCTCTTGATAGTGCTATTTCAAAGCATTCCATAGCCTCGCCAATCTTGCCTTCCATTCCGGAAGCAAGTCCAAGATTATTGAAGAGCATCACATTCCCGATATTTGCCGGCTCAAGGCGTAAAGCCTCACGTGTGCATCGTGCAGCTTCGCTCCAATCCTCTTTGCCGATGAAGAATTGTGCTGAATCGGCAAGCTCAAGATATCTTTTATATTCAGGTGTGGTCTTCTTAATTTCTTGCGTTGCAGAAGCGGCCTGCGCCGTTGCGCAAGCCGCCCCAAATAATAATATTATAGTCTTTGTCCTCCTCACAATTATTATGAATTATGCATTATTTCTTACTGTAGTTGTCAAGTCCCTGCTTCAAGAATCTCTTATAGCCTGGGATATCTTCTTCATATACAAATGCCGGGGCAAGAGGATTGCCGTCATTGTCTACCAATACATGGAAAGGCTGGGCATTAGCACCAAATTTTGATCTCTGAAGATAGCTCCATTTATCGCCATAAGTGCGGAGAGTACGCTGTGTCCCATCTTTTTCTGTTACCTTTATAGGTTCTGGAAGTGCTTTTTTCTCATCTACCATCAGAGTGACGAGCACATAATCGTTGTCAATAGTAGCCTTGATGTCAGGATCTGTCCATACGGCTGCCTCCATCTTGCGGCAGTTTACGCAGCCGTAGCCTGAAAAGTCGAGCATGACAGGTTTCCCAAGTTTGCGTCCGAGTTCCATGCCTTCTTCATAATCATCCACTACTGCGTGGACGTCTCCTTCATAGAGTGAGAAGTCTTGAGTATATGTAGGAGGCGCGAAAGCACTGATAGCCTTCAGTGGTGCACCCCAAAGTCCTGGCAACATGTAGATGGCAAATGCGAATGAAATGCAAGCAAGCATAAAGCGTGTTACTCCGGTTTTCTCTACCTTGTCATCGTGCGGGAAGGTGATTTTGCCAAGCAGGTAGACACCAAGCAGTGCGAATATCACGATCCATAGGCTGACGAATACCTCGCGGTCAAGGATTCTCCATCCATATGCAAGGTCGGCAACTGATAGAAATTTGAGAGCGAGCGCCAGTTCAAGAAATCCAAGCACTACTTTTACCGTGTTCATCCAGCCGCCGCTCTTTGGCATACTATTGAGCATTGTTGGGAACATGGCAAAGAGTGTGAAGGGGAGGGCAAGTGCAAGCGCAAATCCAAACATTCCTACTGCCGGCGATACGAAATTGCTTGTAGACGCAGCTTCTACGAGTAATGTTCCGATTATTGGTCCGGTACAGCTGAATGATACAAGCACCAGTGTAAATGCCATGAAGAAAATGGATAGCATTCCGGTAGTTGCATCTACCTTGGAGTCCATCTTGTTGGTCCAGCTTGACGGAAGGGTTAATTCGAAACCACCCATGAAAGAGATGGCAAAGACTACTAAGAGTAGGAAGAAAATGATGTTGAAGATTGCATTTGTAGCGAGATTATTTAATGCTGAGGCTCCAAAAATTATTGTTACTGCAAGTCCGAGCACTACATATATCACAATTATTGATCCTCCGTAGGTGGCTGCTGCTCCGATTGCCTTGCGACGACTCTTTTTGTTTTGTTTCAAGAAAAAGGAGACTGTCATAGGAATCATTGGCCAAACGCATGGAGTCACAAGTGCTATAAGACCTCCCAAGAAGCCCGCAATGAAGATATATAGAAGACTGCTCGTGGCTTCTGGTGCATCTTCTTCAAATGCTCGGAGTTCAGCCTCCACATTAGTCCACCATCCGGCTTTCGTCACATCTCCCTGACTCAGAGCTCCGGGCATAAGAGGTCCGTCTGCCTTATGAAGAGAATCAACAGCTTCTGCAATGGCTTCAGCCTTTTCTTCCGTAGGAGCCTCTTCTACCTCTGCTTTTTTCTCTGGAAGTTCACTTGCGACAGCAGCTGGTGCCTTGCCAGAAAGACTTTTAGCTCCAAATACCTGCGTACATCCGGAATCATTGCAAGCTTGCCCTTTAATTTCTACATCGACTGAATAACTTGCAGCAGTAGGTTTGAGCTTCTGAGTGAAAGTCACTTTATTCGAGTAAAAATGTTGGTCTACTTCAAAGGTGTCATCAAATTCCTTTGTATATGGATGGTCGGCCGTTGGGGTACCTACGGTCTCGCATCCTTTTGTGTCGAAATAGAAAACGAGAGGATTTGAGCCTCCGGCAGGATTGTCGATAGAGTATAAATGATAGCCCGCTTCGATAGTAGCAGTTGCTACTACTGACGGGGAATCAGTCCCGTCTCCCACAAGCTTTATATCCCATTTCACAGCATCCGCCGCGAATCCAACTACGCTCAAAATAATTGCATAGAGAGAGGCGAATAAAGAAAGAGTAAGTCGTCTCATATAAATTTATTCTAAATTCAAAATTCAAAATTCTCAATTCTCAATTACAGGGATGGACGTTGCTTGCTCCACTTCCTTATTGTCATCCTTGAATACAAACACGACAATATCGCAATTTTCAGCAACCCAGTCTTCAGGAAGCGTGTAAGATACTCTTCCTGTCACCTCGCTGTCTGAGTCGAATCGATCTCCGATTGCCTCTCCCCATATCCCATTCATAGAGCCTCGTAGCACATGGTTGTGTTCATAATCAAGCACTGTTTTACCATTGTCTATTTGTGTGCCAATTATGTGGTTTTCAACTATCCACATTGTGATGCATAGTTTGGAGGTGATGGTATTACCAAAATCCACATCATAGTCAAGTGTGATTTCTCGTGAAGAATCATCATATTGACATGTAGCGGAAACTAACATTTTAGCCGGAATTTTCAATGCTTCAGAAGCTTTCTGCAACCAGTCTCCGATAGATCCTGAAATGGAGCTCTCTACTCCATTGAAAATAGCTGTCGGAAACGCATTGCCGGGTTTGTAGTAGTTAAACCATGCGGTAGCCAACTCGCAACGGAAATCCTGTATATGAGGAGTAGGATTTTGGGCTGGCATTGGTTCGGTAAAAGGTGAGCCGGCAGGATGGAGGCCTACGGAAATAACTCTCCCCGGAGCCTCTTTCTTTTTGATCTTTTCTACTTCAGCTGCTCCATTCGGGCAATTGGTACATTTATTTCCGGTAAATTCCATTATCAGAAGATTGCGCGGATTGTCTACCGTGGGCTTTTCAACCTTTATATACCTGTCGTCTTCAGAAATATTGTCGCAACTTGTCGCTAATCCTGCAAGCAAACACAGTCCAATTGTAAGGTATGTAGCTTTCATCAGAAAGTATAGTTATAAGTTAAATTGAAACCTTTGGTCTCAGGCACCCATCGGCAGACACCACCTGAACAGTTGAAGCCTGCTCTAACGCGGCCGTATCCAAATGTGAAGCGATTTGATTTGAGGTTATAGGTCACTAAGAAAGAATAGTAATTGTCATTATGGGTGGTGTTCCATGTGTCGGTGAGAGTCACCATCCAGTGAGGTGCAAACGAAACCTCAGCCAATGCAGCTACCCAATCCCCTTTATCTTGTTTTGTGTTGAGGTATTGGGCTTCAAAACGCAACTGAGCTTTCTTTGCCATCTTCCATTGCCCTTCATAGATGAAAATATTGCTTGTGACCATTCCTCCATGGCCTTCTACAATAGTCTGGTTGTATTTTTGGAACATATAGAAGAATGTCATCTGGTATTTGCGCGATAGCTTCTTATTAAGCTCAAAATTTAAGTCGGCATAATAAAGAGAGCCAATCTTCCAGAATGGAGAACCGAATTGATTTGTGCCCGGATCAGGGTCGGTGGAGGTCATTCCGGCTGGTTTATTATAGTCTAAGCCTGAAATATAACTTGCACTCAGTCTGACATTTGTGCCATATTTCCCTCCGAGTGGGGTCTTCTTCTTGAAAAGGTATCTCAAATCAGCTTGGAATGCCCATTCTCCATCAGCTTGGGTGGCGTAAGGATACATTGCGGCAAGCGCAAAAGTCTGAGTCAATGTGAAAGCGGGAAGATGGTTGATGGTCGATGTGAGCATCTCTTTACTCGGATCGATCACTCTTTTAGAACGGAAATCCATGTTGTCGCTTCTCTTTGCCTGCAAAAGCGCAGAAAATCCATTCTTCGAATATGTTCCTGAAAGGAGGAATGCTTCCCCGCGACGATAGGTATAGTTGTTGAATGAATTCGGATCGTTGTTCTTGGTTGCGTATTCAAAGAGGAAGTTAAAATCATTGGCACGCACCTTTATGCGTCCGTCAAAAGCTGCGATATTTTCCGGGAAATTAAGATAATAATCATATCCTGGTTCCGGATTAGGTATCAGACTGGTTGACGGAGTCTCCATATGCTGTTCCTGCTTATCGTGTTTGCCAACATAAGAGAAACCAAATGTCACACCGGTGTTCCTTTTGAATTTATCTTTGAATGTCTCATTTAAGCTCCATTCGGCATCTGCACCCCAAAGCCACGATGAATTCCATTCCCAATAGCAGCGTTGCTTGCCTCCAAGAGCAGTCAAATGTACACCCGGGGCAACGTTCAGCTTGAGTCTGCCGCCACGAATTGCATTGTCTACTCCAAGCGACCTTTCTTGGTAGATACGCAGAATAAGTCCTGATCCAAATTGCTCATAGAAATCTCCTACAGTTGCTTGCCAGCACTTATATCCTCCTGTAGCCCATATATATGGTACGCCCCAGCCTCCAAAGCCTTTTTCATATCCGGGGAGAGGCCATTTTGCCCATTCAAAGCGGGCTCCTACTGATACATAAGGAGCATTGACGGTAAGATCGAAATAAGTGTTGTTGAGCACATCCTTTACCGTTTCATCGGTCTTGTTTCCCTTTATATCGTATGGAATTAGAAATTCTGACTGAATCGATCCATTGGCTCGGATTTTACTCCACCATGAATTGTTTTCCTTCTTATCTGAAGGGTCGTAGAGGAAGGTCGAAGAAAGCTTTTTTGTGCCTTCCACATATGTAGATGGAAGCTTTGTGTCCCCTTCCACATATGTGTTTGTATATTGCTCCTCTGTTTCAGCTATAGTCTCTGCATTGGTTTCAGCAAACGACGTAGCTGTTCCGATTAGCAATGTGCATAATGGAAAGAATAATCTTTTCATTTTTCAGTTAGGTTTATTGAAGCCTGTTGCTGTGTAATGTTATTTCATCGCTTTTTTAACGGCTTCAATTATTTCCTCTTCTGCGCCGTCTACATAGCCCTGATGGTTCCATACGATATTTCCTTCTCCATCTACTACAAATACGTGAGGAGGATCGCTTACTCCAAGCTGACGCTTTAAATCTCCATTAGGATCAAGGAGAACTTCATATTCCCAACCTTTGTTTTCTACGAAGGGTTTCACGCGTTGTTCATTCTGTGCCTCATCAAGACTTACAGCATAGATTTTAACTCCGGTTTCTTCTACCCATTCATCGTAAACGTCGGCTATGGCTTTGAGTTCACGCACACAAGGCTTGCACCAAGTGGCCCAAAAATCAATCACGAATGGTTTGCCGTCGTTATTCAGTGTTGAAGTGTCTACTGAGTTGCCGTGCATGTCGCGCAGCTGCACCTGGGGCAGGGCGGCGTAGGAAGCCAATGCGCCTGCAATAAAGAATGCAGAAAATAGAAGTTTCTTAAACATATGTTATCGTTTTTGTTATTGTCGTTGATATTTAATGATACTTTATAAATAACGAAGGATTAAATTCTTATATTGCATCCTCCTTTGCCTTAGTAATCGTAAAAAATAATCTGGTAAAAGTCAAGCATACTTAGCCATGTTATTTTCTGAAGATTACTTATTAGACAAGAATGAAGTTCCAAAGTTACAAAAAAAATTCTCAATATCCTACTTTTTTCGCATATAAAAGCAAAAACCCTGCTTTTGCAGGGTTTTTATTCTGTTTTTAGAATGGTAAGTCGTCTGTGGAGTCACCGGTATCATACCCCCGGGGTGTTGGTGCCGGTGGGAATGCATCGCTTCCAAATGGTTGCGGTGCAGCTTGCGGTGCGCCTTGTGGCGCATAGGGTTGCTGTGGTGCGTAAGGCTGTTGCGGTGCATAGGGCTGTTGAGGAGCATAGGGTTGCTGTTGCGGATAGCCGCCTTGCTGTGGATAACCTTGTTGTGGATAACCTCCCTGCGGCATACCTCCGGGCACATAGGGACGCACGGCATAGCAGTTTACGTCTGTATACCAGCGGTCGTTGAATTCACGGCTTTCGAGGTCGACTGATAAGGTATAGGAGTTGCCTACTTCTATATTCATTGTGTCAGCTTTATCGCCGAATACGTGAAATTTCACTTTGCGTGGAAACTGTCCGAAGGTTTCAAGCACCCATTCCTTTTTCTTCCATTCGCGTCCTGCCTTCGACATGCCTGACTGCATCCCAAGGTCAAGGATTATTTTACCATCTATTTCCATGATTCGTTATCGTTGTTTGTTTTTAAGTTTTCAAAATTAGTCATTTTTGAATTAATCTGCAAGTTTTTCACGAAAAAAAAGCGAAGACTCTAAAAATCTTCGCTCTTCTTCTTATTGATGTTTAAATAGATTCATCTTAAAACTTGTTCTTTTATTTTTAAAACTTTGTCCTTGAATTTTACTCAAAGTCCTCAAAATTTTGTTTGGCTGCTATGTCGTAGTTATGGCGTTTTAAGAACGACAAGATGTTCTCTCTCTCCTTACTGTCGTCTACATCTTCTTTGATTCTTTTGCAAGCATGGTGCAGGGCGATGTGCGACTGATAGATGTGTCGATAGCACTTTGCTATGTCGTCTATCTTTTCGTCTCCCAATCCGGCTCTACCCAAAATGAAGGAGTTGACTCCGAAGTAAGAGATTGGGTTATGTGCCATCACTACATAAGGAGGAACATTGCCTGTCACGCGACATCCGCCTTTCACCAGTACATAGTCTCCAACTTCATAACCTTCATGCACGAGCGCTCCAGAAGAGAAGATGCAGCAATCTCCAATCTTGCAGTCTCCTGCTATTTTCACTCCGTTGCCGAGAACGCACTTGTTGCCGATGGTTGTGTCGTGCCCTACATGGCTTTGTGCCATGATGCAAGTCCCTTCTCCGATCTTAGTTGCTTTGCCTTCGTGGATGCTGCGGTTGATGATCACATGTTCGCGGATTCGTGCATTGTCTCCAATTTCCACATATGATTCTTCCCCCTTCCAGCGGAAGTCTTGTGGGGTAGCGGCTATAATGCTGCCTTCGTAGATTCTGACGTTATTTCCGATCTTGGCTCCCGAAAGAATGCTCGTATGGGAATGAATGAAGCAGTTGTCGCCTATCTCAACGTTTCTGTCAATGTAGACAAAAGCGCCCACCATAATGTTATCCCCAAGTTTTGCTTCTGGATGCACGAATGCAAGTGGTGATATATTGTTCATGAGTCTTTGGTATTTTAAGGTTATTTATCGTCCGCCTCCGACAGCCTGATACAGGCTGATTAGTGCCGCCGTGCGTGCATAAGCGCTGCTCAAACTTGCCAGCTGAGCTTGAAGCAGGCTGCTTCTTGCTGTCAGCACTTCGAGATAGCTCGTCTGATGATTAAGTATGAAGAGTTCATTAGTGTAGTCTACCGATTTTTCAAGTTCATTTACCTGTAGGTCTACCAGACGTTTCTTTTCAGTGCTTTTGTCAATCTTCACAAGGGCATCGCTGACATCAGCTGCTGCCGACATCACAGTGTTTTCAAAATTGTTGAGGGCTTGTTCTTGCTGAGCTTTTGCTACTTTGAGCTGAGCTATATTCTGACCTCTCGAGAATAGGGGAGCGGTCAGTGAGCCGGCGAGTTGGATAAACCACTTTCCTGGATTAGTGATCATCGAGCCCAAAAGATTGGTAAATCCTCCTTGTGCCGATATGGCTAACGACGGATAGAAGTTAGCATGTGCTGAGCTTACTGCATAGAATGCCGTTGCCAATCCTCTTTCAGCAGCTGCTACATCAGGGCGCGTTGCAAGATAACTCATTGGAACTCCCTTAACAGCCTCTGCTGGAAGCTTTATGTCAAGATTCGTACTTACTTTCCAGTCAGCAGGGTAGGTATTAAGAAGCACCGATAGTGAATTATTCACCGTTGTGATCTGCTGCTCAAGGTCAGGGATTGAAGAAAGGATATTGTAGTAGTTAGCGCGGCTTTGCACTACGGCAGCTTCTGTTGTAGTTCCTGCTTGTTTCAGCTGTTCCATTGTTGCCACTTGATCTTTCCATATCTCAGCAGTGCGTTTCGATAAGTCGAGTTGCTGATGCAAGAGCACGAGTGAATAGTAGGTAGAAGCCACTCCTGTAATAATCTGAGAGCGGGTGGCCTGTTCATATGCCTGCATCTGCTCGACGCTTGCTTTCGCACCTCGCTTGCGATTGAGGATTTTACCAAATGCGTCAATTTCCCAGTTGGCAGCTAAGGGAAGCGTATAACTCCAGTTCATATGGCTACCACCATATGAAGCAGTGCCTCCGTTAGGGTTGAAGGCAAGCGAGGGCAGATAGGAAAGTTTGGCTCCTTGAAGTTGTGCCCTTGCCATTTCCACGTTAAGCCGGGCATTGTCAAGATTGTTGTTGTTGGCAAGTGCCTGTTCGATGTAGTCCTGAAGAATAGGGTCGGTAAATATCTCACGCCATCCCATGTAGGCCAGGCCTGTGGAGTCTTGATTCTCCACGGCCTGACGGTAGTCGGCTGTCACTGCATTGTCTTGAGGCAGTTGGTATTTATTGTATATGTGGCAACTGCTCATCATGAGGGCAAGAGCCGACATACAGGATATCTTTATGATTCTGTTCATCGCGTTATTCTCTGTTAAGTGAATATTGTTCAAGCTCGCTCTTGATCTTGCGGTTGTCTTTGTCGCTCCATTTCGGAGGAGTTATCTTCTCCTGTAGTGTTTGGAAAGCTACGAAGAGCGTCGGCACTACGAGCACCTGAAGAATCATACCGATGAGCATGCCTCCTACTGCGCCCGTTCCGAGAGCCTGGTTGCCGTTGGCGCCTGCTCCTGTTGCATACATAAGTGGCAGAAGTCCAATGATGAGGGCGAGCGATGTCATGAGGATCGGGCGAAGTCGTGCTTCAGCTCCTTGGATTGCAGCTTTCACTATGCTCATGCCGGTGCGTCGACGGTCAAGCGCAAACTCTACAATGAGGATGGCGTTCTTGGCAAGAAGACCTATAAGCATGATGAGCGCAATCTGCAGATAGATATTGTTTGCTATGTCGCGGAAGTGGGCGAAGATGAAAGTACCCATGAGTCCAAACGGCACTGATAGGATTACTGCCCATGGCAGTAGATAGCTTTCATACTGGGCGGAGAGGATAAGATAGACAAACATGAGAATCAGCACGAAGATCATGCCGGTGCCTCCGCTGCTTCCTGATGCTTCTTCTCGGCTCATACCTGAATATTCGAAAGAATAACCTTGAGGTAGTGTTTCCTGTGCTACTCGTTCGATTGCCTGAAGAGCCTGGCCTGATGAATATCCGGCTGCCGGAGTACCTGTCACCTGTATGGACGTAAACATATTGAAGCGGTTGATGATGTCCGGGCCATAGATACGTTTGAGCTGCACAAAGTTGTCGATAGGTGCCATTTCATTGCCGTTTCTCACCTTGATTTGCTTTAATGTCTCCGGGCTCACACGAGCGTCGGGTGAAGCCTGCATCATTACGCGGTAGAGCTTGCCGTAAGAGTTGAAGTTTGAGATATACATACCGCCATAGTAGCCCTGAAGTGTCGAAAGGATTGCATTCTGTGTCAATCCTGCCTGTTTCACTTTCGGCACGTCGATCTCAACGAGATACTGTGGGAAAGTTGGGTTAAATGTAGAGTATGCCATCTGTATTTCAGGCTGGGCATTCAGCACTCCAATAAATTTCTGATAAATAGCAAAGAAATTGTCGAGCGAACCGCCTGTCTTATCTTCAAGCTTGAGCTCAAAACCGTTGGTGGCAGAGTATCCTGAGATCATAGGAGGCTGGAAAAACATTATGTTTGCATCTTTTATCGTCGCTGCTTTCGCATATAGCTGTTGCACGACTCCGGATGCTGACTGTCCCGGTTTCTTTCGCTCATCCCATGGCTTTAGTTTTATGATGAATGATCCGTAGGTGTTGCCTTGGCCGCCGATGAAGGAGTAGCCGGTGATGGCGGTACGGCTCTTCACTTCCGGTATCGCTCCGATGATGGAGTCCATCTTGTCCATGACTGCCTGGGTGCGTTCCTGTGAGGTTGCCGGTGGCATTGTGACTGCACCCATTATCGTACCGGTGTCTTCAGTTGGCACAAGTCCGGTAGGTGTGATGTCCATAAGCCATACGAGGATACCTATTGACGCTGCTACTGTGGCAAAGGATACAATCTTGTGGTTTATAAACCATTTTACGGCAGTCTTATATTTGGAAAGAAGAGCGTCGAATCCTACGTTAAACCAGTAGAAGAATCTCTTCATGAAGCTCATCTTTTCCTTCTTTTCTTTTTTGTGGCTTTCCACGTCGTAGCCTCCAAGAGGATCTTCATCCCCTTCTTCCACTTTGTGGGGCTTCAAGAAGATTGCACAAAGTGCCGGTGAGAGGGTAAGCGCGTTGATAGCCGAGAGGCCGATAGCCATAGCCATCGTCATACCAAACTGGCGGTAGAAGATACCTGATGTGCCTCCCAAGAATGATACCGGGATGAACACAAGCATCATCACAAGTGTGATTGACACGAGGGCTGAGCCGATTTCGCTCATTGCGTCGATGGAGGCCTTACGTGCTGATTTGTAGCCTTGGTCAAGCTTTGCATGCACTGCCTCCACCACGACTATCGCGTCGTCGACCACAATCGCGATCGCAAGCACGAGTGCTGAGAGGGTCAAAAGGTTGATGGTGAAGCCAAAGATATAGAGGAGGAAGAACGTTCCGATAAGTGCCACCGGGATGGCTATCATCGGGATAAGTGTTGAGCGGAAATCTTGGAGGAAGATAAATACCACCAAGAACACAAGTATAAATGCCTCGATAAGTGTCTTTACTACCTCGTGTATTGAAGCAAAGAGGAAGTCGTTGACACTCATAGTGGTTTCAATCACGAGTCCTTTTGGTAAGTCTTTGCGCCAAGTGTCCTGAAGTTTTTCGATATTTTTGATTACTTCGGTTGCATTTGAACCTGCCGATTGGAAGATGATGGCTGCTGAGCCGAGGTGGCCGTTGTCGCGGTTGGCAAATCCGTAACTGAGTTTTCCAAGTTCCACTTCCGCTACGTCTCCCAGGCGTAGTATCTCACCATCCTTAGTGGCACGAATCACAATGTCTTCAAATTCTGACTCATCCTGGAGGCGACCCTTGTAGCGCATCGTATATTGGAATGTCTGGTTGCCCTGGTCACCGAAGCTACCGGGAGCAGCCTCAATATTTTGCTCTGCAAGTGCAGCGGTGATATCGGTAGGCATAAGACCGTATTGTGCCATTACGTCAGGCTTTAGCCAGATTCGCATGGAGTAGTCAGCACCGAATGCCATAGCTTCACCTACACCAGGCACACGCTTGATTTCCGGTATGATATTTATCGACATGTAGTTGTCGATAAACTGACTGGTGTAGGTGTCGGTCTCATCAAAGAGTGCCATTACCATAAGCATTGAACTCTGGCGTTTCTGTGTGATGACACCTACCTGGTTTACTTCTGAGGGGAGGAATGCGGCTGCTTTGGCTACACGGTTCTGAACATCTACGGCTGCCATGTCCGGGTCCATTCCCTGCTTGAAGTAGACCTGAATTGTTGCTGAGCCGTTGTTAGATGCCGACGACACCATATAGTCCATGTTTTCTGCGCCGTTGATCTGCTCCTCAAGGGGAGCAATCACTGAGTTAAGCACAGCCTGAGCGGACGCTCCGGTATAGGTTGTGCTTACTGATATGGTTGGAGGCGCAATATCCGGATACTGTTCGATGGCAAGGCTCGTCAGGCCAAGGATACCAAATATGACGATGAAGATTGAAATCACCGTCGATAGCACCGGCTTGTTTATAAATCTGTCAAGTTTCATTTCGCTCTTTTGTTATTGTCGTCCGATTAGTTCTTTGGTGAGATCACCATGCCGTCTTTCACTGTTGAGCCAACACCCTCTATTACGATTACGTCTCCGGGTTTGAGACCTTTGGTGACTATGTAGTTTGTTCCGTCATTTTTGGAGTCAATCAGGATTGGTGATTGATGCACCTTGGAGCTATCGCCAAGCACATAGACAAATTTCATGTCTTGTATCTCGAATGTGGCTTTCTGAGGAATTGTAATGACTCCACGGTTGATCTGAGGTAGAAGCACCTGTCCTGTATTGCCGCTTCGGAGCATGCCGTCCGGATTCGGGAATGCAGCTTTTACCGTAGCACTTCCTGTAGAAGGATCGAGCACTCCTGAAATGGAAACGATTCTTCCCGGTTGGCTATAGATTTCGCCATTGGCAAGTTTCAATTCCACCCCCGGAAGAGAGTCAAGCACTTGCTTCATATTTTTGCGTCCATTGTCGGTAAGAGTAAGGATCTCTTTTTCTGTCATTGAGAAATATGCTTCCATATCTGCATTGTCAGAAAGAATTGTCAGTAGTGTTGAAGGCGACACAAGAGCTCCTTCCTTATTGTCGATGGTGCCTACTACGCCTGCTACCGGAGCTTTTACAAGAGTATAAGAAAGGTTTTTCTGAGCTGAGGTGAGATTTGCCTGTGCTTGTCCAAGCTGTGCTTTGGCGGCATTTAGTTGGTCTACACTTGTCTGATAGGCTGGAGCTGAGATTATGTTTTTATCAAGGAGAATCTTGTTGTTGTCAGCATTGGTCTGCGCTGTGTTTACGCTTGCTTGGGCCACTGCCACTGCTGCTCTTGCTGCATCTACAGCTGCCTGTAGCTGTACCTGATCAATTGTAAAGAGAAGTTGTCCGGCTGCCACTTTCTGACCTTCCTGCACATGTACTTTAGTAAGAAAGCCTGAGATTTGAGGCCTGATTTCTACATCATTCTTGCCGTGAAGTGTCGCCGGATAGTTGGTGTTGAGATCAGCATCGCTTTCTGTTACTTTCAATGTTGCGAGAGTTGGAGCCACTTGTTGTTGTTGGGAATTGCCATCGCTCTTGCATGAGGTCAAGGCCAGTCCGCCACCTGAAATCAATAGCGTGCAGACTGCAATTTTAGTTAGATTCGTTTTCATATATTTATAGTTGTGTTTTCCTCAGAATGGAATCTTTTACACTTGTAGAACGTTTGATAACAATCAAAGTTTAAAAATTCTCCATAAGTGAAAACAATTTTACAAGTTTTTTTGGCGTGCGATTTTAATTAAAAAGGAAAAATAGGACAATAAAAAAGCCGTCAGAATTATCCTGACGGCTTTAAAATCATAATATTGGGAGTGCTTATTTCACAAACTTGATGGCATTCTTTTTGCCGTTCTTGTCAATTGCAGTTGCTACATATACTCCCGATGAGAGGGCTCTTATGTCGATTTTGTCGTTTCCTGACATCATCAATTTGCCATTGATGTCATAGACTGCAATCTCGCATCCATTTGCTGTTACTATTCCTGCTGCATATTCTGCAAGAGAAGCGTCAGCTACTATGTTATCCACAGAAGTGCCTGCTTTCACAACATTAACTTTGCAACCTGCATTGCCGCTTAATATGCTGACTGAGAAGTCTGACGCTCCTTCCTCTAATGCTTTGAATTCAATTCCGAGTGTTTTGCCGTTATAGGTCATGTTGCCTGTCATCTCAAGCAACTGCTCGTTGAATTCGCACATGAATGAATTCATCAACTCTTCTTCTGTCAACTCTTCACGAGAAAGAATTGCTATTTCAATGAAGAATGATTCTCCTTTCCCTACTGTGATTTCTGACGTGGGGATATATGCTATGCTCTCATAGTAAAGGCTTGGGTCATATGCATACCATGACTGTATGTTCCAAGGAGCATCTGAAGTTGTGCCAAACTCGAATTCAAGAGATTCTTTCAGCATTTCGATGGTGATTTCATTCTTGTCGGTTGTCGTGCCTTCAACTGTCTTTTCAGCAAAATCATCGTCAACTACTGCAATATCTGTTACGATTAGGTTGTTTACAATACCTGTTTCGTAGACTATCTTTTCAGGTTCTTCTTCAAAGAAGTTGTTGTAGCTTGTGCGTCCTACCACACGATGCACTGTAGAAAGCTGACGAGGGAAATCTTCGGTCATGCCAGACATGTCCGGATAGATTAAGGCGCTCAGTCCAATAAGGTTGTTGACTACTGGCACGTCTGCATTACCTTGCCAATCACCCTCAAGTTCGCCTGCAATGCCACCCAAAGATACTGCTTTGTTCCATTTTGATGGCTTGGTCGCTTCAATGGTTCCTTCTACATAATTGTTTTTCACTTTCGAGCGGTCAAGGAAGCCAACAATGCCTCCGACAGTGTTTTCTGCCTTAAGATTTGCATCTACGTGGCAATTGCTGATCACTTCATCGCCTGTCGTAGTGCTTCCCACTATACCTCCGAGCGTATTGTTGGCAGTCATATTGCCGGAGAAAGCACATGAGGTGATTTTGCAGCCTGTTCTGATATCACCGGTCATTCCTCCTGCTGACGGACAAGATGGGAGATTTATATTGGCTCCGGCTACTTCGCAGCCATTGATTGAACTTCTTGTCCACATTTTGCCTACGATGCCACCAAATTCTCCGCTGTAGTCATTTCCGCTGACATTCATCCTGCGTACATGTATGTTGTCAAACGTACTGCCTGAGGCTGTCGCTGCAATAAGTCCAGCTTCATAGCCGCCGCTAAGAAGCATTGATGCATTATAGAAATCAATATCTTTCACTGTTGCATCAATGCAATAAGTAAAGATACCGGTCTTATTCCCATAGGTGGAGTTGAGTCTAAGGTTGCTCACATTATGGCCGGCGCCGTCAAGTATTCCGCTGAATTCTTCAATCGAATTGAAGTTCATGTTTCCGCAGTCAATGTCGTTGGTAAGCTTGAAGTTGGCTTTTGGTGCGCTTTTGATCTGCTGTAAATCGCCTGCTGTTGCTATCAGATATGGATCTTCAGCTGTGCCGGTGCCTCCGGCAAATCTTGTGAAAGGAAGTTCATAAGCATCGGTGGTAAACTTATTGTCTTTAAGATAGGCAATGACGAGTCCGGGATCTGTCCCTTCCATTAGATAGACATTTCTGATGTCTCCTTTTTCCTTATCGGGAGTAAATGAATATAAGATTCCGTTTTCAGGAGTCGCTATCAGAAGTTCTTCCTGAAGACTTGTGGAATTCCCGATTCTACGCTTTACGAGAAGCATATATTCTATATCATTATCAGTATTGAATATATAAGGAGAAAGGGCATAAGACGACATATAGATTTGAGCAAGCTCAATTCCTTTTCCGGTCGGGATTTTGTCAAGTCTTATCATCTCGCCGTCTGTGTCAAACCATATCACTGGGGCATAGATGCTGTCGTCATCTCCCGGAAGACCGGTTGAAAGAGCACTGGCATAAACATAGCCGTTGGCGGTTGCTACTCGGTCGAGAGAAGTGGATAGACCATATTCTTTGATGTTATGGTCTGTTTCTGTCTTTATCTCGCATGAATAGAGATCAATGAATTTGAAACCCATCTCATCGCCTGTATAGATAAACATCGCCTGAGGTTCATAGCCTGGAATGTCCGACATTAAGACATAATCAAACGTATTCTCAGCTATTGTCTTGATCCTATTGCCATCTGCGTCATACACATAGTAGGATGAATTGTAGTGATCATCATCGCTGAAGAGGTAATCATCAGTTGTGATGACAAAGGCAGGTCGGCCGTCTGAAGTATAATGCCCTTCATAATCCACGTCTTCGTCCCATGAGAGAGTGCCGATTCCGTAATATGTGCAATAGACACTCGGATCAGACTTTTGTGTGGCTTCTATCTTTGTAGTGTTGATAAGCTCCATCTCTGCCGGATATTTGTCATTCATCTGATATACGTCGATGATGAGTCTATTGTCCGGGGTGATATCTTCAATTCCACTCATTCCGGATGGGTCTACAAAGAATGACTTTTCATACTGGGCATAAATAAGGGTAAGCTTTCCATTGATTTTCTTGCAGAGCATCATTGGCGACGACATGCCGTCGCCTGGAAGATCAAGCATCCTGATTTCATGCTCGAAAAATACTTTTGGATCGCTGTTATAGCCTCCCTTAGTATAAGTTGTAAGCACTTGCTTGTATTCTGCGAGGAAATCTATGTGGTTGGGGTAGTCTTTTTCTGGATCTCCTGACTTTTCAGTAAGGAATGTGATGTAGTAGTTTTCCGACCACTTGTCGTTAGCTGCGTCAATGGCATCTACAGGATATCCCTGTATCACATTGAGAACTTCAGAATTCTCGCCATCCTCCAAGTTTTCTATAGCATAGATGTTGGTACGCGTATTGTTGACATGTTCGGGAGTGTTCATGCTCATTGACACCATCACCTCATATTTGTCATCATTCTTGAAAAATCTTTGTGTGACGGTGACATCAAGCATTACAGCTGCACATCGAATTTCATTTTCTTCAAATACTATCTTATCGCGTACTTTGCCTATTTCATTAAATTTGCTGTCGTAGATAGTATACGTGAAGCCCATTATGTGGTGTTCTGTCACATAGCCTCCTTCAAGTTCTACATCCTCCGTGTCATAATTGCAGATAGCATACCACTGCGAACCGTCAGGTCCAAAAAGGTATTGGAATTCATCGCTGGCAGGAGTTGTGTAGTTTGGTGCTATCCTCTTCCTGGAGCTATTGGTTTCTACGCCCGACCAGTGATTTCTATTCTGGACTTTGCGCATTCTGCTTAATGGAACAGTCTCTTGCCCTTTAAAGCTTGGAGCTGCCTCTGCGCCAGAGGCGGCACACGCGAAAAGGATCGCCGTTGCCATCGCTTTTGAAAGTAGTTTGTTCATCATTATGTAGGTTATTTTTAGTTGTCTATTATTCAATTTGCAAAGTTAATGAAAATTTATCAAATAATCATTCTTATAGAAGAATTTTTGAGTTAAATATAGTTAATGCATTTTTTCGTTTTTTTCAGCAATTGGAATTGTTTAAACATCTTCATTTAAAAAAAGTAAGCGTGTCTAAGCTTTTGCCAAGACACGCTTATTATAACTGTTCATTTTTCTCCTCAACTTTTCTGGATAAATGGTGGGGGAGTTCCCGGATCTGAGTCGTCGTCTGAAGATGGAGTTTTTGATTCGATTCCTTTTCTGTTCTGCTCTTCCTTTTTGTTGATTTCGATTATCTCATCAGTGCGGCTTTTCCATTGACGAGGACCGAGGATTGCCTTTACGTCTTCGTTGTAGATAACTTCTTTCTTTACAAGGAGGTCTCTTATTTGATTATGCTGAGAAGCATATTCTCTCAGTATAGCCTTAGCTCGTTCATACTGCTCATTGATTATTCTGATCACTTCATCATCAATGAGTTTTGCTGTTTCTTCAGAGTAGGGTTTAGTAAATCCGTAGTCTTGACCTGTTGAGTCATTGTAGTTGATATTGGGAAGCTTTTCGCTCATTCCATACATCATTACCATGGCTCTTGCCAGTTTGGTTGTCTTTTCAAGGTCGTCAGAGGCTCCTGTGCCTATCTTTCCAAGGAATACCTCTTCTGCTGCCCGGCCTGCCAGCATACCGCACATCGTGTCAAGAAGTGCCTGAGTTGGTATTATCTGGCGAGCTTCCGGTGCATACCAGGCTGCTCCTAATGCGCGTCCGCGTGGCACTATTGTCACTTTTACGAGGGGATTTCCAAATTCTGTCATCCAACTGATGGTGGCATGGCCCGCCTCATGAGTGGCTATTGCAAATTTTTCATCGTCAGTGATGACTCTCGAGCGTTTTTCCAAGCCTCCTACTATCCTGTCGATGGCTGCCATAAAGTCATCCCATTCTACAGCCTGCTTGTTATTGCGGGCAGCAATCAGGGCTGCTTCATTACATACATTGGCAATGTCTGCGCCCGAGAAGCCTTGGGTCTGGCGAGCCAACTGCTCTACGTCAAGATGCGAATTGGTCTTTATGCGGCGTAGATGCACATTAAAGATCTCTACGCGATCTGAGAGTTCCGGCAAGTCTACATATATCTGGCGGTCAAAACGTCCCGGACGAAGTAGAGCCTTGTCAAGCATGTCGGCACGGTTAGTGGCGGCAAGGACGATAACGCCGTTGTTCGATCCAAAACCATCCATTTCTGTTAGCATCTGGTTGAGGGTATTCTCTCGCTCATCGTTGCTTCCCATGTTGGGGTTCTTGCCACGTGCACGTCCCACTGCGTCGATCTCATCTATGAATACGATGCATGGGGCTTTGTCTTTGGCTTGCTTGAAGAGATCTCTTACGCGGGCTGCACCCACACCTACAAACATCTCCACGAAGTCTGAGCCTGAAAGTGATAGGAATGGCACTCCTGCCTCGCCGGCAACTGCTTTTGCAAGAAGTGTCTTGCCTGTGCCCGGAGGACCTACAAGAAGAGCTCCACGAGGTATTTTTGCTCCAAGTTCGGTATAGCGCTGCGGATTTTTGAGGAATTCTACGATTTCTTCAATCTCGACCTTTGCTTCTGCCAGGCCTGCGACATCTTTAAATGTGACGTCAGTGCCGTTATCTTTATCGAAGATTCGTGCTTTTGACTTCCCGACATTGAATATTCCGCCTCCTCCGCTGGAGCCTCCAGTCATTCGGCGCTGCATGTAGATGATAAATACGGCTATTAGCAGAAACGGTCCGAAATACCAGAAAAATTTCATCAGGTCGCTCCCTTTTTCATATTTCACTGATATCTCTGGTTTTCCATCAGCGGTAAGCTTTTCGTTCCAAGCATCAATTTTATCTTGTATCTTGTTGGTGCTTGGAATTGTGGTCTTCAATCTCTTTTCTGAGTCAGGACCTTGGATGTCATCATGCATCTTTTGCTTTTTGGCGCCCTCTTTGGTAAGAACTCCTATAGCTATGCCTGATTCGGGCACAACCTCAATTTTGGAAATTTCGCCGCTCTTCGCTGCATCTTCAAATTCTGTCCAGTCTACACTTTTAGTCTGGCTGCTGTCTTGAAAATAATATAGGCCGAAAAGGCAAGCTACTATCAGTATGTACATCCAGTACATTCCGAACATCGGACGCTTGTTTGATCCGCCGCTTTTATTTGGAAGTATTCCCATTTTCGTTTGCTGTAAGTTTTAACTTCATTGTCAGACCATGTCAGACTGGTCAGATTATTTCTTTAATTTATTAATTCAAAATTCACAATTATTCAAGATTTGGAATCTCTGTAGTTTCCGCATCGCTCCATAGCTCTTCCAGACGATAGAAATGCCTTGTGTCTGGCAAGAAGACATGCACCATCGTGTCCCCATAGTCGATCACAATCCACTGGCTGTTTCGATATCCGTCGTAGTTGATTGGTTTTTCTCCTGTCTTTTTCTGCACCTCTTCTCTGACATTGTCGGCTATTGAACTGACCTGTGTAGTAGATTTGCCGGAGCAGATGATAAATTGCCCTGTCGGTGCGCCATCCACTTTCGTAAGGTCAAGGATAGATATGTCATATCCTTTCTTATCTTGTATGGCTGAGGTGATTATCTCTTTGATTTTGCTCATATTTTATATTTAGGAAATAAAAATTAGGGGGTATTGCAGCTGATTCACTGCGATACTCTCCCTAATTATAACAAATCTCACGCCAAAAGTTTTATAAATCTTCAAAGATGTTGTCGAAGCGTTGTCCTACGATTTTCCAATCAATGATATTCCATTGCTCGTCAATGTAGTCTGTACGGCGATTTTCGTAGTCCAAATAGTAGGCATGTTCCCATACATCAATGCAGAGCAGCGGGGTCAGTCCTTCTTTAAGTGGAGACTCGGCATTGCGTCCTTGTGTGATGATAAGCTTACCATCTGCATCCGCAGAAAGCCATACCCAACCTGATCCGAAAAGTGTCTTGCCTGCCTCTTTCATTGTCTCTTTCAGATTGTCTACGCTTTCAAATGTCTCTTCGATTTTCTTTCTGAAAGCTCCTTCAGGCTCATGCGCTCCTTCAGGGTCGAAGGTAAAGAAATAAAAGATATGATTCCAAGCTTGAGATGCATTGTTGAAAAGAATGCCATCGCTTTTCACGACTATCTCGTCAAGAGGCATGTCCTCATATTCTGTGCCTTTAATAAGTGTGTTGGTAGTATCGAAATAGGCTTTAGTGTGTTTCCCAAAATGAATGCTGACAGTTCTTTCAGAGATGAAAGGAGCCAAAGCATCGGGGGAATAAGGAAGTTTTGGTTGTGTCACCATAATTAATAAGTATTAAAAGTTAAGTATTAAGTCCGATCAATAATCCTTGATCCTTGATCGTTAATCGTTGATCGTTAATCATTAATCGTTGATCGTTAATCGTTAATCTCCTCTTCTTCTTTCTTTTCATATTTCTTGAGCAGAGAGATAGCCTTTTCAGTCTCTCCTGCAATGTCGGCTGCCTCGGCAAGAGATTCTGACATAGCTACTCCGTTGCAACCGGCTTCCATCAGCTGAGCAATATCGTCGTAGGTCACTCCGCCGGCAGCTACTCTCGGCAGCTCCATCTCTTTATCCTCCATATAGCTGCAGAGTTTCTTTATAGTGTCAATCCCAAGACCGGATGCATTGGCTTCGCTGTTTGCCTTGTAAGGTGTCATCACTACATAATCCACATCCAATCCTTGCAATTTGGCTATCTGATCGGTGGTGCTCACCTCAACTCCAACTACGGCTGCCGCGCCAAGAGTCATACGGGCGTGAGATGGAAATTCGCTTCCCTGGCTCAATACCACTCCGCCTACATTGATTTCCTTTGCAAGCTCCACTCGGTCTTTGAGAATGAGGAATGCCTGCTTCTCAAGGCATGCTGGCATCACTTTCTCCACCAATGCTTTCACATCGTCATCGCTCATGCCGGTTGTGTCAATCGTAATCCAATTGCATCCGGCTGCAAGCACATCTTTGATCTGTTCTTCCGGGCTGCGTTTAGCAGCATTGTCTGTAATATATTGCAACATAGGTATTAAATTCTAAGGTCTAAATTCAAATTCTTTGATCGTTAATCATTGATCATTGATCGTTGTTCACTGCTCATTCCTTTGTCTTTTTCCGGCAGTGCCGACTCTATGGCTTCCCTACACTGTGCCATAAGCACTTTCGTATTGAAGCCTTTCTCTCCAGGCAATATTGGCTTGTGGATAGTCAGCGTGATTGTCGTAGGGCAAATATTGTAGGAGAACCTTGGCATGGCTTTAAACGATCCGTCTATCGTAATCGGAACCACTGGAAGCTTGAATTCAGCTGCAAGCATAAAAGCTCCGCGTTTGAATGGAATCATTTTTCCATCCCAGCTTCTGCTTCCTTCAGGAAAGATTACTATCGAGCGTCCTCCCTTCAATTTTTGCTCTGCCTCTTCTATGGTATGGCGGATGTTGGCTATACTCTGGTCGTCTACATAGACATGTCCAGCTTTTTTGCAAGCCCATCCCACCATGAATATTGATTCAAGTTCTTTCTTCATCATCCAGATGAAGTTGTGGTTGAGATATCCATAGATCGACCATATGTCGAAAGCCCCTTGATGGTTGGCTGTAAACACATAGGAGTTTTTTTTGTCTATATTTTCCCGTCCTACTATCTTTACTCTCACCAAAGCGATTGCACAGCAAAATCTGCTCCAATAGTGTGCTGGCCAGTATCCCCAGAATTCAGATTTTCCGATTGCACATCCCACCAGCGTTATGATGGCTGTAATAAATGTGGCTACTACAAAGATGGGGGCGGCTATCACCCATTGGTAGATTCTATATAGAACTTTCATTTCACTTTCGACTATTCACTGCTGACTATTATCTCATCATTCCTCGCTCGGTGTCGGAGCAATGAGCTTATACCCTTTGCCGTGGATGTTTATGATCTCTATGCTTGGGTCTCCTTTTAAGAGTTTACGAAGTTTTGTGATGTAGACATCCATTGAGCGAGCATTGAAATAGTTGTCGTCTACCCAGATTGTCTTCAGTGCATAGTTGCGCTCAAGAATATCATTGACGTGCGAACAAAGCAGTGCCAAAAGTTCTGATTCCTTTGTGGTGAGCTTTTGTGTGGAATCGCCTGATACGAGCACTTGCTTCTGTGTGTCAAACGTAAACTTACCTATGCGGAATAGTGTCACTTCTCGGTCTTTCTTTCCCTTCACTCGGCGAAGGATAGCATCAATTCTCACCACCAATTCTTCCATTGAGAAGGGCTTGGTGATATAATCATCTGCTCCTATCTTGAATCCCTCAAGCACATCATCCTTAAGATTTTTGGCTGTAAGGAATATGATGGGCACTTCGCCATTGACGTTGCGTATCTCTTGTGCGAGCGTGAAGCCATCTTTTTTTGGCATCATCACGTCGAGAACGCAAAGGTCATATTTCCCTTTTAGGAAGGCTTTGTATCCTTTTTCTCCGTCGGGGCAAAGATCTGCATTGAATCCTTTTGCCTGCAGAAACTCTCTGAGGAGCATTCCTAAGTTTTCATCGTCTTCACAGAGAAGTATTTTAATTTTTTCTTCCATGGCTTAATATTTTGAGTATTAAATTAAAATTATATTTCTTTCTACATTAGTTATTTTCTTATAAGTAGCTCGCAAAAATTAATGATATGATAAATGCGAGATAATCTTGAGGC
>CAZGGB010000041.1:0-24885 GCA_964525115.1 uncultured Sangeribacter sp. | reverse complement strand
CGCTTAGCTCGCTAAGCTCCTTCTCTCCGCAGCCAACCTGCCTCAAGATTATCTCACATTTATCATATCATTAATTTTTGCGAGCTACTTAATATCCCATAAAATTGCATGGCCTCTCAGGTTTTCGAATGGGTTTTTCTTTATTGAGAAGGTTTGATTGGGCGTATCAGAGAATAACGCAGAAGCATCGAATAGACTCTTTATAGTAAAGTCGTTGACAGATTAAAAGATAATCTATCATTTAATTCCAATAAAATTTTGCCGATTCCTCCAAAAGTGTTAAATTTGCACACAAAATTCGCTCTCCTCCCTGACAATAAACTAAACGACTAAACGATTAAACATAATCCACTATGGCCAAATACCTTTATTGGGTGCTTCTTGTGCTCATGTTCATACCTTTCAAGCTGATTTGTGGAGTAAATATCATCACGGCTCCAATAGCTCTTTTCATAGGACTCGTTTTTGCTCTTGTCTTCGGTATCCCATATCCCAAGTTCAATAAAAAACTTTCAAAATACCTACTCCAAGCTTCGGTGGTCGGTCTTGGTTTCGGTATGAATCTTGAAAAGTCGCTTCAAAGTGGAGCCGAGGGAATGATTTTTACAATAGCGTCGGTAATAATCGTAATGGTTTGTGGCGTTCTTCTCGGACGAGTCATGGGAATTAATGAAAAGACATCTTATCTTATCTCTTCAGGAACTGCCATTTGTGGAGGCAGCGCGATAGCTGCAGTGGGTCCTGTCTTGAAAGCAGATCAAAATGAAATGGCGGTTTCTTTAGGAGTGATATTTATTCTCAATGCTATAGCCCTCTTTATATTTCCTCCTCTTGGCCATTATATTGGTCTGACTCAGCATCAATTTGGCACCTGGGCTGCTATAGCAATCCATGACACGAGCAGTGTAGTTGGTGCTGGAGCTGCTTTTGACCAAATGTATTATCCGGGAAGCACAGAAGCTTGCGATCTTGCTACTCTAATTAAGTGTACACGAGCCCTTTGGATTATTCCTCTTGCTCTTTTCACTATGTGGTTCTTTAGCAAAGGAAGTAAAAAAGAAGGAAACTCTAAGGTTTCGATCCCTTGGTTTATATTTCTGTTCGTGCTTGCGATGATTTTCAATACATATGTATACCCTGAATCCTTGCGTCCTGTCTATAATGTGCTTGTAGATATTGCGAAGCAGTGTCTGATAGCTGTCCTCTTTGCAATCGGAGCAGGACTTAGCCTTAAAGTCGTCAAGCAAGTAGGGGTTCGCCCCCTCATCCAGGCGGTAGTTCTATGGATCATCATCGGTGTAGGTTCCCTTGCCGCTATCCTATATATTGGCATTTAATCTATTCACACTTTATTTTTCACTAATGAATAAACTGAGTCGCACCATAATTTTTAATATCCATCCCACTACGCTCATAATAAGTATTGGCGCAGTGATGAGTGGACTCACAGCATCTGTAATTCGTGGCGGAATTTCAGTATTCCCTGCCATTATGACCCTTCTTTTTGCTGTGCTACTTCAGATAATGGTAAATCTTTATCATGGATATTTTTATCTACGCTCATCTTCTGATTCTTCGCAGGCGACATTGCTTCGTATTGTTGCAAACGTATTCGGAATACTTACCATTACAGCCGGAATGTCTTTGTTCACATTTATTGGATGGATAGGGCTTGGATATGTTGTGGTGATAGCAGTGCTTCTATATTTCTATTTAATGGGTCCTAAGCCTATTGTTCGTACTAAATGGTCGATAATATTCACATTCTTATTTTTTGGACCTATCGCAGTTAGTGGAACAGCATTGATACAGAATCTTACTAATCCTGATTGGGTTCCCATTGCTGTCTATTCGGTCATTAATGGACTTCTCGCTGTCAATGCCCATATAGCTGTTCAATATCTTCGATATGAAGATGACAGACACTCTGAAGTTGAGACTCTCGTGACAGCTAAAGGTGGAAATTTCACTCGATTTGTTTATTTGGGAAATGCGGCCATATTATGTCTTGTGCTAATCATCCGCCCCAGTTCAGTAGACTTCGTCTCTCCATGGGTTGGGGTCATAGTCGGTCTTGGATTGTTGGGTTCTTCAATATGGGTTTTCTCTATGATGCATAAAGAACCGCGACAGATTTCTAATTTAGTTCGATCTGTCACCTTGTGGCAATATATAGTGGTGACTCTGGTATTGATGGCAATCGTAATGTATTCAATAGAAAGATTCAGAATCAATATTTTCCATTTTCTTTAATTGAAACTTTTGGCCTGTAGATAAATTGGCTAAGATATTTTTTCAGATAGATTGCTATCTTCGTATTGCAGAATTACCATATCTTGGGGGATAATCCTTAATTTTTTCAGAATTTCTTTTCCAGCGAATAGGTGGCTGTAGGTTTTTAAAGAATAATTTTTTATTCAAAATTCAATATTATTCAAAAATTATTATTATCTTTGCATCCGCGAATCCGAAAGGATATGCACAAGTGGAAAAATTTGGCTGCTTGCAACCACTGAAAAAAATGCTAAAACTGCATCACTGCCCTCCGCCCACACGCAGAGGTGTCAGTTGTTGAGGCATTTTGAGCGCAAGCCCAAATGTCTTTTTTTTATTTGTATTAACCTCATTCACTATGTATTATGCATTGTGAATTATGAATTTATGAACAATGAGCTATTTATTCACATCCGAATCTGTCTCTGAAGGTCATCCCGACAAAGTGGCTGACCAGATTTCCGACGCGCTCCTTGATGAGTTTCTCGTGCGAGATCCTAAAAGTCATACCGGTATCGAGACTCTTGTCACAACCGGCCAGGTGGTAATTGCCGGTGAAGTTTCATCGGAGGCTTATATTGACATTCATTCCGTAGTCCGTAATGTTATTGACCGTATCGGCTATAACCGTGGAGCCTACCGCTTCGACTGCGACAGTTGCGGAATCCTCTCGTCTATCCACGAACAGAGTCCTGACATAGCCCAAGGTGTCAATAGAGAAGTGGAGGAAGCTCAAGGAGCAGGCGATCAAGGTATGATGTTCGGATATGCCGTAAATGAAACAGAAAATTTCATGCCACTAACTCTCGACCTTGCACATATGTTCATGCGAGAACTCGCCGACATTCGTCGTGAAGGAAAGGAAATGACCTACTATCGTAAGGGAAAACTTGTCACATATCTCCGTCCAGATGCTAAAAGTCAGGTCACTGTGGAATATGATGATAACGGAAAACCGTTGCATGTCAACACCATTGTAATCTCCACTCAGCACGATGAGTTTATTGAGCCTCTCGAAGACACTCCTGAAGCTAAGAGAGTGGCGGAAAATAAAATGCTCGAGGTGATAAGGCGTGATGTCAGAAATATCCTCATCCCTCGTGTGCTTGCAAAACTCCCTGAAAAAACTCGTGCCCTTTTCGACGATCGCTATATCCTCCATGTCAATCCAACCGGTAAATTTGTACTTGGTGGTCCGCATGCAGATGCAGGGCTTACCGGACGCAAGATAATTGTAGACACTTATGGAGGTCGAGGAGCTCATGGAGGAGGTGCTTTCTCCGGCAAAGATCCTTCCAAGGTAGATCGCTCGGCTGCATATGCTTGCCGTCACATTGCCAAGAATCTCGTAGCAGCTGGAGTTGCCGACGAAGTGCTTGTTCAGGTGGCATATGCAATAGGAGAGGCAAGTCCTGTAAGCTTCTGCATCAATACATTCGGTCGCGCCAAAGTCAATATGTCAGATGCTCAGATTGCTGATGTGGTAAAAGGACTATTCGATATGCGTCCTCTTGCAATCGAAAAGCGTTTCGGCCTTCGTGAACCCATCTATCTTGAGACAGCAGCCTACGGCCATATGGGTCGCAAACCACAAAAGGTAAAGAAGGTATTTAAATCCGGCTATGATGTCCAGCCTATAGAGCGCGATGTTGAGCTTTTCTCATGGGAAAAACTCGACTCAGTCCCTGCCATACGCCAAGCGTTCTCCCTCGACGTCTAATTATGAAAAGCAGGCTTTTCAGCCTGTGGCATTATTCTCCAAAACAATAGCCCTGCACCATCCTGGCGCAGGGCTATAATCATTGATTGTTAATCATTAATCATTGATAATTAGTCATTGACAAAAACAAGATATTCCCCAGCTTCAAGCGACATCGGCATCTCTGCCACTTCGTCGCGGAAATAATCTTTCATCCCAGCCAAATCAGGCTTATTTCCTGTCAACTCAACAGCCTTTTCCTCATTGCCAAGATTTACCATAGTCACCACCTTGGATCCATCTTTCTCACGTGAGAAAATCACAAGATCCGGACTTGTCGTCTCATATCTGACAACATTTCCTCCGACTGTCCCTGCTGCCAAAGCCTCTTGAGAATGCTTGAGGGCATTCAACTTTTGATAGAAAGTGAAATAATCATTACGTGGTTCCCATTCGGGTGCCTTATCCTTCTCAAAAAATTCGAAAGCACGATTCATGCCGGTCTCTTGGCCGGTATATATCATCGGCATTCCCGGAAGTGTATATGAAAGCACAGCAAATGCATTTGTGAGATTGCCCAGACGGTCAAACTCCGTACCCTCCCATGAATTCAGATCATGGTTAGTCACCATATTCATCAAATATGTATCCTTAGGATAATCCTCAGCCTGCTGAGTCAGCAAGGTGTAGATATCGGTAGCATGTTTCTCCGGGAAGTCCTTCATGTTCCCATCCTTATCCTTGAAAGAATATTGTCCTGAAGTTGCGGAAATCTCGCTGAAAAGATCTTTCATAGGCCAATTGTAGCCCATATCAAAACCATTTTTCTGAAGCTCAGGCTTGCTTGCTTCCGCAAGCATAAAGACATCTGGCTTGGCAGCTTCAAGCTGCGGGCGAGCTTCATCCCAGAAATCAGTAGGCACTTCTCCTGCCACGTCGCAACGGAAACCGTCAACTCCAACCTCAGTCAGCCAGAATTTCATTGCATCGATCATGCCCTTGCGCATTTCTGGATTTGAGTAATCGAATACATACACGTCTGTCCAATCGTAGACTCCCTTCATATTCCCAAGCGAATCTTTCTCATACCAATCAGGATGCTCAGTCACCCACTTATTGTCGCGTCCAGAATGGTTGGGCACCCAGTCAAGAATTACCTTCATTCCTTTATCATGCGCATCTTTCACCATTGCCTTAAACTCGTCAATAGTTCCAAATTCAGGATTGAAAGCAGTATAGTCAGCCACTGAGTAGTAGCTTCCAAGTGTCCCTTTGCGGTCTTGCTTGCTGATGGGATGGATAGGCATCATCCAGAGAATGTCAACTCCAAGGTCTTTGAGACGAGGGAGTTCTTTCTGGAAAGATGTTACCTTTCCATCGTCGCTGTATTGCCGAAGATTCACTTCATAGATCACTGCATTACGACTCCATTCCGGGTGAGTTACGTTAGTGTAGGTGGAATCTCTCTCCTCTGATTCGCTATTCTTAGCTGTTCCCTTTCCCCCACAAGCAGAAAGGATAAGTGCGCCTATCATCCCCAGCGCTGGCAAAATTTTTTTCATCTTCTATAAGATTTTTGGTTATGAATATTATATTTCTAATACTGTCTTCCTTACTCCACCGTTTTTGTCATCATCTTCTCTAATGCATTCCGTCGCTCCTCCCATGTCCTATAGTCATCCGCATTAAGGGTCAAAGGAGTATCTGTAGAATTAGTAGTAAGTATGCAAGGCATACTCTTACCTTTAGCTATAAGCACATCGGCCATAGCGTCAGCACCCCCAATCTTAAACCAACTTTCTGCCGTATCATTCTTTCCCGGAATTAGCCGTATGGTGAGAATGTCTTTCTTGTCCTTACTTCCCATATTGGCTGGGATATATGATGCTGTTTCATTATTTAGATCGTAGCAGACCTTTCCGTGAGGTATATCAGCCCCCATTTTTGCAAAATGATAAGGCATATCAGGGTGATTGCTTACACTTGGTTTAAAACCGATAGTCGGCGCAAGATACATATTCTGTGGGTCGGCTACTGGTGTGCCGTCTACAAGGAAGTAATAAGTGAAAATATCGTTGGAATTTTTCTCTTCCGCTTCCCATACGCCATCATTATCACGCATCATCTCCAACGGCTCCGAAGAGTATTCCGTCACAAGCATTACCTTCTCAGCATCCGGAGCCTTCAGACGAAATATTGTTCTGTCTTCTTTATATTCCGGCGACAGAATAGGACGAGGAAAAAGACGCGCCATAACTCCAGGCGTAAACTGCTCCTCTTTCCCTGTCGCTGCCAAAGCAGGTTGACCGTTCTTCATAGCTTCTTCGGAAGCTTCCGGACGGAAAAGCAACCTAAGGGTCTTGTCGAGGAAATATTTAGCATTCATCCATGTGTGCCCAAACTTGTCGTGTGTGTACTCCTTGACAGAGCGAATACCTTTGTTGTCAAGAAACTCCATATAGTCACGTGCAGTTCCATAAAGGAAATCATCCGTCCCCACTCCAAGCCAGAAAAGATTGATCTTGCTGTTGGTGTCATCCGCATTGTCATACACATTCGGCAGCCCCGTAGAAGTGAAAGAACTGTAACTGCACAGGTAGGAAAACTTGTCTAAATTGGTCAATCCACATGCAAGTCCCTGATTGCCTCCTCTTGAAAAGCCTCCGATGGCACGATGATCCTTGTCATTTATAGTGCGGTATTGTTTCTCAACATAGGGCATAAGGTCAGAAGTGAGATCTTTGCCAAATACATCCCCCATAGCCATCATGTCGGTTGGAGGCGTAGTCAAAAGCTTGGTCGGATTCCCATACGGAAGCACCACTATCATTTCCTCGGCATTCCCATCAGCAATCAGATTGTCAAGTATATAATTCACTCGACCAACTTTGTAATATACTTCCTCCGTATCTGTCGTGCCACTGATCAAATAGAACACAGGATATCTTTTCTCCGGTTTCTGATAGTAGGAGGGTGGTAGATATACCACTGCATTATTCGTACCTTGCAGACTATTGGAATAATAGCGAATATATTCCATTGTTCCATGCGGAACATCCTTCACATCATGAATCAACGAGCCATTCTTAGCAGGAATCTCCAGCAGACTGTTTTTGAAACCTTCATTAGGAAAATACTGATCATTTTCAGGATCCATTACACTTATTCCGTCAGCGATAAAGCAATAAGGATACATATCCGGAGCGGCAGGTCCGAGAGTGGCAGTCCAAATTCCGTCAGCACCTTTCGTCATAGGATTTCGCCCGGCAAACTGCACATCAACCATCACCTCTTTGGCATGATCATTTTTATAACGGAACGTCACAGTTCCATCCTCGTTGCACACTGTCGACGATTGCCCCCATACAGTCAATCCTCCATAAACAAGCAAAGATAAAAATACAAACTTTTTCATACTGGTATTAGATTCAAAAAAATAGTGTCTCATCAGCGTGATCCTCTTACCGATCTTGCTTAAAGCGACTTCTGACATTAGACAATGCAAAAATAATAAAAATCCCCCTACCTACCAAATCCATTACATCCTCCAACCATACCTTTGAGAATAGCGACAAGAAAGTTTACGCTGTTGATGCTTTCCTCGGGTAATGGATTACGGTAGATGGAAAGATTATGCGCATTTGGAGCATAAAAAATCTTTGGTAACGCATTTTTTGTCTTAAAATTGATTAACTTTGCAGTTCAAAACAAATTCTGATTAAATGGCCATACATAATATATTGCGTTTACCTAAAGGTTTCTCCATATCCAAAGGCCTTGTCCGTCTTTGGATATTCCTTTCCATACTCGCGCTTGGCTCACTTGCTGATGTCATGGAGTTCGCTGCTCATCAATCAGGTGCTTTCTTAGCACTCTTTGGTCTTGTATGTGCCGCTTTGTTTAAATCCTCAGTTCTTACTGCTTTATATGCCATTTGCCGTAATAGCTTTATCCTTAGGATTTTTGCTATAGTACTTATATCTATCTTTTGCATCCTTTCCATGTTGAATGGAGGTTGCTGGCTATTCTATGGGTTTGGGATTTCAAGGAAACTTTTTACTATAATTGCGGAGACGAATGTTGCTGAAGTAGGGGAGTTCATTCCTGAACTTGTCGACAAGTTGCTTGCGCTCTTTTGTTCTATTTGGTTTTGGATTTTTATTATCCTGTTTTCAGCAGCTTGGATATGGTTGCCAAAACTGCCTCAAAGATGGTTGATCGGAAGTGTTGCTACAGTCTCGGCATTCGGTCTCGTTTACCTTATATTTGTTTTTATTACTGCAGATTTCGGACGTACTGACCATAGCGTTTATGCCCGAAGTTATCGTTGTGTGGCAAACTATATGCGTGATAGGAAGGTGATTCGGGAGCTACAGACCAAAAAGCGTCCGTTGCCTCATCCTGAAAGCTTAGTTTCATCTCGTGCGGCTGAAAGAATAGTGGTAATTATTGGTGAGTCAGCCTCGCGCGACCATCTTTCACTCTATGGATATCCTTTGTCTACTTCGCCTCGCCTCGATTCAATAAGTGCTGGTTTATATAAATTTGACGATGCCATAGCTTCATCTACATCTACGGCTCAGAATATGCCTCGACTCATCTCCTTCATGACCGATGAGCCGGGTGGAAAAGAATGGTATGAGTACCCTTCATTGCTTCAGATTTTCCATCAATTGGGATATAAAACTTATTGGCTTTCCAATCAGGAATATTCCGGGAAATGGTCTAATCTCTCCAGCATTTTGTCGGCTGATGCGGATGTGGTCAAATATGTGGGAAGCATAGATTCAGAAGACCATTATATTGTACGCCATGATGATATCCTTCTTCCGGAGTGGCAAAAAGCTGTAGCATCAAATGATTCTCTCCAACTGATATTCATTCATTTGATGGGTTCGCATTTTAAGTATTCGCATCGTTACCCTGAGTCTGCAACGCATTTTGTCGCTAATGATATAAAATCAAAATTGCCAAGGAAATGGCTCGATGATAAGAAAGCAGGCATCATTGCTGATTATGACAATTCTATTTTATTCACCGATAGCATTATTAGTGAGGTGCTGGATGGAGTAAGAAATTCTGCACTGCCCACAGTGGTTGTATATTTGTCAGACCATGGTGAAAATGTCTATGATGACCGTGATTATCGCGGTCGAGATCCCAAATACGTAAAAGTCCCATTTGTGGTTTATGCTAATGATGAATATCGCAGGGAAAATCCGGATATTATTACCGATATAGAGCGTGCCCGCTCCAATCCTTTTTCAACGTCGGAACTCCCTCAGATGCTTCTTAATCTTTCTGGAACCAAATATATATTCTACGACTCTATCCGTAACCCAATATCTCCTCATTTTGAGAAAAGAAAGCGTTATGTGGATGACGAACCATATTACAAAGATTGATTACATTCAACTTTCGCTCGCGAAAGTTGAATTAAATTTGCATATTAGCCAATTATTTTGTACTTTTGCAAGTTGAAAAGGGAGGCAGTGCAGAAAACCTTGAATCCCTGTGTTTAAACAATCGATAACAATACCTTTATGGATATTTCATACAAGTGGCTTAAACGCTATATCAGTTTTAATGAGTCGCCTAAGGAATTGGCGGCTGTTTTCACTTCAACAGGTCTTGAATGCGACCAAATAGAGGAAGTAGAATCTATCCGCGGTGGTTTAAAGGGCCTCAAGATTGGAAAGGTGCTCACTTGCGTGCCTCATCCTGATTCTGACCACATGCATGTCACTACCGTCGATATTGGAGCGGAGGCTCCTCTCCAGATTGTATGTGGCGCTCCCAATGTAGCTGCAGGGCAGACTGTAGTCGTTGCTACGATCGGCACTGTCCTCTACGATGGTGATAAGGAGTTTACGATCAAGAAAGGAAAGTTGCGCGGCGTGGAGTCGCTTGGAATGATCTGCGCTGAAGATGAAATTGGCCTTGGTCATGACCATTCCGGAATCATGGTGCTCCCTGATGATGTGCCTGTCGGTACAGAAGCCTCAGCTTATTTCAATGTGGAGAGTGATTTCCGTCTGGAAGTGGAACTGACTCCCAATAGAGTAGATGCTGCAAGCCATTATGGTTGTGCTCGTGATCTTAAAGCTTATCAATGGGCACGCATTCTTGAAAATGGTCAGGAAGGTATTTTTGAAATGCCCGAGATAAGTGTTCCAGACGTTGCTTCTTTCTCTGTTGACAAGAATGATGGCGCTGTGTCTGTTGAAGTGGAGGATTCAAAGCTTTGTCCAAGATATTGCGGTGTGACTATTCGAAATGTGAAGGTCGGAGAATCTCCGGAATGGCTCAAGAATCTTCTTGTAGCTGCCGGTCAGCGTCCGATTAACTCCATAGTGGATATCACTAATTTTATCCTGCTTGGCATTGGACAACCTCTCCACTGCTTCGACCTCGCAAAAGTGGAAGGTGAAAAAATCATTGTGCGTACTTGCAAGGCTGGGACAAAATTCACTACTCTCGATGAGACAGAACGTTCTCTCAATGAGAATGATCTTATGATTTGCGACGCTTCGAAGCCTATGTGCATAGCAGGAGTCTTTGGTGGTCTTGACTCCGGTGTGACTGAAGCTACCACCGATGTCTTCATCGAAAGCGCATACTTCAATCCTACCTCAATCAGACGTACTGCTCGCCGACATGGACTAAGTACTGATGCATCTTTCCGTTATGAGCGTGGCACAGATCCAAATATGTGTGCATATGCGGCAAAACTCGCAGCTGTTCTCATCCGTGAGATTGCGGGTGGAGAGATCTGCGGAGACATCGTAGATGTTTATCCGGAGCCTGTTAAGCCTGTGGAGATGGATTTCTCTCTGAAGTATTGTCGCGATCTTATTGGTAAGGATATTCCACGCAAAATAATTATAGGCATTCTTAGAGCCCTCGAGTTTGAGGTGAATGAAACAGCTGATGAGGATGTGCTTTCTATTAAAGTGCCTACATATAGAGTAGATGTGACTCGCCCATGCGATGTAGTGGAAGAAGTGCTTCGAATATATGGCTACAACAACGTGGAATTTGGCACAGAAATGCATGCAAATCTGTCGAAACGCACGGCTGTTGACGAGGCATATGCCCTGCAGCAAGTGGTCAGCAACGATCTTTCCGGCCAGGGTTTCCGTGAGATAATGAATAATTCTCTCACTGCTATTAGGTACTATGATGGCAATCCAGATTTCTCGCTTGAGAACTGTGTAAAGGTCATGAATCCTTTGAGTAATGATCTTGGGGTGATGCGACAGACATTGCTGTTTGGTGGTCTTGAAAGTATAGCCCATAATGTCAACCGCAAGGCATCCGACCTGAAATTTTATGAATTTGGCAACGTTTACTCTTATGATTCCTCAAAAGAGAAGAGTGAGGAAAAACCTCTTGCTCAATATTCGGAACATATGGAACTCGCTATCTGGATGACTGGTAACCTTCAGGCCGCTTCATGGAATCGACAGGCTTTGGAGGCAACCGTATTCGACCTCAAGGCAACCGTTCTGAATATTTTTGCTAAAGTGGGTGTTGCAGTATCAGGCCTTAAGATGACCCAATCTTCAGATGCCACTTTCTCTGCCAAACTTGAGATTGCTCACCGTAGTGGTAAACCCCTCGCTGTGCTTGGCATTATAAGCCGGAAGACTCTCAAGATGCTCGATATAGATCAGGAGGTATGTTATGCTTCAATAGATTGGTCTTATCTTTGTAAACTTGCAGCAAAGTTCCAGACCACATACTCTCCGCTTGAGAAAACTCAGCCGGTAAGACGCGACCTTGCGCTTCTGCTTGACGTATCTATAGCTTTCGATGCCGTGGAGGCTTGTGCACGCAAGGCTGGTGGAAAATTGCTGCGCGATGTAAGACTCTTCGATGTATATGAAGGCAATAACCTACCTGAAGGTAAGAAATCATATGCTGTGGCATTTACAATCCAGGATCCAGAGAATACGCTTAAGGACAAGCAGATTGATGGCGTGATGGACAAGATTATCAAGAGTCTTCAGCAGCAACTCGGAGCGACACTCCGCTAAAAATATTAGTCCTATACGACTTGGTAAGCCCAATCAAAGATAAACTGAAAAGAAAAAACAATAAATCATGGGAAGAGCATTTGAATTCCGTAAAGCCCGTAAGCTCAAACGCTGGGGCAATATGTCAAGAACTTTCACAAGAATTGGTAAGGAAATCACTATAGCCGTTAAGGCTGGTGGCCCTGATCCCGATATGAATCCTCGTCTTCGCATGCTTATGCACAATGCTAAGGCTGCAAATATGCCTAAGGATACCATCGAACGTGCTATCAAAAAGGCTACTGATAAAGATGCTTCAGATTATAAGGAGATCGTCTACGAAGGATATGGTCCTTTCGGTATTGCCATTGTGGTAGAGACTGCTACTGACAACAATCAACGTACTGTGGCTAATGTGCGAAGCTATTTTACTAAGCATGGTGGCTCTCTTGGCACCCAGGGCTCTCTTTCTTTCTTATTCGATCATAAGAGCGTTTTCCATGTAAAGCCAAATCCAGAGACAAGCCTTGAAGATTTCGAACTTGAACTTATGGACCTTGACGCAGAATTGGAGGCTGAAGATGAAGAATGGCTCATTTATGGAGCTTTCGATCAGTTCAACAATATTCAGAAATTTCTGGAGGGTGCCGGACTGGAAATTGTGAGTGCTGAGTTTGAAAGAATCCCGACTGACTATAAGGATGTGACTCCCGAACAGCGTGAAAGCATCGAGAAGCTCCTCGAGCGATTTGAAGACGACGATGACGTTCAGAACGTTTTCCACAATATGAAGGAAGCAGAAGAATAATTACCGCTGATGAAATACTTCCTCAAAATATTCATGATAGCGGTGGCCATGGTCACCGCTATTCCGTCTTTTGCTGTCTCTGACAAGGAGATGGAGCAAGCCCGCGCTATCGCAGCAAAGCATTATCTGAGATATGCCAACAATGGCTCAGACTATCTGGATAAGATAAATCCTTCCAGTGTAAATGAACTCAGTCAGTCTCTTAAGGCAAAAGAAAAAGAAAATATCAAGAGCTTTAACGCTGTGGCTGTGCCAAAAGACTATGCTTCATGGGATAAAAAGAAACTCGTGGAGTATTGGAGCTCTACTTTCTTTCGTTCTCCAGGTCTGAAAGAAGATGGTAAGAAATGTTTAGGTATTCTGGCAAAAAACCTCAACAAAATTAATGTTGCAGCCTCTTCTTCCGATTCTAACGCAGCTCCGGCTCCTAAGGCTGAAGAACCGGCTAAGCCTGCTGTCGATACTCAAGCTGCTCCGGCTCAACCGGCGGCTCAGCCTGCAACTACCGTTCCTGATTCTAAAGAAGCTGCTGAGGTGGTAAATAATGAGTCAGAAGCTGATGCCGAAGTGGCACAAGCCGTTGCACAGGCTGATGCTGATGCCGGATTGGCTGATGAACAACCTCGCAAATCAAGTAATACCGGTTGGTATATTGGTATTCTTGTGGTATTGGTGGGCGTGGTCATATGGCTCGTGATGTATGCATCAAAGAGTATGAAAGAGACTGGTGCCGCATTGACAGAAAATAAAGCCGGCGAAAAGGAAATTCGTGAGGCTAAGAGGGTAGCGAAGGAGGAACAGAATAAGATGCGTGAGCAATACGCCAACTCCCTCATTACGAAAAATGAAGAGATCAAGCAACTTAAGTCGCAGACTGAAACTCTTGAAAAAGAGCTTGAAGCAGCTCGTCGAGAGTCAGATGCTTTGCGTCGTGAACTTAATGATGCTAAAAGGGAACTCGCCGATCTCAGATACGGGCATTCGGAGCAATCTTCAACTCCCTCTGTGCAAAAACCTCAATCTGTGCAAAAGCCGCAGGCATCAAAACCAAGACCCGGCGCATTGCCTCCTGTGGTATTCCTTGGATACGTAAATCAGCGAGGACTTTTTGTAAAGGCTTTCAGATCTCTCAATGTTGAGTCTACTGTATATCGGATGGATATTCCTGATGGGCAACATGGACTTTTCAGGGTGGTAAACGATCCTGACATTATAGATCGTCTTCTTTCCAATACTGCTCAATGGCTGGAAGGAGGATGTGTGATTGAAAATCCAGAAGATGCCGATATTGCAGTGGAGATTGTGACCCTCGAACCGGGTGAGGCTGTATTTGTCGACAATACTTGTCGTGTGACTAAGAAAGCAAGGATTAAGTTTATCTGATATCCCAAAATATGAAATTCTCTGTAATTTCTGATCAATACGGAAAGACTATATTTCTGGTATGTTCCACGATTTCCGTGATAATTTTCCTGATTATTTCCACAAATCTCGTGAAGCAACTTTCGATTCAGGAAAGAGAGAGAATGAACATTTGGGCTTCTGCTACTGAGAAAATGGCTCAGGTGGAAGGGAATGCCGATTTTGAATTCCTTCTTAATATCATCGCACAAAATAATTCTATTCCTGTGATGGTGACTGATGCCGATAAAAACATACTTGAATATAGAAACTACGAGCTTCCCGATCATGTAGACGAAGGGGAGCACGTAGTTTTTTCTGATCTTACAGAGCGAAACCGTAAGTTTCTTGAGAAGCGTCTCAATAAAGCTCTTGGAAACCGCAGCCTTAATAATATAGTAGAAGACAATTCTCACTTTATAAGGGTGGAGGTTTACCCTGGCGTGAATCAGTATATTTATTATGAAGATTCAATTTTGTTGCGACGTCTTAGCCTTTATCCATATGTGGTGCTGGCTGTAATGATAGTTCTTGTACTGATTATCTATACAGCAGTGGTCTATACAAAAAAAGCGGAGCAGAATAGAGTATGGGTGGGACTTTCAAAAGAGACAGCTCATCAGCTTGGAACTCCTATTTCTTCTCTTATGGCATGGAGTCAGTATCTTGAAGCTTCAGGGACTGATCCTGAAATTACGACAGAAATAGATAAAGATGTCAAGCGACTGTCAAAGATTGCGGAAAGATTTTCGAAAATCGGTTCGCGTCCTTGCCTTGAGCTGGAATATATAAATCAGACAATTGAATCCTCTCTTGAATATATGAGGGGAAGAATTTCAGGAAAGGTTTCCTTAAACTTCCACTTTGGAGAAGATGACTATGGAGTGATGGTTTCCACGAGTCTATTCGAGTGGGTAATGGAAAATCTCACAAAGAATGCGGTAGATGCGATGTCGGGGGTTGGAGAGATACATATCACTACCGGGATGGCTAAAGATTATGTATGGATTGATGTGAGAGATACAGGCAAAGGGATACCTCGCAAAAATTTTAATAAGGTTTTCAGTCCTGGATATACTACAAAAGAAAGAGGCTGGGGTCTTGGACTGACTCTCGTCAAAAGAATTATTGAGGAATATCACGACGGGCGTATTTATGTCAAGGAATCCGAAGTAGGACAAGGCACCACATTTAGAATTGAACTCCCTCATGCCAATATTTAATTTTTGAGACGGGCTCTTATCAAAAAATCCAGTATCTTTCACATAATTAAACGTTTAAATGCTATGACTCTTTTTATTATCGGCTATATGGCTTCTGGCAAGACTACATTTGGGCGCGCACTGGCGCGTAAAACCGGCTTTCGACATATTGACCTTGATTTCTATATTGAGCAGAGATTTCACTCTACTGTAAGGGATATATTTGCCAATAAGGGTGAGTCGGAATTCCGGCGTATTGAAAGTGCCATGCTCAGGGAAGTTGGGGAGATGTCAGATGTCGTGATTTCTTGTGGGGGTGGCACTCCATGCTTTGGCGATAATATGGACTACATGAAATCTCGAGGCTTAACTGTTTGCCTGCAGGCTTCCGACGATGTGATAGCTGACAGAATAATTCAAGCCGGGAATAAACGCCCTCTGATGGCCGGAAAATCAAAAGATGAGATATTGGCTACATTGAGACAGCATATGGAGGTGAGAAAGCCATTCTATGACAAGGCATCTATAATAATATCCGGTGATCGACTTGAGAACAAATCTCAGATAGATGATACAGTCGACGACTTTATCAAAAATAATTTCCACAATTTGGAAAAATAGGAATAATTTGTTAATTTTGCGTTGCGGAGCTTCATAGGTTCCGGATTTTCTGATCCCTATAAACACAAAGAGCTATGAACAAAGAAGCTATACAGAATGAAACGGCTACACTTGAGCTTGAGCCTCTTCTCATGCACGCAAATATGCTTAGCAGTGGAGATGGCATTGACATAGCAATGCTCGCCAACTATGAAGATACAGATGAAACACGGATGTTGCTCACACCTGAAGCATGCGGGCTGCTGACTTCTTCAGGCCTTAAAATTGCCATGGAAGAGGGTGCCGGTATCGACATATCTTTCAGTGATGACGCTTATGCTGAATATGGAGTTAAAATTGTGTCACGAGAGGAGGCACTTACAGCGCCCATCGTCATATCTTTCTCTCCTCTTCGTGCGTCAGATATTATGTTGATGAAGCCGGGAAGCTCTTTGCTTTGCACCATGGCATCCGGGTTAATTGATAAAGATTCTATCAAGACTCTTCTTGAAATGGATATCACCATGGGGTGTCTTGACAATATGTACAGTCACAACGATACGCCGATATTTGCAGATATTATTGATGAGATCGACGGTCGAGCTGCTATTATGTATGCACAAGAAAACCTTTCTTATTTAGGTGGAGGAAAAGGTGTGCTTCTTGCAAGTGTAGCTGGCATCAATCCATGTGAAGTGCTAATAATTGGCGACGGAACAGATGTCTATTCGGCAGCAAAGGCAGCTCTTAATATGGGGGCTCAGGTGACAGTCGTCAACAATGACGTCTCGATGCTTGCCGTGGCAAGAGAAATTTGTGGTCCGCAGATTCAGACCATTATGATTCATCCTCGTGTGCTTTATAATAAAGTGAAGACTGCTGATGTGATTCTGTTGGGCACCACTACCAGACCTTTCGAATTCCCGAAAAATCTCTCTGCTGTGATGAAAGACAGTGCTTATGTGCTCGACTTCAAGGAGTCTCATCCTTCCGTCTCAGTGCCTCGTACGGTCGCTATGGCATTGAGCAATGTGCTTGTCAATTTCTTTGAGGAATTACGCCTAAAGGAAAACTTTGATAGTATGATATCCACCAATGAAGGTGTTCAGCAGGGTATTGTGACCTATCACGGTAAACTTGTCGACAAACTTGTCGGATCCTATACAGGTCTTCCATCTGCTGACCTTTCTGTTATGCTTGCTGCTCGAAATTAAGAGCCCATCGGGGCTCTCAAATTGTTATGAGATGGGCTCTAAGAGAATGAGGATTATTCATGTCCTTTCCTCTGTAATGTGGTCGGGTGTGGAGCGCTATGCACTTGACATTTGTTGTCATTGTCGTGATCATGGCGATAATGTGCTTGTCATAACCCGCGATGCAAGAGCTGTAGATGATGTCTTCCGTAGGAAGGGTATAGAGGTCCGCTTCGCTCCTCTTGGGGGATTCTTGTCATATCATGCAGTGAAAGGAATATGTGATGTGATAAATGAGAGCGATGAGCCCACTGCCATTCATTGCCACAGCACGAGGGATGCTTTTGCAGCTCTGACAGCCCGGCGCCTTCTGGGTCGCCATGATATCCGGGTGATTCTCACTCGTCATTATGTCAGAAGAGCGGGAAGATCTCCGTTTCATAGGTTTGTCTACAGGAATGTAGATCATATGATCTTTGTCTCAAAAGTGGCAAAAGATAAATTTATGTCAGGGTGGCATTGGAAAGGTCGGTACACTGATGATGACATCAATGCCATAGTGATCCATAATAGTCTTAATATAGAGTTGACACCCCTTGTTGCCGAACCCTCTAAAGGTCCGGTGACAGCTATGTATCTCGGACGCCTTGCTCCTGATAAAGGTCTTGAGGAACTGATTGATGCCCTGGTGATCCTGAAATCAATGAAAATTCGTCTAAAAATAGTCGGGACAGGACATCCGGATTATGTTGATTCCCTCAGAAGAAGAGCTTTGACAGCAGGAGTGATGCATATGATTGATTGGCCAAGGCATAAAGAGAATACTGAAGACTTTATTCGTATGTCGCATTTCGGTGTAATGCCCTCATCCGCTCCAGAGGCGTTTGGGATGTCGAATATTGAATTCATGAAGGAGGGTAGGCCTATTGTCTGCACCGACAATGGCGCACAGCCCGAATACATTACTCATGGTCGTGAGGGAATCCTTGTCCCGCCCCGAAATGCTGAGCGGCTTGCTTGGGAGATGCGAAGACTCGCCCTTTCGAGCGAAATACGTGCTTCTATCGGCAAAGCGGCTCGCACCCGATTTGAGTCAGAACTCTCTTGGCCTAATTTCATTAGGATTCTTTATCCCTTATACACCTCTTAGTTTAGTTTCGTATAGACATTTTTTTACTCTAAAATTTGCATATTCTAAAAAAATAAACTAATTTTGCACTCGCAATTGAGCAGCAACCGCTGCAAAGAAATTGCACTCGGGGTGTAGCACAGTTGGTTAGCGCGCTACGTTCGGGACGTAGAGGTCGGGCGTTCGAGTCGCCTCACCCCGACAAAAAAGCTTTGACTTATATGGTCAAAGCTTTTTTTGTAGCCAAAGGTCAATTATTTGGCGGGATAGGGATGGAGGTGAGGGTAGAGGGGGATGATTGTCGCGTGTAAACCAACCGGCAGAGGTCAGTTCTCCGTCTGTTAACTTGATTTCTCCGCTTTTGTATTCGGCGGAGAAGCCAACCATCATTTGACCCGGGAAAGGCCAGCTTTGGCTCCCTATGTATTTTATGTTGGAGACTTCAATGGAAGTCTCTTCTTTTATTTCCCGGGCTACACATTGCTCAAGTGATTCACCGGTCTCTACGAATCCTGCCACGAGGGCATGCACATCGGCATGCTTGAAATTGGCTGCATGCACAAGAAGAGCTTCCTCTCCATTCTTACGCGTCACGAGCACTACCATTGCAGGGGAGAGTTGAGGCCATATTTCGCGTTTGCAGTCAGTGCATTTTAGGGATATATCGGATGAAGGCGTCATTTTGCCGCCGCAATATCCACAATATTTGTGAGCCTTATGGAAATTCTTGAGTTCTTGGGCTCGGACTGCTTGTTGCCATTTCTCGTTGCCAAGTCTTTGCCATGAATCTCTGAGTTCTACCCATTCTGCTCCTTGTTCGGAATTGGCAAAGTCGCTTCCTGACAGAGCTACACATCCGTCTTTTAGTATAATATTTCCCATAACTAAGAGGTCGTTTTGCGAAGATTATCAAGCATTTCAGCGGCATTAAGCCCTGTGTCAGGATGTCGCCATTCAGGTGCAAGTTCGGCGAGAGGCCGGAGGAAGAATTCGCGTTTTGCGAGATGTTGATGGGGGATGTGGAGGGTTAAAGAGTCATATGGATCGCCTGATGATGCCATTATGTCGATATCGATTTCTCGGTCGTTGTAAGAGCCATCCCAGCGTCGGTGTCCTCGAGGAGAAATGCTTTTCTCTATGATTTGAAGTCGTTTCAATACTTCCTCAGGGTCCAGATCGCTTTCTATTGTCATTCCAATGTTGACAAAACGATTGGTGGAGTTGAATCCCCAAGGATCCGACTCCACCTTATGGCTTGTCTCATATGGTCCGAACTCCTCTCCAATTGCCTTCATGGCGCGTGTGAGGTGGAGCAACCTGTTGCCAAGATTGCTCCCGAGGTTCAGATAATATTTCATAACTTCTTCTTGACTTCCACTTCTTCGTATCCTTCGATGAGGTCACCTTCGCGAATATCGTTATATCCTGCCACAGAGAGTCCGCAGTCATAACCGCTGACAACTTCCTTGACATCATCCTTGAATCGTTTGAGTGAACCAAGTTCTCCGGTATATACGACAATACCATCACGAATGACACGTATTTTGCTGCGACTCTTGATGCGTCCGTCACGCACAATAGCACCGGCGATAGTTCCCACCTTGGATATATGGTAAGTCTGGAGCACTTCGGCAGTTCCGGTAATCTCCTCCTTTATTTCGGGAGAAAGAAGACCCTCCATAGCTTGCTTGACTTCCTCTATAGCCTTGTAAATGACAGAGTATAGACGAATTTCCACACCTTCTTTTTCAGCCTCTTTGCGGGCTGCTCCAGAAGGACGCACTTGGAAACCAATGATGATAGCGTCAGATGCTGCCGCTAAAGTGACATCGCTTTCAGAAATTGCACCTACACCCTTATGCAGCACGTTGACTTGAATTTCCGGAGTCGAAAGCTTGATAAGAGAGTCGGAGAGTGCCTCGATAGAGCCGTCAACGTCTCCTTTGACAACCAGGTTAAGCTCATGGAAGTCGTTAAGAGCACGACGGCGTCCGAGTTCTTCAAGGCCAAGGCGCTTGGTGGTGCGGAGTCCGAGTTCACGCTGCAGCTGTTCGCGTTTGGCAGCAATCTCACGTGCTTCCTGTTCGGTGTCAAGCACATTGAATGTATCGCCGGCTGCCGGAGCTCCATTGAGTCCTAAAATCAGCACCGGCGTGGAAGGTCCGGCTTCTTTTACTCGCTGATTACGCTCGTTGAACATGGCTTTAATTTTGCCGTGATGAGTTCCGGCGAGGATAACGTCGCCTACGTGAAGAGTACCATTTTGTACCATTACAGTGGCAACATATCCACGACCCTTATCAAGAGAAGACTCAATGATGGAGCCGATAGCCTTGCGGTTTGGATTAGCCTTCAGCTCAAGCATTTCGGCTTCCAAAAGAACCTTCTCCATAAGTTCTTCAACTCCAATACCCTTCTTTGCTGAGATATCCTGACTCTGATATTTGCCACCCCAATCTTCTACAAGGTAGTTCATACCGGCAAGCTGTTCCTTGATTTTATCAGGGTTGGCTGTTGGTTTATCAATCTTGTTTATGGCAAACACCATTGGCACGCCGGCAGCAGTGGCATGGTTGATGGCTTCGATTGTCTGGGGCATTACATCGTCGTCGGCTGCTACAATGATGATGGCAAGGTCAGTGATTTTTGCACCACGTGCACGCATGGCGGTGAATGCTTCGTGACCCGGAGTGTCGAGGAATGTGATGTGGCGTCCATCATTGAGCTTGACATTGTATGCACCGATGTGCTGGGTGATACCACCGGCCTCACCTGCTATCACGTTGGCATTTCGTATGTAGTCAAGTAGCGAAGTCTTACCGTGGTCTACGTGACCCATGACAGTCACAATTGGCGGACGCGGAACGAGATCTTCTTCAGAATCCTCTTCCGTAGCAATTGCATTGGTCACTTCTGCACTGACGTATTCAGTGGTGAATCCAAATTCTTCAGCTACGATGTTGATGGTTTCTGCGTCGAGACGCTGGTTGATGGAGACCATGACACCGAGGTTCATACATGTAGCTATGACATTGTTGACCGGCACATCCATCATTTGGGCAAGGTCGTTGGCAGTCACAAATTCGGTTAGCTTAAGCACCTTGCTCTCAGCGGCAGCGGCAGCAGCAGCAGCCTCCTCACGGTTGTGGAATTCATCACGCTTCTCCTTGCGCCATTTTACAGCTTTCTTTGTCTGTTTATTGGTGAGGCGAGCGAGAGTTTCCTTAACTTGCTTCTGAACATCTTCTGCGCTCACTTCTTGGCGCTGTGGCTGTTTGTTGCGTTCGCTTCCTTTCTTATTGCGGTTGCGGCCTTCACGGTTTGATTCGCCTTGCTGACCTCCTCCTTTATTGCTTTTCCCTCCTTGCTTTTCAGGGCGTTGGTTGGTGCCATGTGCTGCAGCCTTGTCGATATCCACTTTCTCCTTTCCGATGCGGTTGCGACGTTTGCGGTCGTTGCCGGAATTTCCTTGGGCATTTCCACCCTGTCCGCCACGGTTACGTTCGCTTCTGCTCTTTTTCTTCGGTCGTGTGGTCTGATTGAGATTGTCAAGATCAATGGTGCCAAGCACTTTAATCTTTGGCGCTTCAGCAGTGGTCTTCAGGCGGAACACTCCGTTAGTTTCAGTTTCTTCGAGTTCCGGCTTTTGCTTGTTTGGCTGATTGCTCTTCTTTTGCTCTTTATTTTTTTCAGGCTGAGGTTGAGATTTCTGTTCAGGTTTGGCAGGAGTCTGTTTAGACTTCTCATCCTGCTTTGGCTGTGGTTTCACCTCAGGCTTCGGTTCGGGTTTCTTCTCCTGTTTTGGCTCTACAGTGGCTTTTGGCTCTTCTGCCGGCTTTTGTTGAGGTGTAGGTTGAGGCTGAGGCTTGGATTCTGGAAGTTTCTCAGCTGGTTTTTCCTTTGTCTTTTCTACAGGTTTGCCGGTCTTGATGTCAATTTGTCCTACAATTTTCGGACCGGCCAATTTGCGGGTTTCCGCAGCCCTTTCACGCTCTTGGCGTGCAGTCTTTTTATCCTCACGGCGTTGGGTAGCTTGGTCGGTAGCTTGCTCTTTGGCATTCTTATCCGTACTGAAAGCGCGTGTGAGAATATTAATGGCATCTTCGTCGATCCTGATATTAGGGTCGTCGGCCACTTCAATATTGTGTTTGCGTAGAAGCTCTGCTGCGGTGCCAATGCCTACATTGAGATCTTTCGCTATTTTACCTAATTTTGTTCGCATTCGCTCTTGTTTATGTTGTAGCCAGTCCGAAATATTTGGAAAGGCTTAAAAAATTAATTTGTAAATATACGTATGTAATGAAATGAAGCAGACTATCAGTCTTCGAATTCAGCACGAAGCACTTCCATCACATGTTCAAGAGTCTCGTCTTCAAGATCGGCCTGAGCGAGCGTGGATTCAGGAGCATTAAGCACGGCCTTTGCAGTGCCAAGACCAAGGTCCTTAAGGGTTTCGATGACCCAACCGTCAATTTCATCGCGGAATTCATCGAGATAGATGTCTTCTTCTCCTTCTTGGATATCGCGGTAAACGTCAATTGTATATCCTGTGATAATAGTAGCCAGACGTATGTTTAGACCCTCTTTGCCGATAGCAAGAGAGACTTCTTCAGGATGAAGAAATACTTCTGCTTTCTTCTCCTCTTCGTTGATCCTGATTGAGCTTATCTTAGCAGGGGAAAGAGCTCGCTGGATGAATAGAGAGGGATTAGACGTATAGTTAAGCACATCAATATTTTCGTTTCTAAGTTCGCGTACGATTCCATGGATGCGGCTTCCCTTTATACCGACGCAAGCTCCTACCGGATCGATACGGTCGTCGTAGCTTTCTACTGCTATTTTTGCGCGTTTTCCGGGAATGCGTGCCACAGCTTTAATAGTGATGAGTCCGTCGTGAACTTCAGGTACTTCCTGTTCGAATAGCCTACGAAGGAAGCGATCGTCAGTGCGGCTGACTATTACTTTTGGATTGTTGTTTGGATTGTCAACACGCTTTACGACGGCCCTGACGATATCACCCTTATGGAAGAAATCACCTGGAATTTGCTCTTCCTTAGGCATGATGAGCTCATTTTGGTCTTCATCTATGAGCAGCATCTCTTTTTTCCAGATCTGGTGTACTTCTCCAGAGACCACCTCACCTTCAAGTTCCTTAAATTTTGAATAGACTGCATCTTTCTGCAAGTCAAGAATTTTAGATTGAAGCGTCTGGCGAAGATTGAGGATTGCTCGGCGACCAAACTTTTCAAAATAGATTCGTTTGGTGACATCCTCCCCGATCTCGCACTCAGGGTCAATTTCGCGGGCTTCGGTGATGCCGATCTGCGTATTTGCATTGTCAACTTCGTCATCTGCTACCACCTCAAGATTCTGATAAATCTCACAGTCACCCTTGTCTGGATTCATGATGACATCGAAATTCTCATCAGATCCAAACTGTTTTGCGATGACGTTGCGGAAAGACTCTTCGAGGACACTGATTAGCGTTGTCTTGTCGATGTTCTTGTGTTCCTTGAACTCTGCAAATTGGTCAATCATATTATTGACCGGTTCTACTTTTTTAGCCATTATGTTGTTTTTATTATTTATTTATTCAAAATATAATAAAATTTGCCTGAAGAAGCCATAAGGCTTCCCCGGGTGTCGGAAGATGCCAAAAAACTGTCACGAGGCTTCGTTCCGAATGGGATATGCAAGGAATTATTAGCAATATTCCAAAAGAAACAGAGAGAACGCAAGCGTCCCCTCTGGAATTCAGTGCAAAGATACGAAAAAAAGATGACAAATACGAAGTCTTAGCCGAAATAATGGGAATAAAAGGCTATTGTTAACATTATTTAATAAAAATTAAATAAATTTATTGTTAGAATTTGAGGTCATAGACGGCTCGTTTGATTAGAGAGAAGGGGAGGTCGAGGTCAATAGTCTCAATGACGGGTTTCTTTGATCCTTCCTTCTTAACTTTTTGCTGGATGGAGAGTATTATGCCATTGTCATCAGCCTTGCGTAGCATGCCATGGAGTTTGCGCCCGTCGGTAGTGAGTACTTCAAGGTCTTGGCCAAGGTATTTGTCATATTGTCTACGCACTTTGAGTGGGGAGGTAAGCCCGGCGGTGCCCACTTCAAGTTCATAGTCTTCCACATCGCGGTCAAAGGCTTCTTCAATAGCTCGTGTGAGGCTGACGCATTCTTCAATGTCGCCTGGGGAGAGGCTATCGATTTCTACTGTAATTTCGTTTGCGGGAGATACTTTTAGATCGGTGAGGAAATATTCGGTATCTTTAAGTTGGTCTTCTATGAAGGTCTGAAGTTCTTTCTTATCAATCATGGTTTATTTATATTTTTTAAGATGAATATATATAGAAGTTGTTTCGACTTATTTACGAATACAAAATTAACTAAAAAAATATGAAAATTAAAATTCTTTTTATTAATATTCCGCCATCTTTGGCTCGTCATTTTCGTTTCTAAGGAAACTCGCCGATTTTCAATTCCGGCATATTTCTCTTCATTCATCAGTCACGATGCCCGCATTCCTTTCAGGTATTCCAACACGTTCGG
>CAZGGB010000040.1:11405-25502 GCA_964525115.1 uncultured Sangeribacter sp. | reverse complement strand
ACGCTGATACCGTTAATAAAACTGCTCTTCGGCACTATGTCGTAGGTAAGCTGAAGGTTGTCAAGACGGAAGCAATCACCCTTGGCAAGCCAGAAAGTAGAGTTCTGGTAGTTGTTGTCACCATTCTCAGTAGTCAGACGCGGGAAAGTAGCAGTTTCTGCTGTTTCAGGAGTCCAACGATTGAGCGCCATCTCAGAGAATTTGCTGGTGCCGCGGAGCCAATAGTATCCGTCGCTCTTGTAGAACTTGGCACCCTGCACGCCTGTACCGGAAAGGTAGAGAGTGAACTTCTTATACTGAGCCGTAAGGTTTAGACCATATACGTATGGTGCCGCACTCCAACCCATCTTGCCAAGGTCAACTTGGTCTTTTGAGTCAATGACGTTATCGCCGTTGATATCCTTATATTTCAGGTCGCCGGGACGGACAGTACCACCGAATGACTGCTTCGGAGAAGAAGCAATTTCAGCCTCAGACTGGAAGAAACCTTCGCAGACATATCCCCAGGAAGCATCCAGGGCATGACCCTGACGATAAAGGTAGCTTTCTTCCCAAACTTCGTCGCGGAGCTTCTGCTTGGAGTCGTAATACATACCTACAAGACCGAGAGACAATTTCCAATCTCCAAATTCCTTATTGATATTAACTGTATAATCAACGCCGGTACGCTCATCTTTATTGTAATTGATATAAGGAAGGAAGTTTCCGATACCTGAATTGTAGAACGACGGGTAGATAGTGCTTGCACCCTGAGTAAGAAGTCCGTTAGTGGTCTGGTTAAACCAGTTTGCATTCACATTGATCAAGCCATTGAAGAGAGTAGCATCAAGACCTACACGGAATTCCTTGCGGGTGATGAACGAAAGTTCATCGTTTGCACCACGCTTGAATGTTGCTGTCGCACCGCCTACGCTGCCGTCAGCCCATGTATACCAACCACTACCGGGACTAAACTGATAGTCAGCCATATAGAGGTAATAGTCAGTAATATCTATATCCTGATGCAGATTGGCGAATGAGCCCATGATCTTAAGATTGTCGAGCCAAGAGCGAGTAGACTCCATGAAATTCTCATTTGCAAGATTCCATGCAACCGATACAGCAGGTGAGAACGCATTGCGTTTACCCTCCGGAAGTTTGGAAGAGTGCACCACCGTTCCGGTGAGATCAACATAATAACGATGCTTATAATTGTAATTTAGTCTAAGACCTGCATTTACGTTGCTCGGACGGTGGTAGCCACCTTCACTGGAGTGATTTTCGTCAGCAGAGAAATGCTGCTGATAACCCCATCCAAGAAGAGTAGCATTCACATTGTGAGCATCGGCAAAAGAGCGGGCATAGTCAAACTGAAGAGTAGCCATCATAGTCTGATGGTAGGTGGATTGACCAACATATTCACTTGTTGAAGACTTATCCTCATTGATCTTGTTGAGACCGATGATCATATCCTGTCCGTTGATATTACCCCATGTAGGCTGATACACCGCATATCCAAGTGCATAAGCCTCGGAGTAGTGAGCATTGTAGTCTACGCTATAAGCTGCCTTAAACGACAAACCTTTGGTAAGGCTTGAGAGATCGGCGTTGAGGGTAAGGTCGAAGAGGAACTTGCGGTATTTTTGGCGAGTATATCCTGCTGCAAGAGCCTCCGAGAAAGCATTTGTCTGATTGGAAGTAGTACCACCAAGCAGATACTGTCCGTCAATGAGGTGAGTGCTGGTATTTACGTAGTCCTGCATACCTGCATTGTTAGGATCAATCATGCTGACGGGCAACCAAGGAGAGAACCAGTTGGGACGAAGAGAAGTTGCGTCACCCCAGAAGTTACCACGTCCACTCAGATTGTCGCTTACGAGCACAGCAGCGTTGGTAGTAGCCTTTAGCCACTTGGTTATCGTCATATCAACGTTGCCACGCACATTGAAATTGAACGTGTTCGACTTATTATGCTCGCCATATTTTATCAGGTCGTTGGTATAGTCGAGACCTAAATTGAGATAATACTTTGTCTTTTCAGTACCACCATATACCTCACCGGTGATGTCGGTTGTGGTCACGAAGCTGCGGAGATAGTCTGACGAGTAAAAGTCCATGTCGGGATACCTATAGGGATTTGCACCCGTAGAGGTATTGTAGATTGTAGCCGGATCATAGAGTTGTGAGATACCGTCGTTAACACAAGCCTCATTGTAAAGGCTCATGTAGGTTGCAGCATCAAGATACTTCGGGTAAGCCTTAGGAAGCATGGCACCCACATTTGCACGCACATCAATGTGCATAGGGGATTCCTGACCTCTCTTGGTAGTGATAAGGACAACGCCTTTTGCACCTTGACTACCGTAGAGAGCCACGGCAGTAGCATCCTTTAGGATAGATACACTCTCTACTTCAGAAGCCCTTACCATAGAAGCGTCGCGGGGCACACCGTCTACGAGCACTAATGGTCCTTGACCCCAGATATTGCCGTTGTAACCACCCACATGTGTGGCAACGTCTACAAGGGAATATCCGTTGGCGTTCTTTTTGCTTATTTCGTTGATGTTGACAAAGGAGGCGGCAGATATCACGTCTCTCTTGTCGATCTTACCGAAAGCAATGTTTACCAGGCTGTCTTGCTCTTCAGCCTGAGCCCATGCGGGAGAAGCGCAGAGCGTAAGAGCGAGAGCAGTTAAGCCTATATGAAGATTAGTTTTCATTGATGATTCTTATAAAAAAGTGAGACGAAATATTTACCAGCCCGGGTTCTGCTCAAATCCCTCATAGAGATATGTGTCGTTCTTGTTGGGAAGCGGCAGCCAGTAGTGACGGCTTGTGTAGTTACGCTCGTGAAGCACTTCTTCACGGAGGTTGAGCACCTGATTTTCAGTCGAGCCCTGAGTGAAGCCGGGGCCACGGTCAAACTGGAAACCTGTCTTGAGAGTGTAAGGACGCTGAGTGAGGAGCATCCAACGGCGAAGGTCGTGGAAACGCATACCTTCGAAAGCAAGCTCAACTGCACGTTCGCGACGCACCTCACTGAGGAAATTCTCCTTCGAATCAGTGAACTTCGGAAGCACGTGAGCCACCTGAGCCCTGTCTCTCACCACGTTGATGGCGTCCTCTGCAGTCTTGCTGTAGCCTGCAGCCGTCTGCTTCACGCCATATCCAACAGTCGTAGCCTCTGAATAGAGAAGATATACATCAGCCAAACGCATCAAAGAAAGGATGCAGACATATGGGTCGCGCACATTTCCGTTATGAACATTTTTCAGACAAAGTTTGGCATTGAAGAGACCGGTATAGCAACCCTTTGCAGGATCTTCACCTTCACGATCTCGACCACCGGTGAAAAGTTCAGCCTCAAGACCTTGGCCACCAGTTCCACACCATTCTCCATCAAAGACGTATGTTTTATAGAAACGGGGGTCACGGTTGCTCCATGGATATTCAGGATTATAGCCTGACTCCTTGTCCTTGACAGTGGAATCCTCGATAGGATAGCCGTTTGCCATACCGAAATAGTTAGAGTAGTTAGCAGTAGGCCAACATTTGATACCGGCAGCCACATGCTTCTGAGGACGGAAGTCTGTATTCATATTCCAAGACCAACGACCGCCATAATCCTGCATGTTCTCCTGGAAGATAGTCTCTGTACCTCCCGGGAGGGCCTTAGAGTTCAATACCACTGTAATGTCGTTAAACTGATCAAGTGGCAGGAGAGAGTATCTTCCGGTCTCCTCAGTGATCTTAAGAGCCTCGCCGAGTGCGTCAGCAGCCCTTTTGCAATAAGATTCGTCATATACGGCATAAGCATTGTTGCGCTCATGTGAATCCCAGTTCATCAGCGGGCTACCTGCCCAGAGAAGCACCTTACCCATATATGCGAGTGCCATTATCTTGTTGGCACGCATATTGTTGTTGCCGAGAGTAGTCTTGCCGGCAGCTGTAGTATCCCAGTCGACAGGAAGAAGATCAGCAGCTTTCTTAAAGTCGGCAGCACACTTTTCAGCACACTCCTGCCAAGTTTCTCTCGGAAGCGTCATGCTCTCGTCAGGAGCAATAGCATAATCAATATAAGGGAGTCCACCCCACCATTCCATCATAAGGAAATGGAACCAGGCGCGGAAGAAATATAGCTGACCCTCGATAAGGTCACGTTCCTCCTGAGTGGCATCTACGAGTTGATCAAGTTTAGAAAGACCGATATTAGCCTTTCTGATAGAATACCAGCCATTGGCCCAGATATTTGCTTTTCTACGGTCGTTGATCCCCGCCCAACAGCAAGGGTATGTGTAATAGCAAGTAGTGAATCCCCAGAAGTCACCGTTGTCGACATTACGGGCGAAAGGACGCATCTCCTGGGGCTCCCAGTATTCTTCCTCACCATAATTGAAACAGGTGTGGTATTCGTTGTTCGAGACAGTCGGGACACGGCTGTAGAGTTCCTCCACAAATCCCTGGAAATTTCGGAAATTCTGGTAAGGAACCGACTCATCGATGTCGCTGTTAGGCGCCTTGTCAAGATAGTCGGTACAGGAAGAAATCCCCACCGCAGAGGCAGCCAAAGCCAGCATTAATATATATTTAGAAATTTTCATAATATGGAATTTCATGAATCGTTAGAAAAATCATCGTTTCTCTATAGAATGATATCAGAAGCTCAGGTCGATACCTACGTTGAAACGCTTGAACGAAGGATACACACCATCGCCGGAGCTACCACGTTCGCAGTCATCAGGCATCTTGGTCCACATAAAGAGGTTGTTGCCATTGACATATAGACGGAGATTACTTATACCGGCCTTAGCCATCCATCTGCCTTGGAAATTATAGGCAATCTCGACGTTTTTCAGACGCAAGTAAGACCCATCATAGAGATATCGACGTCCGCTTGCACCGCCGTAGATAGTTGTCGCCCATCTCGGCTGTGGGATTGAAGCATTGTTATCCACACTCCAGTATTCACCTTCGTCGTACGCGATATGAGCAGTAGAACGGAATGTAGGATACACAACGGAGCGCATCACGTTGGAAACGCCATAGAATTGGGCGAAGATGCTCCATCCTTTCCAGTCAAAACCAATAGATGCATTGTAAGTATTCTGCGGGATAGTTGAGTATCCGTAAGGAGCCTGATCCTCGTTATCGATTACGCCGTCACCATTGAAGTCAATGATATTGTAGTCACCCGGGAGCTTGTTGCCGTTATCGGTAGTCCATGCAGTGCTTCCGAGCACGTCGTCCCAAGATGAGAGGTTGCCGTAATCAAGCCATGTATAAGTCTGCTCATTTGCATGACCTGCACTCTTCTGATAGTCGGGCTTCAGAGCCGGGTCATCCTTAAACTTAACTTCATTTGAAGCGTGCGTCATGCTGAGGTTAGCCCAGACACGCATATCTTTACCTATATTTTTGTTGAAGCGGAGCTCAAGTTCGTATCCCTTGCTGTCCATACGACCCATGTTGGCAGTAGGAGCTTCTGCACCGAAGTATGAGGGGATAGAGGGGCGCTGGCTACCGACAAGGATGATATCGGAACGCTTATCCTGGAAGAAATCGACAGAACCTGCAAACATACCTCCAAGGAATGAGTAGTCAACACCTATGTTACGCTTCTCAACGGTCTCCCAATGGATGTCCTCGTTTCCGAGACGCGAGATGGTATAGAATGTGTAGGGAGAGTTCTGCGGATTTATGGTACCCATCTGAGCATTTCCGTCGTAGGAGTACTGCGTCTGATAGAGGTGACGTGCACCTGCATGGTCATCGCCGACCTTACCGAGAGAAGCACGTATCTTGAACGTTGTGAGCGCATTGTTCTGTCGTGCCCATTCCATGAAAGGCTCATTAGAGAGCATCCAACCAATAGACATAGATGGGAAGAACTCGAAGCGACGCTTAGGACCGAACTTCTCAGAACCGTTGTAGGCACCGTTAAACTCAGCGAAGTAACGGTAGTCCCAGTTGTAAGTGAGACGGAATACCCAGTCTTCACGATATACAGGGAAAGCGCTACCGCCTGTGGTCTTCTCACGGCTGAAGAGGGCGAGTGCAGTCACCTCGTTTTTTCCGAATGAGCGGTTATAGTCAAACTGGAAAGAGTAGTAAAGACGACGAAAAGTCTGGTTTACATCAACAGAACCAGCCTGATATCCCCAAAGGATTGGGTTCACAGTATAGTCCAGACCGGTTTTTGGATCTTCTTCCTTCGGATGTATGTCACCGGTGTTAGGATTCACCCAGTACATCTGGCCATTATGATACTGGTCATTGATACCACGGTTGTTCTCAAGGAAGCTGTAGTCAAGAGCCAACTTAGCGCGGAAGCTAAGGCCTTTGGTCACCATGTCAAGGTTCTGTACGAGAGCCATGTCGGTGTTGATACGGGTATGGGTCGACGTCTTGTCGCCACCGAGAGCAAGGATACGAACAGAGTTGGGCACGTCAGCATCGCGGGGAGCATACCAGCCCCACATTCCGTTGGAATAGATTGGACGCATAGCGTCGGGAGCTGACTTATAAGCAGAACCCCAGTAAGAGTTGCCATCGCCATTATAGTCCCAAGGAGTCTTCTTAGTGGCGTTGGAGCCGAAAAGATTGACAGTCAACTGAGTGGTCTTGGTAAGTGAGAAGTCAAGGTTAGAGCGGACATTGATACGGTTGTAGCCGAATCCTGTCGAGTAACCACGATGGTTGTCATATTGCTTAAAAAGGTCACCTTCGTGAGTGAAATCGGCAGCCGCGAAATACTTCACGAGCTTAGTACCGCCGGAAACTGAAACTGAGGCATTGTAAGACATTGCACTCTTCTTAAAGAGAGCATCTTCCCAGTCAGTATTAGGATAGCGGTCCCATTCCTCATCATTAAGAGGATTGCGATACTTGTTAATGATCGGCACCGGAGTGTAGTTGCCCCAACCCATCTCGTTGAGAGCAGCCTCACGCTCGATGGAGTTGTTCATAATATAGAAGGTGTCGTATGCATCGAACTTGGCAGGCAATTTTGAAGCCACCTTCGCAGTCATGTTAGCTTTAACCGACACAACGGCGTTACCTTCCTGACCACGCTTGGTAGTGATAAGGATAACACCATTTGCACCTTTCACACCATAAACGGCAGTAGCAGAAGCATCCTTAAGTACGGAAATAGTCTCAATAGAAGAAATGTCAACCGAAGACATATCACGCTCGATACCATCGACAAGGATAAGCGGGTCGCTACCGTTCCATGTAGACGATGAACGGATGATGATCTGAGGGTCTTCCTCACCAGGCATACCGTTTGATGCCATAGTGATCACACCGGGGAGGTTACCTGTAAGAGCGGCGCCGACACTCGACACACCACCGGCTCGTTCGAGCACCTTACCTGTAGTCTGAGTGATCGCACCAACCACTGATGCTTTCTTCTGTTGGCCATAACCAACCACCACGAGTTCGTCGAGAAGTTCGGCATCCTCTTTCATGGTCACATTTATTACCGTCCTACCATTGACAGCAATCTTCTGCTCAGCCATACCTACATATCCGAAGAGGAGGTGGTTCTTCTTGATGTTAGGCACATTGATAGAGTAATTACCATCAAAGTCGGTAGCCGTACCGATTGAGGTGCCCGCCACACGGACAGTGACACCGATGAGCGGTTCGCCGGTGTCGTCAATGACAGTACCCTTCACTGTGTCGGCTCTTGCCGCCAGTGCAGAGGTCATGATGAAGATCATCAACAAAGCAATGCTATGAAGCAGTCTGTGTTCATTTTTCATCGTTAGATTTTTTTAAAGTATTAATGGAAAGTTGTTAATTAATTTTTCTGGGGTTTCAGGGCTCAGGTTTCGAGGGTCAGGAGTCAGGAATCAGCACCGGTCTCTGTAATCTGAACTCTGTCGACGAAAGATGAGAGGGGAATAAACCGGATGCAAAATTATCATGGATGCATGCAACAATATTTATAATATCTGTCAAATGTTTTAAAAATGGTGTCACATATCATTCAAAAACTTATCTATTACATTTAAATTCGTAACATCATATTTGATTATCAATACTTTACCTTAACACATTTCCTTTACACAGTAGCCTTAGGAATTAATATTTTCTTTTCCGATAGTCCGATATTCGGATGGAGTTTTTCCGGTGTAGCGTTTGAAGAGGGTTGAAAAATGCGACTGAGCGTTGAATCCGAGAGAATATGCCACCTGTGCAATGTCGACATCACCTTGCGACAGCATCTCGCAAGCCTTCTTCAATTTCACATTCCTGATATAGTCGCTCGGGGCAACCCCAACGATATCTTTCATCCTACGGTGAAGCTGAGATCGGCTTAGGCCTACATATTCGCTTAGCCCATCCACATTCATGGCAGTCTCGGAAAGATTTTCATTGATGTAGCGGTTGATCTTGTCCATGAGCTCTTCATCCACTCCCTTCACTTTTGGAGCAACAATATTGTCAGCCTTCTCCTGCGAGCCCGAGAATTTTCCTTTCAGCTTGCTCCTTGTAGAAAGGAGGCCCGAAATCATACCCTCAAGCTCATCGAGAGTGAAAGGCTTCGCAAGATAACCATCGGCACCGCTCTTCCAACCCTTTACACGCTCATCCTTTCCGGCAGCAGAGCTGAAAAGAATCACAGGGATATGCTGATATGCCATATTTGTCTTTATCCTGCGCAAAAATTCGAGACCATCGATCTCGCCCATCCTGACATAAGACACTATCAGATCAGGTAGACGCTCAGAAAGCTCTTTCAATGCCGACTCAGCGTCAGGCATAGTGATCACTTTGTAGGAAGGTCCGAGACACTCCTTAATATAGTCCCTCAGTTCCGCGTCGTCGTCGACCACCATTATCCTGAATCTATGTCCGGACTTTGCCGGCTTCTTGGTATTGCCGGTTGTCGACACCATCGCAGGGAGTGAACGATGCATAGTCTCTGCCTTGGCATGATTATCTTCCGGAGTGATGGCAAGGAGGGGGAGAGTGACTGAAAAGACACTTCCCTTGACGCCGTCTTCACGGTTTTTGGCAGAGATATCACCTTTATGCAGCTCCACGAGCCTCATGCAGAGGTCGAGTCCGATTCCAAAACCCGAGGCATTGCCATGATGCAACTCGCGATTACGATAAAATCTTTCAAAAAGATGAGAGATCACCTTATTGTCGAGTCCTATACCGGTGTCAGTGACAGTGACCGAATACTTCAGCGCGCCAAAGGAATCGGCAGTCTTCTTTAGCTCCACTGTCACCTCTCCGCCATCAGGAGTATACTTTATGGCATTTGAAATGAGATTTACGAGAATCTTGTCGAGATTGTTGGCGTCGATTTTTCCCCAAAGCTCCTTCTCGCTGCACACGAAAGAAAGTTTCTGCTTCTTTTCTTCAGCCATTGGTTTAAACATATCGACAAGTTCCTCCACGAAAGCCTTTATATCCATGTTGGAATAGACAAGTCTCATCTTTCCTTTCTCTATCTTACGCAAATCAAGAAGTTGATCCACAAGATTGAGCACCCTCTGCCCGTTGCGCCTCATCGTCAGAAGTTGTGAAGTGGTCTCAGGAGAATGATTTTGCTTGAGAAGAGTCTCAACGGGAGTAAGCATCAGAGTGACCGGGGAACGAAGCTCATGTGAAATATCCATAAAATATTTGATCTTCGTCTCATACAGTTCTTCTTCCCTCTTATTCTTTACCACCTTATATATAAGGCCACCCATCATCAGGAGAATAAGCACATATGAAGCATAAGCCATATTCGACAGATACCAAGGAGCCTTGACATCAAGATTCAACTCCGTGACATCAGATACCATATCATTTTCCCAGCCGCGCACCCTGAGCTTATGGTGTCCCGATTCCAACGGTGGAAGATAGAGCACGCTTTCGCCCGGCGCCGAAGAGTGCCACGTCTCCCCTTCCCCATCAAGTTGCCATTCATACCGGAGATCAGACGGATCCCGGAAATCAAGAGTAGACAATCTGATGACCAAAGAATTATCCTTGTGAGAAAGACGTATGAAATCAGGATGTGCCACCGCGCCCTCGAGCATCAAGGCAGATCCGGCACGGCTTTCTCCAGTTATGCGTTCTCCGTTGACATACAAACCTGTGATATTGATATTCGAGCCGAAAGTTGACGACTTCACGGAATCAGGATCAAACCTCACGAGACTTTCGAAATTTCCAAACAAAATTTCAGAAGGAGATTGCTTGACATCTGAAAACACATATGAAGTCTTCGAAACGCCCGACATTCCGCCATACGACCTGATCCTGTCTTCAGGACCCTGAAGGAATGCAATTCCTTTCATTGTTCCAATCCAAATGCCACCCTTGCCGTCAGACTCAAGGGTTCGCACATCATTGTCAGGGAGACCTTCGAGGACCGTAAGTTTCTTCAACACACCTTTCTTACGCGAATAATGTATCAAACCCCTGTCGGTGGCAATCATCACTCCACCGGGATAGTCACAGACATCGTTGACAACACCCTTGACAAAAGGAGCCTGATCTATTGGCATAAGATTGTCAGTCTCAGGGTCATAGCAAGCAATACCGCTATAGCCACCTACCCAGATGCGGCCGTCGGACGTGCGGGAGATGCCTGAATAATAACTGCAAGAAAGCAGATTGCTGCCACCTACGGGATAAAACCACTTCTCATCATGAGTGTCAGGATTGTAACGAAGCACACCCAGTTCACCGAAAGCAGCCACGACATCACCATTTTCGCAAGCAGAGACCACCACGCCGGGATAAGGGGAAGAAGGACTGATCATCCTTGACAAAGCGAGCGACTTGGCATTTATCCTCCAGATTCCCTCGCGTGCCATACCGACAAGGACACTGCCGTCGGCATATTTACATAGAGAAGTCACCGGGGCGCCATGAGACACCACCACCTTGCGCACATCTCCATCCTTATCGACAAAGATCACCTTGCCATTGTTGAGCCCCACTGCAAGATCATTATCCACCACACACATGCAAGTCAACTCTGCACCCCCTTCCTCACGAAGGATTTTGGCAAGCGACTTCATGAAAAATGGCCCTTTATGTGCCGGAGCCATCGCGAGCCCCTTGTTGTTGCACCCAAACCACAGGTTGCCCAGATGATCAATAAATACACTTCCGATCTTCAACGACGAAAGATCGAAATTAGAAGATGTGAATCTATCCGCACGCTCAATATTCTGACCATCATGTCTCAATTCCCACAAGCCATCACCAGCCGTAGACACATATGTCACATCATCAGAAGAGCACATTTCAGTCACTTTAATCTTCTCTTTCCCTATAATCCGTAGCGGAGTCAGAGTCTTCGACTTAAGATTCAGCCGAAAAACCTCATACTGGGTAGAAAGCACCAGATTTCCATCTGCCTGTCCACAAATCTTTGATACATTTGCGTCGATCTTGGCAAGGAGGTCGACACTGAAGCCCGGGTTAAGCCTGCATACTGATCCGCCGACCGTTGTGAAAAAAATCTCCTTGTCGCCGGAATTGATCAGACGGCTTATACCGGTGCCATCGTCAAAAGATAGCTTAATGGGGCTCGCCTTAATGTCAGAAGCGTCTGCATCAATCGAATTCTTATCCACCGAATAAACGCCAATTCCAGAAACGAGAAACAACAATTTGCCATTCGGGAATTCAACTATGTCGCGGATATATCCGTTGAGCGACATGCCCGGGAGTTTCACCAATCGGAATGAATTTGAGTTCTCATCATAAAGATTAAGGCCATCGACAGTGCCTACCCAAGTCCTGCCGTTGCTATCAGAATAAAGGCTCACGATCTTGTTGTCGCTAATCGAATGCGGGTCTCTCTCGTCGTTGCGATAAAGATCCACATGGTTGCCGTCAAAACGCAAAAGTCCCGCGTCGGTGCCCACCCATAGGAAGCCGTCGTGGTCGTTGCAAAACGCCGTATAGTTGCCGGCAAGTATTTTTCTTTGGTCGTAGAGCCGGACAGTAATGTCGTTGAGAGCCATGGCATGCGACATGCCCGACAAAAGAATCGCAAGCAGCAAGAGCCGGGCGAATGCGGCACGCGACACCAATTCGAATGCAGTTTTCATGATAGTCAGTTTCATATCACAAAATTACTCATAAAACCCTCACGAGAGAAACCACTGCGTAGAATTCTCATAATTACCCGTAAGTCGCATTTCAATATTTGTAGCAAGAATTTTCGTTTTTGTATCATTTGCATTATCTCGTTACTATTAGACATACAGAAAGCACGATTTCAAATGTGACAGAAACAAAAACAAAAGTATTTGATAATTGATATAATGGGGTGTAAGAAGATTTGATGTAATTTTGCATTCAGTAAACTACGACATCATAAAACCTCTAAAAGAATGAAGAAGCTTTTATCTTTTGCATTACTTATTTTGCCCATGCTCCTTTTTGCAGGAGAGACCTACAGAAATCCGGTGATCAATGCGGATGTGCCCGATATCAGTGTGTGCAAGGTAGCCGACACATATTATATGATCAGCACTACGATGCACCTGATGCCCGGCGGACCGATCATGAAATCTAAAGACATGGTCAACTGGGAGACTATCGGCTACGTATTCGACCGCATAGACGACGGCGACCGCTACGATCTCATCGGTGGGCAGACAGTATATGGGCAAGGACAATGGGCTTCCAGCATCCGCTATCATATGGGGAAATTCTATGTATGGTTTACTGCCAATGGAGCCCCTGCAAAGGGTTTTGTATTCTGTGCCGATAAGCCGGAAGGACCATGGGAGCTCGCTGCGCGTCCTCCCCATATGCACGATGCATCACTCTTTTTCGATGAGGATGGCAAACGCTATCTCTTCACCGGGAGCGGAGGTTGCACAGTAGTGGAACTTGACGAAAATTTCGATCCAAAAGAGAGCGGACTCAATAAAAAGATTATTGACGGCTCGAAAGATCCCGACGAAAGAGGGGCTCTTCTTGAAGGGAGCAGCGTCATTAAGCATAATGGAAAATACTACGTCTGCATGATATCCATGAAATGGGGAGCAGAAGGGAGAGTGCGCCGCGAGGTATGCTATCGTTCCGACAAAATCGACGGGCCCTACGAGAAGAAAATAATCCTCGAGACTCCCTTTGAAACTTACGGAGGCGTAGGCCAGGGATGTCTTGTAGGCGACGACAGGAGCGATCTCGGTTGGTGGGCACTGATATTCCAGGATCGTGGAGGCATCGGACGCGTTCCATGTGCCCTTCCCGTGACATGGGTCGAGGGATGGCCGATGGTAGGGGAATATACCGGAGAAATCAATGAGGCAATCGCCGAATGCCCTGCCGACAATCCTACCGGCAACCCGCGACTTGACCGCAGACGCTATCGCACACCGTCAGACCTTAGCAAGAAGCATCCTGACGTGGCAGGGATTATCGGCAGCGATGAGTTTGACATTCAATCGATTGACCCCAATGGAGGATACCATTCTCGCAATGGCATGAAACTCTATTGGCAATGGAATCATAACCCTATCGATGAAGCATGGAGCCTTACAGAGCGTCCGGGACATCTCAGATTGAAGACTTCGCGAGTGGTAGACAACATGCAGGTGGCACCCAACACGCTGACACAGCGCATGGCTGGTCCGGAGTGCAGCGGAGCTGTAAAATTAGATGTAGCGAAGATGAAAGATGGCGATATATGCGGTTTAGCGGCATATAACGGCGATAGCGGGGTGCTCCGTATCGTAAAGAAAGGTGGAAAGCATTATCTGCAGCTGACGGAGGAGAAGTCGGTATTCAAACAGCCGCGCGACATTGAGAAGGTAGATGTGAATGTGATAGCAGAAGTGCCATTGAAGTTCAAGAAGAAAGATGCATGTGATGTATTCTTGCGAATAAATGGGGATTTCAATCCGGGGCGCGACAAAGCGACGTTTGCATATAGCATGGATGGGGAGAATTGGAATGAATTTGAGCAAGAGATTCCGATGAGATTTGACTATATGCGCCACTTTATGGGCACAAAGTTTGCACTCTTCAACTATGCCACGAAGCAGACTGGCGGGCATGTCGACTTCGACTGGTTTCACTTTAACTATGAACTATGAACTATGAACTATGAACTATGAACTATGAACTATGAACTAT
>CAZGGB010000040.1:0-11305 GCA_964525115.1 uncultured Sangeribacter sp. | reverse complement strand
AACTATGAACTATGAACTATGAACTATGAACTATGAACTATGAACTATGAACTATTAATTATGAACTATAAACTATAAATTATTAACGATTAGATAATAAAATTTATCCGCTTACATATTTGAGTCAAAACGAACCAAATTGCAAGCGGATAAAATTTACAATGTATCATTAAACTATTTTAAGAGCCTAACTCATAAAAATTTGAGAGCCCCTGGGGTCGCAAATTTATGAGATGGGCTTTAAATCAGAAGCTATCTGACTATTTTCTCTTAGAGATGTAGTAGTTTTACAGATTGAGACCAAAAGTTTTATCAATTCTCTGCAATCATTAAGCATAGAAGATGCTTCCTTGGAAGTGATTATTTCTGAGGCTTCAAGCAATTCCAGCCAATATTCAGATTCTGCGGCTTCTTTCTTAGCAATAGAAAACTTTGCCAAGAAATCAGCTCTCGATTGAGCATACAGACCTTCCTTGATATTTGCACCAATACTTGTTCCGGATCTTAGAAGTTGTTTGGATAGAACATATTCTCGTTTTTCCTCCCTCAAATATCCAAAAAGCCTAACACATCTTAAAGCAAATGCAAAGCTCTTATCTTTCAAAACATCCTCCTTTTTCATACATTAGAATTTTATAGTTTATCGTTCATCGTTTATAGTTCATAGTTAATCTTAGGAGTTCGCCGATCCAGAGGACAGCAGAAGTACTTCCTATTATTATCGCCCAGTCTTGGAGGCGGAGGGGGGTCACGTTGAAGAAGTCGCCGCCGATGCTTACGATGGCTATTTGCCCTATAAGAATGGCAAGCGCTATCATTACAAATCCTCCAGCCCCTTTGAAGTGGAAAGCACTGCGGCCAGTCTCAAATGCTCGCGCATTAAACATGTTCCAGAACTGAAGGAAGACAAATATCGTAAAGAACATCGAGAGCTCATACTTAGTCAGACTTTCAATGCCCGGGTGCCCCGTCTGCGGTATGAATGAGAAAATCTGAGTCATCGAATCCACCGTGTAATGCTCAAAGATGTAGAGGATGCCAAGAAGAATAAGGAATAATACGCCCCCTACCCCGATGATCGAGCGCCACATGGGGCGATTGATGATGAAAGCCTCGCGCGAACGCGGACTGTCTTTCATCACGCTTGGCGACGGCGGCAAAGATGCCAAAGCCATCGCAGCAAAAGTATCCATAATAAGATTGACCCAAAGCATCTGAGTGACAGTCAGCGGAGACTCAGTCCCCATAAACGCTCCTGCAAGCACAATCAGACACGCAGCCACATTGACAGTCATCTGGAAAAGTATGAAACGCTGGATATTCTGATAGAGCGAGCGTCCCCACATCACAGCCCTGCCGATCGAAGAGAAAGAATTGTCGACAATAGTGATATCAGAAGCCTCCTTCGCCACGGAAGTGCCGTCACCCATAGACAAACCTACGTGTGCTGCCTTTAGGGCAGGAGCATCGTTGGTGCCGTCGCCCGTCACAGCCACTACTTCATTCTTCGCCTGAAGCGTGTCTACGAGACGCTTTTTATCCATCGGACGAGCACGTGCTATAATCTTCAGATCTCCCACGCGCTCCTTGAGTTCTTCGTCGGAAAGAGCCTCAAACTCCACGCCGGTGATGATATTCCGATCGCCATCTACAGAGTCGTCCCAGATGCCCACCTGGCGTCCGATTTCCTTAGCTGTGCCGGGAGTGTCGCCGGTGACAATCTTTACCTTAATACCGGCATCAGTCACCTCTCTCACCGCATCAGGCACATCCGCACGCACAGGGTCGGAAATTGCCACGATGCCGAGGAAAGTCAGATTCGTCGCCACTACCTTTCCATCCTTTATGGCAGCCTCCCCATTTTCTATTTCCTGATAAGCGAAGCCGAGTGTACGCATCGCCATATTCTGATATTCGAGCAGTTGAGCGTCAATCTCCGCCTTGGTCACTCCGGCAGTATTCTTGCACATACCGAACACTATCTCCGGAGCCCCTTTCACATACAGGATTTCCTTACCTGTGGAAGACTTCACAGCGGTAGCCATATACTTTCGTTCGGTAGTGAACGGGAGTTCCTCGATGCGCTGAGCCTTAGCGCGGAGCGCAGCGTAGTCAACCCGGCGCTCGTTGAGCCAAAGAAGGAGAGCCCCCTCAGTAGGATTGCCGAGCACCTGCGGACGCTCGCCGGCAAGGTCGAGTTGTGCAGTAGAATTGACAGCAATACCCTCATATAGCACTTCATCAGATGGATTACCAAAGAAATTGGTCTTGAAAATCTGCATCTGGTTTTGGGTTAGCGTGCCGGTCTTGTCGGTGCATATCACCGTAGTGGCACCCATAGTCTCACAGGCATGCATCTTGCGCACGAGATTGTTGGTCTTGAGCATACGGCGCATAGAGTATGCGAGCGATAGAGTGACAGCCATCGGAAGACCTTCCGGGACAGCCACCACAACGAGAGTCACAGCAATCATCAGCGTCTGCAGCAGATAAGCTATGAATCCGAGCCAATCGAATGGGGTATTGATGAAATACATTATGATACGCCCTACTACAATGAGAGCGGCAATCCCGTAAGAAGCCTTAGTGATAAGGTCGCCGAGCCCGTCAAGTTGCTCATTGAGCGGAGTCTTGACACTATCGTCGATCTGGGCTGCCTCAAACACCTTTCCGTTTTCAGTCTTGTCGCCGACAGCCAACACACGCATCACTCCGTGACCCTCCATAATCTTTGTGCCGCGCATCACGTGATTGCTCGGGAAAGTAGCGTCAGGGTCCAGTTGGGTGCGGTCGGTGGTCTTATGGCACATCGGTTCCCCCGTAAGCGTTGACTCGTCGATATTCAGCGAGACAGCCTCCAGGAGCTCACCATCGGCAGGCACTTCCTCGCCTGTGTTCAGGATTACGGTGTCGCCCACCACCACATCCTTCTTCGGAATCATCGTGGCATTACCGTTGCGAACCACCTGCACCGGCTCGTCATCATTCACCTGATTGAGGAGGGCAAATTCCTTGTCGGCCTTCAGTTCAAAATAAAAAGCGAGACCTGTAGCGAGGAAGATGGCGATAAAGATACCGACCGGCTCGAAAAATACAGTCGGGCCCTGGTGCAGACCCCAATATTCGTAGCATGAGATGCCAATTGAAAGCACTCCGGCAATCATCAGGATGATGATCAGCGGATCGCTGAATTTTTCAAGGAATCTCTTCCAGAGAGACACCTTCTTAGCCGGTGTCAGGATATTGACACCGTGAGTGGCGCGGCTTTCAGCCACTTGCTTGTCGGTCAGGCCGGCATATCTATGTTTATCTGCCATAGTTTTATCTTAATGTACAAAGTGAAATTTCTTGCAAAATTAGTGAAAATTTTTGAATTTAGAATTTTTTTCAGGATATATCATGCATGGATTTGGGGTCGCGCACGCTGCGGGAACCCATAGCTCCAGAAAAGATGTATCACGCAGAGGGGCAGAGGTGCAGGGGGCGCGGGGGGAAATTTCTTTTGACGCGCGGGGACGCATGCGGAGCATGCTTTGTTACTAAATTTGCTTTGGGGGGAAAATGATTTCTTCTGCGGGCTCTGCTCCTCTGCACCTCTGCGTGAGATTTGTTGAATGTTGGTCTTGGGTTAGGGCAAGGTTGGAGAGGAAGGAGGAGAAGGTGCGGAGGATGTCGAGGAGGGAGGTCTGGGCTGCTTCATTTTGCTGGGCAAAGAGAGTGCCGCTCGTGGAGTTTGCCACGAGCTTTCCTTGCAGCGTCGGGGAGACGCCGCTGATGTCTTCGAGCATCTGCATTTCGATCTTCAGCAGCTCCGTGATGCCGATATTGGCTGCATTGCCGCTCACCTGCGTCGGCATAGGGACTCCCGGACGCGCCTTATACGGAATAACACCATTGAAACGCGACCATTCATTAGCCACATCCTGAAGATCCATTCCCGACGGTATCGATTCGTCCGGAAAGAGAAGCACACCCTTGGCACTCGACTTCATTACGAAGTCATAGAGCGTGATAAGACGGTTTACGTAGCGCTGCTGGTCGATGATGTCGCTTATATATGAATGTATCTCGCCGTCGAGGAAGGGATATGCCTTGAAGACGTAGGGATGCGAGTCACACGGATCGCATTGGCGGAGCAGAACCCCGTTTTCGGCAAACCATAGCCTGCGCCAACCGCTTCTCACGATGCTCTTTACCCGGCAGTGCGAATCTTTTGCTTCTTCCTCGCGCTGCAATGCCGACAGTATATCCTGCATTTTCCCGATATTGATTGTTGCGTCAGCTTCATTGTGGAGGATGCCCAAAAGCTCCACCTCCTTGTGCCAGACTTCAATGATGCGGCATGATCCTCCTGCGCTGTCTGAGGAGTGATAGATGGCAGAGACACGCCGGTAGTCGTCGGCAGTCTCGCAAAATTTTTCCAAGAGAGTATTGAAACTGACGTGATGCACCTCCCCTATCAGGTCTACGTCGTTGCCGCGCGGATCATAACCCTCAGAGTGGAAAAAGAAATTGTCGGGGGTCACGGGGATGATCTTTTCGTTTTCTACCTTGACGACAACCATTCCTGAGATAAGGAATTCCTCAAGAAGACGCGGGGCGAGTTCCTCCATACGGTTTTGCTGAAACCATTGGCGTCGCCGAAAGTTTAATTCGCGGAGTCTTTCCCCTTTGATTCCGGTATCTTTTGAGGATAGTTGCGGCACTTTATATCGGGCGTGGTAAAGGCCTACGACGTTGCGGAGGATACGGCGTAGGATATTGTTTTTTAGGGGAACTTGTCCCTGCTGGGTGATGAACTGTTCTTCGGAGATTTTTTTGCCGTCAGCAAGAATCATGTCGTCCCATTGGCTGCCATAGACGTAACGTTTGCAGCGGGCTCTTTCAGAGCGGAAGAAATCCATGCGAGCCCATTCGCTGAGTGCGAGGTTGAAAATATGCTTCATAAATGCGTTTTTTGGGCGCAAAGATAGCTCCCGGGAGACGCTTCCTCCCCTTATCTTGTAAAATTAACTATTAACTATGAATTATGAACTATGAAGGATTGGATATATAGGGATGGGGGGGCAATGCGGATGGCGGCGCTTCGCTTGCCCTTTGCGCTGACGCGGGCGGATTTGCGCGGATTTTATATCACGCAGAGGGGCAGAGGTGCAGGGGGCGCAGGGAGGGAAATTGTAATGACGGTCAAAGGCATGACGTCGAAGGGAATAGGGGGCGCGGAGGCTCGCTCGCTGCGCTCCGCATTGCAGGTTTCCTTTTGACGCGCGGGGGCGCATGCGGAGCATGCTTTGTTACTAAATTTGATTCGGGGGATTTATACCGGGTCTGCCTCATTTCTGCAATGCGGAGCGAAGCGAGCGAGCCTTCGCGTGCTCTGCTGTCTTAATCGGCATTGCCATGAACAGCATTTAAAATTATCTCAGCGAGCCCTTTGCGCCTTTGCGTGAGATTTAAGAGATTTGGGGGCGCGCTCGGAGATCGCTCCAGACTTATCTCGCGTTCGGTGGGGAGGGGGATAAGAAAATCCCGCTGAGGGGGATCAGCGGGATTTGGGGATTTATGGGGCATGCGGAGCATGCTTACCAGGTGGTCTTATTTGATGATTTTCTTGCCGTTGACGATGTAGAGTTGTCCTTTGACGGGCTTGTCAACACGGATACCCTGCATGTTGAAGTAGACGCCTTCGCTCTCAGCCTCAATGCCATTCACAGCAGAACCGGCTATGTAAGCAGCCTCTCCAAGACCACCCTGCGCATTGGCAGCGCGGATGCTCCAGTTAGCCTTATCGTCGTCTACAGCATAAGAATCTCCTTCAGTCACAACAGCAACAAACTCGCCATCCTTGAAGAGAGCATATCCGCATGCGCTTTCAGTCGGTTCCCAAGTAATAATGCCGTTGCTCATGATAGCCTTTGGAGCAGCCACCTGCACGCAGAGGGCAGCAGGATTCCATTCCGGGAACACCTTGTCGAGACTGTACTCAGCAGCCTGTTCAGCAGTCAGGATAGTCTCCATCTCGTTGACGTTGTCACCCTTGATGAAAGTCATCACGTGCGACTCAGGATTGACCACGTTGCCTTCAGCATCCTTAGTATTGAACTCCACAAACGCCTTAGCCGCTACGTTCATGCCGTTGGCAGTCCAGCGTGCGCTGTTGAGCTTGTCGTCGGTCAAAGTAGTGTTGATGTAAGCGCAGCGCGGTTCGTTGCTCCATGCGCGACCGTAATTATACTTGGCAGCATAGTTCACGATCTTGCAGTTGTCGAACACATAACCATACTTATCGCCAGCCTTAGTGGAAGGAGCAGTGATGGTGCATTCGCCGGAGCCATCCGGCTTGCGCTTCTCTACAGTGATTGTAGAGTTGGTCATGAACATTGTGCCCTCGCCGCAGAAGAAGTCAACCGTACCGTGGATGTCAGAAGTCTCCCAGTAGTATGTACCGTTTACATTGTTGGTGTAGTAGGTATCTTGATATGAAAGGAGCGTCACATTCTTGGCAGCAGTGTTGATACCCTTGTCCCAGAAAGCCACAGCGCGTCCTCCTTGGAGTCCGGCATCCTGAGCAGCATAGTAGTCGAGCGCATTCTGGATTGTCAGATCCTGCATATAGAGATTTGAACCGGTATTCATGAGAGTAGCAGTCTGACCTATGCCTTCTGCAGTATAGTGCGGAGCGTTGCGAATGATAGTCTTCTCCATGCTTTGGCCGATAAGAGAGATATTGTGGCCTGAGAGGTTAGTGAGGACAGTCTCGCGGAGGTCATATACGCCGTCAGGAACGAAGATGAATGAGCGAGCAGCTTCGCGGTCGGAGTTGACTGCAGACACAGCCTCGATCACGTCGAGAAGTGACTGAGCGTCGCCCGGCTTCACGAAATACCAGTTTCCGTCTGAAACATAATTCACTTCTGCATTGTTCATGATCTTCACAGAGTGGATATAGAGCTCACCTTCAGACTCGAGTGTGAGCGTCAGGAGACCCGGCTCACCTTCATACTGGAATGCTACAACTTCGCCGTCGGTGTCAGTAGCAGACTTGGCAGGCACTGTAGCCACCTCATTACCCTTTGCATCCGTCACCTTGATGTTTGTGCCTGAACCATAGCGGCAGAGTGCGATAGAGACAGCAGCCTTCGGACCGGTGAGAAGAGTGATCACGTCGCCGTTCTTGAAAGCCCAACCGTGGGTTGCATCGTGGAAATAACCATTTTCAGTGTTGAATGCCTCGTGGTCGGCAGGGTCAAACGATGGGTCGTTGAGCGGGAACTCATATTTCTTGTGGGTAGACTCAGTCTCGATTTCAGAAGCGCGTGCATAGAGGCTCATAGGCTCTGTGACGATGTCTTCTACGCTTGCCTTTCTACCCTGAGCCGGAGCTAAATACCAGCCACGCACCTTGTAGCCATCTTCAGCGGCAGCCTTGGTGTAGTCTACTGCAAATTCCTTTATCGGAGTGTCTTTCTCAACGATCTGATTACCCATTACGGTCTTTGTGTCAGTGTCGTAGTAGGTCACTTCAAAGCCTGGACGATAAACGAACTTAGCGATATAGTTGATAGTGATAGCGCCTAAAGTGACAGGGATAGTGACTGTGCATACATCCTCTTTCCAAGAGTCTGCACCGCCGTTGGCAGAAAGCAGTTCGTAGGAAATTTCACCAATTTCTCCCTTGATCGGAGCCACGTCAGTCAGAGGATTGCCGGCAGAGATCATGGATGTACCCCAAGGAATCTCGATAGTGGCAGTGTAGTTTTCACCCTGAGCCTCGAATATGTCTTGAACGCCATATTCAACGCCATTAGCCTTGAAAGAGCCGAGCATCGGGAGTTCCTTTTCAGTGCCTGAGAGTGTACCCTCGATCACCACGTTGCGGAAGCCTACGCGCTTGCCGGGGTTGAGGCTATAAAGGTTGATGAGCAGAGCGCAAGCACCTTCTCCCGGAGTAGCACCGGTCACTTCATAGCTGCATTCGCTCACGTTGGGAGTGGCGTTGTCGCGCTGTGGCTTCACTTCCTTGGCGAGCTCAACAGTGGTCTTGTCTGGATTTTCCCAAGCCACGTCTACGAAGCCACCGTCAGTACCGAAACGTGTCATTTCAAACGACACCTTTGTCGGAGTGAACTCCAAGCCGAAGGTAGGCTGGATGATGAAGCGGATAGCGTTGCTTTCGTCGGCAGCCGAAGTGCCGGCAACGATTCCAAACCATGTCATGTCGAGCTTCTTGTTGTCCTTGCCGTCAAGGGTAAGGTCGCTTCCGTAGGTCACTTTCGAAGCCATGAAATAGTCTTCGCAGTTGATATTGGCTTTCTGTCCTTCAGTGCCGAGATCAAATGTGAAGGTAGCATTTACGGGTTCTTTGTCGAGAGTGGCAGGACCTTTTGGAGCCTTCTGCTCAACTTTGAGAGAATAATAATAGTTGTTGTCGTTGGTCGATACCACGGCTACATATCCGCGTTCTACGTCGGAATATTTTGCCTTGTAGGTATTAGTGTTGTTCAGTTCCTCGCCGCCTGAGATAGTGTAGTAAGAGTATCCGGGGTAACCTTCTACAGTGACTACGTCATTAGTGGAGATAACGGGGATTCGGAATTCAGCGCCGGTGCGCACTTGGATGTTGTCACCGTTGTTGCGGAATGATGCACCGTTGGCGACGACGGTCATCAGGAGATCACCTTCAGATGATTTTACTGTTCCGGCTTCTGAGGCGCCGGAGAGAGCCAGTGTGGCTTCCATCACTTCGGCATTGCCGAAGCTCCAGACGGCTGTGGCGTCTTGGAGAGCGGGGGTTTCGTCAGCTTCTGCGCGAGTGGCAGAGGGAGCCATCATAGCGTTGATTGCCATGGCACCGGAGAGTGATATGGCAATGCCGGCGAGGGCAGCTCCAAAATGTTTGATTTTCATAAAAGTTAGGTATTGGAATTATTGAATGAATCTTTTTGCAAATTTAGTAATAATTTCCTATATCTCAAAAATTTCGCGCAAAAATTTCTTATCGCTGCTCTAACTATTAACTATGAATTATTAACTATGAATTATGAACTATGAATTATTAACTATGAATTATTAACTATGAAGGATTGGATATATAGGGATTGGGGGCAATGCGGATGGCGGCGCTTTGCTTGCCCTTTGCGCCGATGGCGGCGGATTTGCGCGGATTTTTTTTTAGGTCGGACTTGGTGGGGGATTCGGTATGCTTTGGGAGTGCTTTCGCGACTCGGGCGTTCGCGCGCGGAGAGGAGCTGAGCATCGCTGCGCTCACTGGCGCGGATTTTTTTAGCGATGTCGGGGATCCGCGAGAGCAGGCGAAGCCGATGCTCAGCATATGTCCGCGTGCGAATGCTCGAAGCGCGAAAGCACTGCCGAAGCATTTAGAAGCTTGACAAAAGCTCAATTAAAAAAATCCGCGCCCTATCCGCTCGCGTCAGCGGAATAGGCGAGCGAAGCGATAGCCATCCGCATTGAGAATAATCCTTTATAAATCGGGAAGAAAAATTTCCTTCTGCGGACCCTGCACCCCTGCTCCTCTGCGTGAGATTTATTAGCAGAGCTTTGGGGTCGCGCTCGGAGATCGCTCCAGACTTATCTCGCGTTCGGTGCGGATTGGCGCGTATTTTTTTATAGGTTGGACGCGGTGGATGGCTCGTCAGCAAGACGCTATCCTACAGTTATTATTGGCTGACCAAAGAAAGAGGATAACATGGAGAGCGTGGAAAGCGTAAAGTTGTGCTGACCGCTCAGCCACTTAGTTATTTCACTCGGGCGACGACCAAGAGCGTCGGCAAACTGCTTTTTTGAAAGACCACGTTCATGCATTAGTGCGTCTATGCGATCTGAAACTGCAAACGATAAATCTATCTCCGCCTTGATGTCGGCTGGAACAGATGCAATCATTTTCTGATATGCGTTCTTTGCTTCTTTCATAACTCAAAAGTGTTGTCGGTTTCAATTATTCTTTCCGTGATAATCACTGAACCATTTTTCTGACCTTCCTTTAGCAGCTGTTCAAATTTTTGAAGATTAAGTACATATCCTCGTAATGAATCATCTTCTTCATATGTACGAGAATTTTTCACACCACCGTTTCCAAGAATAAGGATACCATTGGAAAGACGCAGGCAATATAATCGCAATTTTGAAGAAAGTACCGGAAGAGCCACTACCGAATCCTGCATCTTTCCTTCGGGACGGAATCGGCGTTCAAGCGCACCTTGATCGGCTATTTTCTCAAGTATTTGAACAATACGCAGAAGATCTCTATTGAGTTTAGCATCTTCTATGAACTTATTATAGAAGCGTTCATACTCTGAGTTGTCTTCAGTAGTGAATTGAATGGAATAGAGAGTGCATTGATTGCCTTCCTCCAATAAGATAAGTTCTACCTCGCTCATAGTCGTGTAATTAGTTTACTTTTATAACGCAAAAACACAACAATTATTTCACTCTTAAATGAAATATCACGATTTATAGGGATGGGGGGCAATGCGGATGGCGGCGCTTGGCTTGCCGTTGGCGCTGATGCTTGCGGATTTGCGCGGATTTTATATCACGCAGAGGGGCAGAGGTGCAGGGGGCGCGGGGAGTCAACGATTAACGATAAACGATCAACGACCAACTCTTTTAGGGAATAGGGGGCGCGGAGGCTCGCTCGCTGCGCTTCGCATTGCAGGTTTCCTTTAGACGCTTAAGGGCGCATGCGGAGCATGCTTTGTTACTAAGTTTGCTTTGGGAAGACAATGATTCCTTCTGCGGGCCCTGCACCTCTGCTCCTCTGCGTGAGATTTGTTGCCTCTGCGTGATAATTACTGCGGGAAATGGGGGTGTCGGAAATGGGCAGTGGGATTTGCATTTATTAACATTGTTTGTTTTGGTATATGCGTTGCTGTGTTGTAATTTTGCGGTATCATAATTATAAATAAGCATTCCATATGAAAAAGAAAGGCTGCAAATGCGATTTCCACGATGAAAGAAATGCCGAACTTCGTTCTGCTTTCTTCAACCAAGGTGTCTACTCTACAAGTGATGACGTGCTACGACGCGCCATAAAAACACCAACGTCCCGTTTCTGGGTAGATCCTGACCGGGCACGGGACGTGATTTCACGTTATGAAAAAAATCCGAGGTCTATCTTGGGGATGCATCCTGAAAGACGACGGATGTATCTTGCTCTATTCGAAAAATACCAACATTTTCGGCGGCAATATCCCTCGGATCCAAAAATCAAAGCTATCTCTATGGCGATATATTCGGGAGCACCGGAGTTCTTTCTGGCAACTCCTACAGCACGGCAAATCATTTA
>CAZGGB010000039.1:0-26233 GCA_964525115.1 uncultured Sangeribacter sp. | reverse complement strand
CCCCGATAGAATATACCGGATATAGAATTGAGAGAAGTGTAATCATCATTATTCCGGAGTAAACTACCATTATTCATGTTGAAATAATCATTATTTCTTGCCTTTGTATAATCGAGCCAAGTCTGAAATGACACTGTATGAGATTTTCCAACTTTTCGGTCGACCCCTAATGAAAACGACCCAACTTCGGAAAACTCCTGTCTATTTGGTTTTTTCAAATCAATTGGGTCGGTCTCCTCGGATAACAAGCCATCTATTTCCCTGACATAAGCATTTCCTTCGTACCATTCTCTACGTCGGAAAAATGCGGACGCATACGCATTCCATTTTTCGGTTGAAAAAGTTGCGTCTTCCCTAAGAGATTCGGTATTACTATGTTTCCCTTCCAATGACAATCGCCCGGTCAGTCTCGTTGATGAATCCCAACCGGTATAATTACTGAATAAAATAATATTAATAACTACAGGCTGATCGGAATACTCCCCGGGAGGAAAACGAAGGATCTGAACAGATTTTATTCTTTTGGGATTAAGACTTTTGGCATATTCGATACCAACAGTTTTTCCGTCGACAATTATGGGGACCGACTTATGGTCTTCTACACTGATGTCTTCAGAAATCAAATCTACTTTTATTCCAGGAAGCTTACCAAGCATCATAGCCGCATTAGACGCAGAGGCTCGAAGGGAATCTGTCAAAATAAATGTTTCGGAATTGGCTGTGTACATTTTTCGGTCAGCTTTTACCGTGACAGGTTTTAGGTTGATGACATTTTCATGCATTATTATTGTCCCAACATTAAAATTATTGAGATTGCGTTCAATATTCTTATATCCAAGACAATTAATCTTTGCCAATACCCTATTTTCTTTACATGGAATACAGAATCTTCCATTTTCATCAGAATATCCGTAGTTAAGCACTGTTGAATCATTAAATGAAACAAGAATCACAGTTGCGGCAACCACCGGTTTTCCATCTGTCGCCATAAGGACACCATGATAATATGAGTTAGATATGGGTTTAGCCTGAATATAGAATCCGCGTCCTTTCCTTACAACTTCTACAGAATTTAACCCTATTGCATTAATTATGGCCACATAAGGATCATCGGTATCAATTGAAGCAGATGTTTTATAGGAATCAAGATCATTGTATATAAAATTTAAAAGCAGTTCCGGATGATCTTCCGCCAACTTAGTCAAAGCCTCGGAAAGAGAAGCGGAATGGAAATTATATTTGAACTGTTTAGCGCATGCTATAGCCGTAGAGAAGAAAAGCAAGGCTGCAAGCATAATGATTTTCTTCATGACTATTTAATGATTAGGTGGTTTTCTGAAACAGAGATTTCAATCATGTCGAAACTATTAAGCTGGTCGACAACATCATCCAAAGATTGAGAAGAATCCCAATTAAAATAGAGTCTGAGATCTTGCGTAGTCTGCGATTTATATTCAGCCGACGCATCATAATAGGCACACACATCACTGATGATTTGCTTAAAGCTTTCATCTTTGAAGACTTTTATCTCAGGAATTTGCATATAAACTTCCGACAAGGAATCTTTTATAGCGGAAGTTTCATTACGAGATCCAATGACTTCTTTTGAATCAGATTTATAATCGCGGGGACTTCCCGAAAACACATTAGAATATTTCATAGCTATTGTCCCCGCAACAATAGCTATAGTTGTTATGATAAGTACAACTGAAGCAACAGCGATCTTACGGGAGAAAAAAGAAAATCTTCTCCTACATTTTAGGTCTTGATGAGCCGAAATGAACTTTGACCACTGCTCTTCAATATCAATGTCACGAACAGATGAATCAGACAGAAGAGAGGAGGTCTTCGACATATTGTCGTAAAAATCTCTAACATCAGGATCTTTCAGCAACTCATAGATATCTTCATCAGAATAATACTCGTTATGATCCAAAGCCTCCAGAAGACGATCGATATTATCTTTCATGATTGTTGAATTTTTGACGTAATACATTTATTGCATGACGAAGGTGTTTATAGACAGCAGCTTCACTGATACCCAGTTTTTCAGATATTTCTTTATATTTCAATCGCTCCGTAAATCTCAACCGGAGTACTCTGCGACATTGCTCTGAGAGATCGCGATTGATAATAGAATTCAGAAGAGAAGCATCGTCATTATCTTGCCATTGAAACTCTTCCACTTCTTCTATCTCGATGGCATATAGCCTATTGAAACGCTCCCTTATTGACAAAGATCGGATGTGATTTAAGCATTCAAATCGAGTGGCATTATAGAGGAATGCTGATGAGATTGAATCAGGGCAATTGGTCAGCAAAGAAGCAAAGACATCGTGCACTATGTCTAATGCCACTTCCTCGTCGGCTACGATTCGATTGGCAAAAATCAGTAGATTTTTAAAATGTTTGCGAAACAGAAGTTCTATGTCATTTAATGTCGTCATACATATATATAAAACATTAATTTTAAAATTCCCAACCATGATTCTATAAAAAATTTAGTGAGAACTTAAAACTTCAATAATTTGAAGATGTTGGCTCACGATAATTTGCTTTCGAAAAAGAAGTTAGTTCTTGCATAGTTCTGAAAAAATGTATGGGTCAGGCTGGCAACTTTTAAGGGAGCAAGTGTATTAGACTCATTCGGTTTGTTGCTCGGATTTAGGAATAAAGCTAAGGATGTTTTCTATGAAAAACAAACAGCTGTCTGCGTCATTTAAATTTGTTCCATATTTCACATAAGCATTGCATAGTTTAGAGGCACGTATAACTTTCTCATTGTTAAAATGAAACGTAGAGCGTTCCGTCGCCGACAAGATTCATACCTTTGACTGAAAGCCAATCGGAACTACCATTATTTTCGATGATATAGGTATGGCTTAGTTGCGGGCTGTTCAAGCCGGCAACTATCAATATTCCTGCATCAGGATTTGCATCGTCTCCCAAAGAAATCTGATACAGATAGAATTTTGATGAACTGTTGACAGACAAATTCATGGTAACATATCGGGGTGCATAGAACTGTCTTGCGTCAATTCTATCGGATGTCACGACCATTTGGGCGATTATATTTTCATTGATTGAACTTTCATGCGACCTCTTTACACTATAAGTATCAGTGACTCTTCCCTCAATAAGATTATCAGAAGAATAGGTTGAGTAAATAATGGCAGTTGAATTTTCAGATTGTTTCACTGCACGGAGCATTGCATTGACAGCTTCCATGTCGTGTGTAAACTTGTCTCAGTTTACTGCACTCACCTTCATTAGCTCCTCTCGGGTATGGTTGACTACATAATCGGAAGCTGTAATTTTCTTGTAAGGATTGATGAAAAACGCGCCTGTGACGTTATCCACATCAACAAACTGTGCCAGTATTTCGGCGTCGGTTTCATAAGCACGGAATTGCGACGGCTCGTTGAAAACCGTATTGTCATCGCTACAGCATGTTAGGAGTGATAGAACTCCTAACATACTTGGAAGTAATATTCTTTTCATTGCCTAATTTTATTGTATTCCTGACTCCCCTATTATAATCCATAGGAGAAATTATGCAAAGTTCGGAAGAAAAAGGCAATTTGACGTAAAACAAAGTTTATGTCAGGTCTTTTCAGATAGTTTTTTACTTATTCTTCTTAAATGTCACTCCAATATTTGTGCGAAGCTTATAATCCGCAGGAATGCGACTTATCTATCATCAGTATTCTTTTACTGTATGAGTGATTGACAAATGATATAATAGTGTGCTTTTATCAACTTCGATAAATATAATTGCATTCAATCTTGCTATGTTTGTTTATTAATAAATGCGTCCGCTCTTTTAGAGTGAACGCAATCGAAAATTATTCTATTCTCCATACGTCTTTATAAGGAATTCTTCAATTTCTTTTGTTGGAATGTCAGTGTCTATGATAGTACCATCCGTGTCGACAAGAATCACTTTTCCGCCTGAGTTGTCGGCATTGTTGATTCTCCATACTTTATCTTTATCTTTAAGATCGACAAAGCTTTCCCAATGGTAGCCATCTTTCTCCATTGCTTCGTTCATAGCATTGCAGTCTTTTTGCTCACGGGCAATGGCAACGACCTTGAATCCCTTGTCTTTATACTTCTCGTATAAAGGTATCAGCTCCATTGAATGCCTGCGGCATGGACTGCACCATGAAGCCCAGAGGTCGATTACAGCAACATTCCCTTTTATCAGAGACGAAATCTGTTCGGTAGATTCATCCTCTCTCGTCACTTTATAATCCGGATATTTGTTTCCAGTTTTCACCTTCCTTGCTTCAATCATCTCGGCAATCTCTTGCGTATAAGGATGATCCTTCATATTGTCTTTATACAGAGTCTCAAATAATTCGATATAATCCGGTATATTCTCCCATGAATCATTATTATATAGAATCGCTGATTTAATATAATGAAGACCTACAAGTGTAGGAGTGTCTGATATCATCACTCTTTTTAAGGAATCCTGACTCATAAATATTTTATGAGATTGCTTTTGAAGATCCAAATATTCCTTGCTATACATTTTTTCTTTAGGACCTTTTCTATATTGGAAGAATAAATCTTTTAATTTAGCTTTGTCCTCAGCTGATTCAGCACTCTTTATTTTCTTTAAGAGGTTTTGAACTTCCATGGTATAAGCTTTTCCATCATCATATAATACTGAGATTTTATCATCTAAAGCGTTAAGTTGTTTGCTAAATTTATTGTCTAAAGTTTCATTTATATTAAGGTAAAGAATATTGTCCCTTAAATCAGACATAAAAGGGTCAATTTTATCTATGTCGTTGTCACAGCTTGTAAATTCAACATATCCATCACCAGTGAAGAAACTTCTGGTTTTCCACATCATTTCGCGAAGTTCATCATCAAAAAACAAATCATACACTCGAGGCATATCATCTTTAAGAGTATATGTGAAATGCCCATTAATGATTGGTATTGAAATATAAGGAGACATGCGAAAATCTTTTCCAGATTCAAGAAGGATTGCATACTTTGAGTCGGGACGGTCTATAATGGTGCCCGATATGTTACAGATTATCGAATCGGGCAAATGTTCTGCTGCTTGTATAGCCATTGATAAGCACACATATACTAATACTAACATTAAATTTTTCATTTTTTTCTAAGAATTAATTGTTTATTGATAGGTTGTTTCTTCATTGTGGTTGCAAAGCTAAGACATCTATTTCAAATCATATAAATAGAATGCTTTTTAGGGTTTCAGAACTATGCCTTCGATTGACCAACCATCGTTGGATGAACTTTCGTGGAAATCAATGGTAGTAACTGTTTCAGGAATTTTCTCAAATGTTATTGAAAAGGAGCCGTTCCCCTCACTATCTGGATATAAGTGTTCACCTAATACAATCCCGTCGCTGTTGATTACTTTGTATTGCTTGCCAGTTGAATCATTGATGTAAGCATCCGGCGCAATTCTTATCCACTTATCTGAAGAATGAATGAATGCGAAAAAGACTTTTGTGCCTTCATTGCTAATCTCAATACGGTCGATATCGAGGACTCTGGTAGTCTTGTTTGATTCATATTGAGGGAATTGGACGCTTCTAAGACCATCCGATTCTGCATATTCTGTTGTGCCTTTTGGTCTTAAATAAAAACCTACTCCCCGTTTTAATGAGCCTTCCGAAAACCCTAACCAGAGATCCTTGATTGTGCCATCAGGAGTAACTACAAAAAAAGTGGGAAAACCGGTCAGTCCCAACCTTCTAAAAATACCGTAATCTTCCTTTCCTTCATTCCAATTGTTGCCAGTCAAATGAAGTTCTTCAGATGACTGATGCCATGACTCATCCGAATCAATCGACAGACTGATAACCTCAAAGTTCTCTGGATATTTCTCCTTAAGTTCACGAAGTTCTGGGATAGCCCAAACGCTAGGAGCACACGCTGAACTCCAGAAATCGACTAAACACCATTTTCCTTTAAATTCTGAAAAATTATGCACATTTCCATCAAGATCATAGAATTCAGTATCGGGGAACTGGTCACCTATTCCTATAGGAGAGCCAGGATACAGATAACCATGTATTCTCCTTCCTATCTGCGAGTTTTTTATTGAATCCTCAAGGGCTATGTACATTGACTTCAATTGTTCAGTGTCGATTTTATAATAATCTGACCACTTAGCAATATGACTCGCTTTGTCAAGCCAAATCTTTCCTACAGGACGGGTCCTAAGAAATTCAATATCACGCAGATCTATCAATCGGTTTATGGAATCCAACGTCTGTTTTGCTTCTTTATTTCTCTTCTTCTTGTATTCTAAAGTTGCCCTTTGACGTTCCCTCCAAAGCTCCTTAATATTGTTTGTGTATAGTTCGTACTCAGCCTGTTCGGGTACATTGCTCTTCACTGGCCAAGTAAACGAATAGTTGTCTACTGCGTCGATCTCAATTTGCGCTCCGGGAGTTACGTATAGCTTGTGGTTAGTATTTGGCAAAGCAGGACAGTTAAACATGAACGAGTATACCGACAATCCATCTTCAACCGGTAACTCAAACCTAAATTGATTGTTGGCAATGGAGTCGGTAGCCACAATGTGAGCCGTCCCGTCATCTTCATATTTAAACAAACTTACGACATACTCATCCGGTAATAACGGACCATGACCTGTAATCACTGCGATGTTTTTAACGGCATCTGGTTCTCTCTCTGGAGAAGGGAGGCATGCTTTTGCATCATGAGACGTTGATGTTAAGTAGACGACCACTGCAATGGCTACAAGAATTCTTGATAATTTCATGATTATAGTTATTAATATTATTGATGTCCAGGGAAAGCAAAATTTATAACAGACTCGTCTCCAGATTCATTGAGTGTAGTCACCTTGAAATATCCCGTCAAAACAAGTCCAGCATAACGTGCTACTGATCCTTGTTGGACAAACCTCTCTTCTTTCTTAAAATGACACAAAATGCCTTTCTCACGGCAAAATTCCGTCGCTGCCGTGAGGTCTAAATAATCGATATATGAGTTAAACTGTGCCATTTCAAGTTCAAAGTTAATAAAAATTTCTGACTTACGAAAGATGTAGAGGACTGTTTCTAAGAGATGTAGCTATTTTTTGACGATACTCCTATAAAAACAATAGACAGACCAAGCAATGAAGCCTCATCTGTCTATTGGCAAACGTCAAATTCCGGCATGACCTGACGTGAAATGTGGTGGAGTAACCGAAAGTGGATAACGAGGCATGGGTTCCGCTACCGGGTTTATGTCCCTGCTCGGTATTGGTTGCTTGAATGGTAATGGGGTTTGGGAGTAAGTTCAGCGGTTAACTTACGGTCAAGGGCTGTATGTTCGAGTATGAGATTATTCAACTTGTCCTCCTTAAACTACATCTTATCGAATCAAAAATGGGAACTATTTGGGAACAAAACAATCTGCTCCTATCAAAATAAATACTGAATATCATTCTATTAAAAAATAGTATTCAGTTTAAGCGTGAGAGCCATACCTATTGCCCGTTCTCACTTTCCGAGGCTCTGGTCATGCCCATCACTGTAGAACGGACAACGCAGAAGCCTCACGCAGATGTATTGATACACGTATTCAGCCAACGCTTATGCGCTGGCTGGCAGTATAATACAACCACTAAGGCGTCTACCGTTGTCTCATTCTTGACAGTGACTGAAGTTGACCAGATTTCGGAAAGTCAAGAAAGAGCGTCAGATAAACGCTGATAACAAAAAAATCCGCAGACCCGCCCGCTTGGCCCTTGACCGGGCTTCTGCCTGTCGGTCTGCTATCACAAAATTAGCTAAACTAAATATATTCTGCAAATATATTTAGTTTTTTTATCCTACATTAGCATAACTGCAAGCAATATTACAAATCGCGAGATAAGTCTGGAGCGATCTCCGAGCGCGACCACAGTAGTATCCCCAAATGCCCCGAATGCCACACTTACTATAGCGCACCCCCCCCCCCCGACTATAGCGAAGCCCCTATACCGTCTCCCTCATTCATGCAGTTTTTTCCTGGATTGACAAAATCTTAGAGTAAATAAACAGGACAACCGCAAATTTTATGGATCAAGGAATAAAGTTTTATCGGTTATTTTATAGATCATATTTTTTATGTAATTTTGCAAAAAATAATCAGATTGTTATGACAAATAAAAATCAGTTGCAGGTATTCGATGATAAGAAAGTTCGAACGGTATGGGATAGCGATACAGAGGAATGGTATTTCTCCGTAGTCGACGTAGTTGGAGTTTTGACCGATAGCGCCAATCCAACCGACTATTTGAAAAAAATGCGAAAACGTGATGTTTTACTTGGTGAGTACATAGGGACAAATTGTCCCCAGGTACTAATGCAGACTGAGAGTGGCCTCAATAGAAAAACTCTTGCAGCCACTACGGAGCAGATGTTCCGTATAATTCAGTCTATCCCATCCCCAAAGGCTGAACCCTTCAAACAATGGATGGCGCAGTTAGCTTCTACCCGTCTTGATCAGATGCAAGATCCGGAACTATCCATTGAGCAAGCTGTGACAGACTACAGAAGATTAGGATATTCCGAGCAATGGATAAATCAGCGACTTCGTGGGATAGAAATACGTAAGATGCTGACAGATGAATGGAAACGGGGTGGCGTAAAAGATCAGCAATACGCTTTCCTTACAGATGTAATCACAAAGCAATGGAGCGGTATGAAGACTCGCGAATATAAAGATCTGAAGGGCTTACACAAAGAATCCCTTCGTGATAATATGACCAATGTCGAGCTCGCTTTAAATATGCTCGCTGAAGCATCTACTACAGAGATATCCAAGCAAGAGAATCCTAACCGAATGAGCGAACATGTAGATGTTGCGATGCGTGGAGGCAAAGTTGCGAAAGCAGCCCGGAGAGAATTGGAGCAGAATCTTGGAAGAAGTGTCATTTCTTCATCCAAGGCATCTGACTATCTTGAAAAAAAAGATAGACATAATTAGCAGACCCACAAGCCATGCCTTCCAACCTGATCATTTGAATCTTGAAAGGATCGCATCTGTCATAACCTTAGGAGTTTCAATCTGGAAATATGGATTTGCTTTTTTGGCGGCAACTCCTTTTATCATTGGGGTGGTGATGAGTGAGAGGCTCATCATGACGGCTCCTCTGGTGGCATCGCAGTGGATTACGCTGACGGCACGTTCTCTGCCGTTCTGCCGATTGCCCACATCGAGTGTAGGCACTCCCAAAGATGCCACTTCCACTATCCCGCTTGAACTATTGCCGATTACTCCTTCCGATAGAGCAACAGCTGAGAGATAGCGGCGCATGCCCAGTGATGGCACTACGATGATACTTTCAGGATGTTTACTTTCAAATTCCCGTAATTGAGCAATAAGTGGAGTTGGGTCAGTATCGTTATTGGGATAAGTCAATATTGCACCATAACCGGGACGGGCTTCCATAAAACCCTCAAGCCCGGCAAGAAATTCTTCCATTTGTTTTTCCGGCGATATGCTGTCAAGAGTGGCAGCATGCAGCGTGCCGACGAAGAATTTTTCAGGCAATTTCCGACCGAGTGATTTTTCAAGTTCTTCCCGGGTCATAAGAGGCACATTGAGTGCATTCCAAACTCCGATAGCTCCTGTCACTACAATATACTCTTTCCGTATTCCCATACCTTCAAGTCGGGACGCGCATTTCTCCGTCTCCGTAAGATGAAGCGAAGCAAGCTGCGAGATGGCATTGCGTATTGCATTGTCCATTGCTCCTTCCGACACTGTCCCCCCGGCTATGTGAATGATGGGAATACCATTGATAGTCGCTGCAGACGCTACCCCAAGCATCTCATAGCGATCGCCGAGTATGACAACAGCTTTTGGTTTGTTGGCTGCAAACCATTCCCCATGCATTCGGGTAGAGTTGGCAAGAGTCTCTGAAATTGTCTCTGCTGCCGTTGGCAATTCAATAGGATTCTCTCCGGTAGCTCTGATTTCATTTATTGTCATTCCCATTTCAGGGAGGAGATGCATATTGGATGCAAGAATAGTATGTGGTATCTCCCGTCGGGTCATTTCTGCCACAAGCGGAGTCAGCAGTCCCCAATCTGCCCTTGTTGATGTTGCTATAGCAATCATATTTATAGCTCTATTAATTCGTCAGGCGCGAAATCACGTATTGCCTCCGAACCAATGGCATGGTCCCAGAGCATAGGTGACACTCCATTGCCCGGACGTTTCACGTAGATATTCTCTTCAGTGAGTATTTCACCTTTCTTGATAGGCTTGATCGCAACTATGCTCTTTCTTGCTATCTCGATGTTGGGACGCTCTGAATCAGTGACGCGCTTCACTCCGTCGCCAAGAGCTTCTTCAATGTGGCGTATAGATGCCACCATTGCCTTCAGTTCATCAGGCTCAAGCGAAGCCTTGTGGTCGGGGCCTGCCATTTCTCTTGATAGGGTAAAGTGCTTCTCTATTACACAAGCTCCCATTGCCACTGCAGCTATCGGAGCTTCGATGCCAAGAGAATGATCGCTGAACCCTGTCTTGACAAAGAGTTCTTCTGACATTGTCTGCATGGCACGTAGGTTTATATCCTTATAAGGAGTGGGATACTGTGTGTTGCAATGCAATACAATTATGTCGCTTCGTTTAAGTTTTGGCACAAATCCAGTTGGAGTAGAGTGATGTTCTCCTGTCAATACCTTGATGGCATTGTCAATTTCCTTAAGGGTTGCCATCCCTGATGAAAGAATAACAGGAATCCCTTTCTCTGCGATCTTCCTGAGATAAGGAAGATTGGTGATTTCTCCTGAAGGAATCTTGAAATAATCCTGTCCGATTGCAGCAAGGACATCGATAGAGGTAAGGTCAAATGGAGTCGACATGAATCCTATCCCCACTTCCTTGCAATAATCGCTAAGAGGTTTGTAAGCGTCTAAAGGGAGATGGATTCTACGACACATGTCGAGTTGCGACTCGACAATGCCGGTATTCTTTTTTTGATATTCTGCTTGCTCTGCAAAGACGGATATCACGAGTTCCGGCACTGCCGTCTGGAACTTTACATAGTCAGCGCCCGCCTCTTTGGCAGCCAGAATCATTTTCTTAGCGGTCTCAAAGTCACCGTTATGGTTGACCCCCGCTTCAGCTATAATGATGGTTTTCATATTTCAAAGTTAACTATTTTACATAAGTAGCTCACAAAAATTAAACGATATATGTTAACTCAAGCAGCTTGAAAGATCTTGATATGATAACTGCGGCTAATCTTAGCCATCTTGGCATTGTCGTTCAGTCGCTTAGCTCGCTAAGCTCCTTCACTCCGCAGCCAACCTGCCTCAAGATTATCTCGCATTTATCATATCATTAATTTTTGCGAGCTACTTATAAACAACAAATTTAAAAAGTCAAAATGGAGATTCTAAGTGATAAAAATGAAAAATAATTAAAAAAGTAGCTTGAAAATTTGGTCAAATCAGAAAAAAGCAGTAATTTTGCATCGCTTTAGCAGGGAACCCCCGCAGAAATGCGCAAGATATTCGCTCCGAAGGGAATATGGACATAAGCCCCCAGCTTAGTTCAGAATGAATATCGGTTGGTTCCGGCTTAGCCGACTCGGGGTGTAGCTCAGTCCGGTTAGAGTGTGCGTCTGGGGGGCGTGAGGTCGCAAGTTCGAATCTTGTCACCCCGACCAAAAGTCAGTTGCTTTTTAGCAGCTGGCTTTTTTGTTTTTGATATTTCAGCAATATTCATTAATTTTGCGATAGAATAGTAAGAATTTAAACCTATATAGCATGGAAAAAACTTGGCGTTGGTTTGGACCCAACGATAAAATTACCCTCGACATGCTCCGCCAGATTGGAGTGGAGGGTATTGTCACTGCTCTTCATCATATCCCGAACGGAGAGATATGGAGCGAGGAAGAAGTCAACAAGATGAAAGACTATATCGAGAGCCACGGTCTGCGCTGGAGCGTGGTAGAAAGTCTACCTGTCAGCGAATCAATCAAATATGGAGGACCTGATCGCGACCAATTGATCGAAAACTACAAAATCAGTCTTGCCAATCTTGGCAAAGCAGGCGTGAAGACAATATGCTATAACTTTATGCCCGTGCTCGATTGGGCACGCACCGAGCTTGAATATCCGAATCCTGATGGCACATCAAATCTCTACTTCAACCGAGCAGAGTTTGCTTACTTCGACATTCATATCCTCAAGCGTGAAGGTGCAGAAAAAGACTATGATGAAGAGACTTTGCGCCGTATGCGCGAAGAAGTGGCTCCACGCATGGATGCTGAGGCGGAAAAGCGCCTCGTCGACAATATTATTGTAAAGACACAAGGCTTCGTAAATGGTAATATCTCAGAGAAAGACCTCAAGCCGGTAGAAAAATTCCGTTCCCTTCTTGATCTTTACAAAGGCATCGATGCTGACCAGCTCCGCTCTAATATGGCATATTTTCTCAACGCCATCATGCCTGTATGCGATGAATATGACATCAACATGTGTGTGCATCCTGACGATCCCCCGATGCAGATACTCGGACTCCCACGTATTGTGACTTGTGATGCTGATATTCAGGCATTCCTCGACGCCGTCCCGAATCCTCATAACGGATTGACATTCTGTGCCGGTAGCCTAAGCGCAGGAGCACATAATGACGTGCCGGCACTCGCCAAGAAATATGCTGACCGCACTCACTTTGTGCACGCCCGCATTTGTCAGCCTCAGCCAAACGGTGACTTCAAGGAGTCATCCCATCTTGACCCGCGCCTAATCGACGTGGTCAGAACTTTCGAAACTCTTAGGCCCGAGGTTCCGATGCGAGTAGACCATGCTCCGCTTATGCTTGGTGACGAGAAGATGGGCTACAATGCCGGCTATTCATTCCATGGCAGAATGCTTGCCCTCGGCATGGTAGGTGGCATTATGGCAACGGTGAATGCCGAAAAGAATGTTTAATCATTTAGTAATCAAGAATATTAAATATGAAGAAATTCACAAAAGAAGAAGCTCAGGCATGGGTCGATAGTCGTGCTTGGGCTAAAGGTCTTGATCTTAAGGCAGATGCAACTATAGATGCAGTGGAGTTTGCCGAGCAATATGCTGCAAATCCTGAACTTTGGGATGCTCTTTTCGCTTGGATTAAAGACACTGATCTGAATACCGTTGCTGCTGGAAAACACGATATTGTACCCGGACGTCTTTGGGTAAATATTCTCGAATACACTCCGAAGAGTGCAGAAGACACCAAGATCGAAAGTCATGAGAACTTCATTGACCTTCAGTATACATTCGTTGGTGATGAACTGATGGGCCTCGCAGGGCATGTAATTCCAACAGGGCCATATGATCCAGTAAAGGACAAGACCAATTACACCACAGACGAGGAAATCTCCTACGTCCCAGCTCCCAACGACACATTCTTCCTCTATTTCCCAAAAGACATGCACCAACCCTCAGTCCGCGCCCATGAAAATGTCGGCCAGAGTCGCAAGGTAGTAGGTAAAATCGAATACGCAAAAATCTAAAATTCTGACTTCCGCCCTCACACAATCTTTTTTGCCCATCTCAATTTTTATGAGATGGGCTTTTAGCATAGGAAAACTGCTATTTGCTTTTTCAGAGAATTATAATTACCTTTGTAATCTCAAAAACAAATCAATATGTTTCGGAAAGCAATACTTTTACTATCTGCATTAATCCCTTTTGCTCTGCATTCTCAGACTGAGGTTACAATTGACGAGGTGGCTGCTATGGCGGCTCCCAAATCTTATAGGGAGGTCGGTATACATGACCCATCGATATATTATAGTCCGGAGGATGAAGAATATTACGTCATGGGCTCACATATAGGCTTTGCCAAAACCTCCGACTTGCTCAATATGACCAATATCGGGAATAAAAACGTATATACTAAAAGTTACGCTCAAGAATTCAAATCATCTCCAGAACATACTGTGCAAGTAAATCGAAACGGCGTCACTACTACAGAAACGTTGCGCTCTTTCGATGCAGGTGCTTTCTGCTCTACATATGCAGGTATTAAGGTCGGTGACCGCCAACCAACTTCAGAATCCAATTGGATTGCAGGAGACCAATGGGCTCCTGATGTCATCTACAATCCTAATATGGGAAAATGGTGCATGTATCTGTCGCTCAACGGAGACTATTGGGCTTCAACTATTGTATTGCTTACCTCAGACTCCCCCTTCGGTCCATTCGCTTATCAGGGTCCAATCGTATGTGGTGGCTTCAACGGTCAGTCTTATTCAGGGAAGAGCGTTTCTTATAAAGATACTGACCTCGAATTAGTGCTTGGTCCGCTTGACCAACTCCCGACTCGCTACAAAACTTCCTCTTGGGGCAACCTGTGGCCAAACTGCATTGATCCATGCGTTTTTTTCGATGATGACAACCAACTTTGGATGGCATACGGTTCTTGGTCGGGTGGCATTTTTATTCTAAGACTTGACAATAATACCGGGCTGCGCGATTATACTTATACCTACCCGGCTGAAACCTACAATGGCAAGGCTCCCAACGGCGCTTCTTTTACCGGATATACCAGCGACCCATATTTCGGAAAACTAATTGCCGGAGGATGTTACGTTTCAGGGGAAGGCGCCTATATTCAAAAAATCGGGGATTACTATTATCTTTTTGTCACTTATGGCGGACTGGCTCCTGATGGTGGATATGAAATGAGGATATTTCGCTCATCCAACCCTGACGGTCCATATATAGATGGAACCAGTGCTTCTGCAAAATATACCCAATACGTTTTAAACTATGGGCCAAACGCCTCTACAAACAAAGGTATGAAAATAATAGGTGCCATGAATGGCTGGGGTCGAATGGCGGTAGGGGAATGTGCTGAAGGTCACAATTCAGTAATTACAGATTCCGATGGTGATTCCTTTGTGGTCTATCATACTAAATTCAATAATGGAACACTAAACTTTCAGGTTCGTATTCGCCAACTATTTGTCAACGAAAAAGGTTGGCTTGTGGCATCTCCTTTCCGTTTCGTAGAAAAACAAACCCGTCAGGCTGATATTGACGGCCGACAGATTTTCTCTCCAGATGAAATAGTTGGAACATATAGCTTGTTATTGCATCCTTATCGCCTTAATCACAACAAAATGTCAGAGTCTACCCCGGTGTCGGTAACACTATCTTCAGATGGGAAAATTTCAGGTGACTGTTCAGGCTCGTGGGAGTTCTCGGATGAAGGCAAATCGTATGTGACACTGCGTCTTGACAACAACACTTATTATGGCGTAGCGCTCAATCAGAATGTTGATGGCTACAACGCCATGCCGGCAATATGCATGACTGCTGTGAGCAACAAAGGTGTCCCGTTATGGCTGTATAAACTTACTCCGAAAGCTGCCCTTGCTGAAGCTTATCAAAAAATATCTCAAGACTTCATAGGCACTGAAAATTCTCTCATTAAAAAGGATGCTCCAAAAGTGGATAATGTTTTCATTAGATATGAAGTGAAGAATGCGCTCTCCGGGGAATTGGAACCGGAGACCCTTTCAGAGGATGGCCTCTTCAATCCCACTGTTGACGGACATGCGATAATCGTTTCAATTGAAATGGTAGCAGATGATTATACGTTGAAACTCGGACCATACATTCGGCAGACTCTAAGCAGTGGTTTAGGAAATGGCGATAGTGTAGAAGATGTGTTTGCAGAGATAATATATCCCGATGCTAAAACCTATAATGTTTTGGGACAAGAGGTCGATGACAATTACAAAGGATTAGTAATCCGCAACGGTAAAAAATTTATCCAGCGCTGATTGAAAGAAATCCATTGAACTTCATTTTGATTGGCGGCTTATAACATTAGCAATAAGATAACGTTCTAATTATATACGAAAACATATGCTTATGGAGACGATAATTAATATTGCCGGCTATGGAGCCGCACTATGCATGATTTTCGGCTATCTCCCGCAGGCAATAGCCACTATCCGCACGCGAGATACTGACGGCATCGCTATGCCCACTTTCCTTATGCTGGGACTCGGCTCTGTGCTCTTTGTCATCCAAGGTATCTTACTCGGCAACATACCTATCGTCATCACCAATACAATAGCCACTGTTTGCTCCATAATTATCTTCGTCATCAAAATCCACAACGACCGCAAAAAGAAATATCATAAATAAATTATGAATATACTTGTGACCGGAGCTTCCGGAATGCTGGGCGGTTATCTTCTGCCTATTCTGAAAAAAGAGGATAACGTCGTGACTTCTCTTCAGCGTCATGACGCTGACATAATATGCGATTTGACAAAGGAGACTCCCGATTTCGGACATAAGAGATTCGATCTTGTTGTCCATGCTGCAGGGTCTCACGAGGAGGCAGATGCTTTGGAATTGAATCTTGATGGCACACGAAGACTTCTTGAAGTTCTCGATGCAAATCCACCTAAAGAACTTGTTTATGTGTCGAGTTGGGAAGTATATAGCCCTGACTCCGGAGAAGAAGTCAAAGAAGACCATCAGCTATGGGCTGCTACGAAAGTCGGACAGTCAAAAGCTCGAGCTGAAGAAATGGTAAGGAAATGGGCAGACGAGCACGATGTGCTTCTCACTGTAGTCCGTCCTGCCCGTATGTTTGGCAAAGGGGTAAAGGGTGAAATGAAAACTCTCTTCAACGATGTTGTCAACAGCCGATACATCCATGTCCGCGACAATGATGCAAGGCTTAGCCTTGTATGTGCCTCCGATGTGGCAGAAGCAATCACACGTCTCCATTCTATTGGAGGCACCTACAATATAGCAGATGGCCGTGGAGCCAAATGGATAGAATTGGCAGAGGCTATGAGCTCCAACTCAGGTGCGATGAAACGCCAGACGTTCTTGCCAAAGAAATGGGCGGAGTTGGCATGGAAAACGTCTTCCTGGCTTCCCCCCGTCAAAGCCTCACTCTCTCCTGCGACTCTGGCTCGCAGAAGCAAGACGCTGACACTCTCAACAGAAGCACTGCAGAATGCTCTCCCCAACTGGAATCCATATCCGACCATCGACGTAATAAGCCGAGAAAATAAAGACTATCCTTACGTGGATTAACGCTATTATGGGAAAAATAAAAAAAATAATTGATGCGATTGCGTCGTATGGAAAAGTATTGCTTCTCTCCAAACGCCCTTCCCCTGCTGGAACCCCAAAGAAGGAGAGCCTGATCATAATGGGTAATGGACCATCTTTACGTGATACTATTGCCAATCATTCGGATATATTGAAGAAGTCAAGGACTCTTGCAGTAAACTTTGCAGCAAATGCCGACAGCTACTTCGATCTTAAGCCGAATATCTACGTACTTGCCGATCCTCATTTCTTTCGAGTGGAGAGTAGTGGAAAGTCTTCCGATCCGAATGTAGTGAGGCTTTGGGATAATCTTGCTGCTACCGACTGGAAGATGACTCTTTATGTGCCATGCAAAGCTAAAATTCCTGATTCTGTCATGGCAAATAGTGACATTGCCGTCAGACGCTATAATCTTACTCCCGGTGAAGGTCTTGCCGCCCCGGTCCATTGGTTATACAAGAAAGGTCTTGCCATGCCCCGACCTCGCAACGTGCTGATCGCATCGATAATGATAGCACTCCGCGAGGGATATAGGGATATCTATATCGTTGGGGCAGACCACACTTGGAGCCGTGACCTTTGGGTCGATGACAAAAATCGTGTCATATCTGTTCAGAAGCATTTCTATAAAGATAATGACAAGGAGTTTGAGCGTGTGGCACAAGAATATGCGGGTTATCATCTGCACGACATCATGAATAGCCTTACAATAGCATTCCGCTCCTACCATCAGATAAAGGCATTTGCTGATAAAATTGGAGCGAAAATCACCAATTGCACTCCCGGAAGTTTCATTGATGCATTCCCTCGCTCCCAATTAGAGCCCACCTCATAAAATAATTCGACTACAACGATGACAACGAAAAAAATAAAAGGACTCCTCGCCTTATCTCCCATGCTGGTTTTTCTTCTGCTATACGTGGCAGTCTCAGCAATTATCGGAGATTTTTATAAGATTCCTATTTCTGTAGCACTATTGGCTGCTTCAATGTGGGCTATATTGATATATCGAGGTAAGAGTCTTAAAGAACGTATTGAGACTTTCTCTGCTGCTGCAGCCGACAGGGATATAATTTATATGATTTGGATATTTGTGTTGGCTGGTGCTTTTGCTTCTGTTGCAAAAGAAATAGGTGCTGTAGAGGCTACCGTAAATTTCACTCTTGGCATTTTCCCTCCTCAGTATATTGTGCCTACTCTATTTGTAGCAGCTTGTCTGATATCATTTTCCATAGGCACATCGGTGGGAACAGTTGTGGCGCTTACTCCATTGGCAGCCGAACTTGCATCTGCAGAAGGGGGAAATGTGGCATTTTTTGTCGGGGTAGTGCTTGGCGGAGCGTTTTTCGGCGACAACCTGTCGTTTATTTCCGACACAACCATTGCGGCTACCCGTTCGCAAGGATGCCAGATGCAGGATAAGTTTAAGGTCAATCTCTGGATTGCACTCCCTGCCGCCATTGTCACACTTCTTTGCTATGTGATATTTGTGCCGGATGTCCCCATATTGGAATCACATCAGTCTGGCGATCCATTGCTTATGCTTCCTTATCTTGTGGTGATAGTTACAGCCGTGATCGGCATGAATGTGACACTCGTCCTCACTCTTGGCATTGGATGTGCTGTGATTTTGGGTGCTATCAGAGGTGTTAATATTCTCGATATGGCAGGGTTCGTCGGTTCAGGTATAGAAGGAATGGGAGGCTTGATAATAATCACTCTGCTTGCTTCAGGGATGCTTGGGGTGATAAAGGCATGCGGAGGGATATCATATATTCTCAATGTGATGACAGCTCGGATTTCCGGTCTGCGGGGAGCTCAAGCCACCTTGGCGGTTCTTGTCGGGATTGTCAATCTCTGCACTGCCAATAATACAGTGGCGATTATTACAGTGGGAGGGTTGGCAAAAGACATATCAGATAAATTTGGAGTCGATTCTCGAAAGAGTGCCTCGATTCTCGATTCGGCATCCTGTGTGGTGCAGTGTCTGATTCCATACGGCGCCCAGACTCTTCTTGCCACATCACTTGCCGGTATATCGCCGGCTGCCCCCTTCCCTTATCTTTATTATCCTTGGGCTCTTGGACTGAGTCTTATCCTATCAATTGTGTTCCTCTTTCCAAGACGCTATTCTAAGAAGACGGGCAAAAGCATCAAATAAGATACCTGGTCACTCCTACTTCATGAAATTGATCAGCAATCTTTTGAGTTGGATTTACTACAACTGTTAGGAATGGATATGCTTTTGCTGTAGGCAGGTCGTCAGGATGATCGGTGATGAAAGATTCAAGGCGAAGGTTTTCCTGGGCGAGCAGTTGCTCGATTCCTTCATGTTTTGCATCCCCTTTCATTTCTTCATAGTCAGCTTTGTCTTCAGTAAATTTTGTTGCGATGGCTCCTTCGTATCCTAATAGCCGACACAGAGGAAGCGTATATTCTTCGAGAGCTGCTGTGGCTATATAGGTCTGGCATCCCAGTTGTCGGCGTGATTCAACCAAATCTCTTACGCGAGGATTGAGTGATTCCGCAATAGTTTCAGCCAGTATTTCCCAATCTTCTTCCTGTAGATTGCGTCTGGCTGTCTTGGTCAGATGCCATTTCATGTTGCTATGGCTGGCGAGACGAAGGCTTCTGAGCCATGTCCACCAAAGTGCACTCATAGCGGCTCCGGGTGAGCGTCGCTTCATAAGTAGTCCTGGAAGTCGCTTCATAAAAATATGCATCGAATTGCCTGAAATCAAGGAGCCGTCAAGATCTACAAAGGTGACTCCTGTAAGCGCGTTTTGTAATCGTTCGACCATGGGAATCTAATCAAGGTTTTGTTTCTATATAATGAATAGTCAGCCCTTATACGCGGATGACTTGTCGTTTCTGTCATCACTGCAATTTGGATCTCGGTTTTTGGACAGACTTCTTTTATTGTTCCGACTATTGCAAATAGAGTGTCGCCACTGTCAATAGCATCATCTATCACTAAAATGTGGGGTGCCGTCGCTTGTTGAAGTGTGGAGATCAAGCCATCAGGCAGATCCACTTTAGATGCATGACTTGGACCTTTCAACTTTCTGCGTAGCGACAGCACGCTTGACTCCGTCATCCTCATTAAATTGAGAATTGCAGTGGGGAGGCTCTTCAAAAATTTATTGACCATTCCGGTCTTGTGTTTGGTAGATTGTCTTTGAAGTGTCACGTCATATCTTGAGCCATATCTCTCTCTTGGGAAATGGCGGCAGAATGAATCGCAAACGAATGTCCCGCCGCGTCTGACCGCTACAATTGCATCAAATTTGATGGTATCATCTTTTGCCACCATTAGTGCGAGCTGCTCGGCATGACGGTCGAATGCTATTGGGTCTAAAGTCAGAACTTGCATAATAATCGTATTGCCGGCATTCCCAGATAAGATACAAGGGCACCGAGTTTGTTTTTTAGTCTTACTTTGCCGTCGATTAGCTCGTTAAAACGTTGTTCTTTAATGATTTTTAGGCAACGCTCTTGCTGCTCGGGATTGTCGATGCCTTTGCGCATCATTTCTACGAGGATATTGAAATGTGCACTGAATCTACGGTCGAGAGCAGCTTTATATAGCTCTGGAGATCTGCTTTTCATGTGATCTACGATCCTGTCTGTGACATCCAGTACATCAAGTCTTTCATCACTCCATTTATTGATGAAGCTTCCCGGTGTGTCTCTATAGAAGTATACTACACGGTCAAGAATGCATACCTTCTCCACTCTTTCGAAAGCTTGGTAAAATATGTCAAGATCTTCATATCTGCATCTGCGGAAGTAAAGCTTCGGCTCATTCAAAAAAACTGATTTATGATACAGTACGCCACATGGACTGTTGAGGATGAATTTCTGATATAGTCCGATAAGGATTGCTGTGTCAGAGGAGATTATCATGGAATGACCACTACCGTGCGGATTGTCTTCAGGGATTTTTCTGACATATTTCCCGGCAATGATGCCGGCTCCACTTTTATGAGCATGATTTGTCAATACTTCAAGAGCATCCGGAGGCATTACATCGTCAGCATCCATAAAAGCTATCCATTCCCCCTTCGCCATATCAATGCCAAGGTTTCGGGCAGCCGACACTCCGGCATTAGGTTGGGAAATAACACGAAACCGAGAATCCTTAGCGCAAAAATCTTTAATGATAGCCTCAGAATCATCAGTAGAGCCGTCATTGACAATGATGGCCTCAAAATCGCCATAGGTCTGTTCCTGCAGCGACTCCAATGCTTCCTTCAGCCATTCCTCAGCATTATAAACCGGTATGATAACAGAAATGGTATTCATGATAATTGGTTATCTCCAATGCAAAATTAATGATTTATGATGAATCCTACAAATTATGTAAATTTTTTATGATACTCAGCCGGCACAGAAGGCTATCTTCACTTATCGACAAACGTGTGGATTAGTTCCCTCTATGGGTAAAGGCATGATGCCAAATCTTCCGGCAATGAAACAGCAAGTTGGAACTTTGCGCAAGGCTCGGTGACAGTTGAAATAAGAATAGATACAAAAACAGATCGGTCGGGATCCTATGGATCTCGACCGATTTATTGTTTCATTATAATTATTAGAGTTCTGGTTCCTCTACGAAGTCATCTTTACCTACTCCGCACACCGGGCATACCCAGTCGTTGGGAATATCTTCAAAAGCTGTTCCGGGAGCAATGCCGCCATCAGGATCACCAACTTCTGGATCATAAATCCAATCGCATACTTCACATCTGTATTTTTTCATAGTCAGATAAATTTAAAGGGTTTCTAAATTGTTTTCACTATATAAACTCTCTTAGGGTATATTTGGTTTAATGTTTAGGTTAAAAAAATTTGGAGCAATCCCACTTTTTTCCTATTTTTGCAATGTATAACCCCATAATGGTATAACCATTTTACCCTTAAGTTGAGTTAACGAAACTTATATAATAACCATGGATAAATATCAAGAAGTGATCGCAGCGTCAAAAGTGACGGGTGATGATGAAGTCGTAAAGGCTGAAGTAAATAAGATAGTGGAGGAAGCAGGCAAATACGCCTCAAAAGAAGTCTATGAATTCCTTCTGAATTCTATCGACCTTACTACTCTCGCTACGGAAGACAGCGTAAAGAGCGTCGTAGCTTTTACCGAAAAAGTGAATAATTTCGACAGCGACTATCCTCAATACAAGAATGTTGCTGCAATATGCGTATACTCAAATTTCGCAGAAGTAGTGCGTAATACACTCGATGTGCCGGGAGTAGACGTGGCAGTCGTAGCCGGCTGTTTCCCAAGTGCCCAGACCTTCATTGAAGTGAAGGTAGCCGATGTGGCTATGGCAGTTCTCGGAGGTGCTGATGAAGTAGACATCGTATTCCCCGTAGGTATGTATAAGGATGGTGATTATGAGGGTCTTTGTGATGAAATAATCGAGATGAAGCATGCTGCGCGTGGTGCAAAACTCAAAGTTATACTTGAAAGTGGACTTCTCAAGACAGCAGAAGATATCCGTCGCGCTTCCATTCTCGCCCTTTATAGTGAAGCAGACTTCCTAAAGACATCAACCGGCAAAATCTATACCGGTGCAAGCCTTGAAGCAGCGTGGGTGATGTGCCAATGCATCAAGGAGTATTATCAGGCCACAGGACGCAAGGTTGGTTTCAAGTGTTCGGGTGGAGTTCGCACCACTGAAGATGCCTTAAACTATTATGCCATTGTCAAGGAAGTTCTCGGCGACGAATGGCTTTGCCACGACCTCTTCCGCATCGGCGCAAGTTCCCTTGCCAACGCTGTCCTTTCATCGCTCGAAGGCACAGAAGTCAAATACTTTTGATATTTTTTGAATAAAGATTGCATAATTTCAGAACATAGTCTCTTATGTTTGGATAAAAGCGGACATTTAGTTGAAAAATGTCCGTTTTTTATTTGTCCTATTTTGGTAATGTAGAAAATAGTGATTAACTTTGCAGTCCCGATTTTATAAAACTGAATAAATATGTTGCCAAACACAGATGTCATCACGAAAGATAGCGTGGTGGTAAGATTTTCAGGAGATTCCGGCGACGGCATGCAGCTTGCCGGTAACATTTTCTCCAACGTCAGTGCCGGCGAGGGAAATACTATTTCTACTTTCCCCGACTATCCGGCTGAAATCCGCGCCCCGCAAGGTTCACTCAGTGGAGTCAGCGGTTTCCAAGTGCATATCGGTAAGGGTGTCCACACTCCCGGCGATGCTGCTGACGTACTTGTGGCTATGAATCCGGCTGCCCTCAAGACTAATCTTCGATATCTGAAAAAAGGTGGTATCATTATCTGCGACAGTGATACTTTCCGTCCTGCCGACCTAAAAAAGGCTGAATATGCCACAGAAGATCCAGTCGCTGAGCTCGGAATTGATCCTGACCATATCATGCTCGTGCCTATGACTACCATTCTGAAGTCTGCACTCGCAGATTCAGGCATGGATCAGAAGGCTATGATGAAATGCAAGAATATGCTTGCCCTCGGCATCGTATGCTGGCTCTTCGACCGCCCTGTAGAAAGCGTGCTTCATAAACTTAAGGCTAAGTTTGCTAAGAAACCTGCAGTATATGAAGCAAATGCTAAAGTAGTGCAGGCAGGTTGGGACTATGGTCACAATACACACGCCTCTATGCCTACCTATCGCATCGAGACTGAAGCTGTGAAGCCGGGTGTGTATACCGACGTCAATGGCAACACTGCCACTGCTTGGGGCTTAATTATGGCTTCGGAAAAGAGTGGACTTCCATTGTTTCTCGGAAGCTATCCCATCACTCCGGCTACCGATATTCTTCATGAACTTGCAAAGCGCAAAGACTTGGGCGTGAAAGCTTGCCAGATGGAAGACGAAATTGCAGGCGTTTGCTCTGCGATTGGAGCATCCTATGCCGGAAATCTTGCTGTGACTTCCACTTCAGGTCCCGGTTTGGCTCTTAAGAGTGAAGGAATCGGTCTTGCAGTCATGGCGGAACTTCCACTTGTAGTGATCGATGTGCAACGAGGAGGTCCCTCTACCGGCCTTCCAACCAAGACTGAACAGACCGACCTGATGCAGGCTCTCTACGGACGCAACGGCGAGTCTCCTCTTTGTGTAGTAGCTGCTGCAAGTCCTACCGATTGCTTCACAATGGCTTTTGAGGCTTCCCGCATAGCTCTTGAGCATATGACTCCTGTGATTTTGCTTACGGATGCTTTTATTGCAAACGGCTCAAGTGCTTGGCGTGTGCCTGAGGAAGAGGATTATCCTGCCATCAAAGTGCCTTACGTCGACAAAGATATGATAGAGGGAGGCTGGACTCCTTATATGAGAAATGCTGAGACCCTTGCCCGCTATTGGGCACTCCCCGGCACGGATGGTGCGATGCATCGTGTAGGTGGCTTGGAGAAAGATGCCAAGACAAGTGTGATATCGACAGATGGCGCTAATCATGAGAAGATGGTGTGGACTCGTCGTCAGAAAGTGGCTAATATTGCCAATGATATTCCATTGCTTCAAATCCAAGGAGATAAAGATGCTGATACTCTTCTCGTTGGATGGGGTGGCACCTACGGCCATATGCTGACTGCATGTGAAGAACTAAATCGTGACGGCCATCCTGTGGCTCTTGCACAGTTCAGATACATCAATCCTCTTCCGGCAAACGCTCTTGACGAAATAAAAAAATATAAGAATGTCATAGTTGCTGAGCTAAATACCGGTATGTTTGCTGATTATCTGCAGCAGAAGCTTCCGGGTGTTGAGATCAAGAGGATCAATAAGATCGAAGGGCAACCGTTTATGGTGTCGGAAATCGTAGAGGGCACACTCAAGCATATTAATGAAAAATAATCCGGTGACAATGGAAAACAATAACTGCATATTCGCCCCCGGCGATTACAAGAACGGGGCAAGCGTCCGCTGGTGTCCCGGATGTGGAGACCACGCCATCCTCAATACTCTTCATAAGGCCATGGCGAGAATTGGAATAGCACCTAAAGACACTGTCGTAGTCAGTGGTATCGGCTGCTCCTCGCGTCTTCCTTATTATATGAATACATATGGCATGCATACTATCCATGGCCGTGCGGCAGCCATTGCTACTGGAGTGAAAACATCACGTCCGGAGCTTACAGTCTGGCAGATTTCCGGCGATGGGGATGGCCTTGCCATAGGAGGCAACCATTTCATACATGCCGTACGCCGAAATGTAGACATCAACATGCTTCTCCTTAATAATAAGATATATGGACTGACAAAAGGGCAGTATAGCCCAACTTCGGAGCGTGGCACTGTCTCCAAGTCAAGCCCATATGGCACGACTGAAGACCCATTCATACCTGCTGAACTCTGCTTTGGCGCGCGCGGCAACTTCTTTGCTCGCTCATTTGATGTGGGTCTTGACATCAGCGTAGATGTGATGGAAGCGGCAGCCCGACACAAGGGTGCGTCTGTTGTTGAGATTCTCCAGAATTGTGTGATCTTCAACAATGGTATCCATGCCGATATCGTCGACAAGGAGGTTCGCGATGATCACACCATCTATCTTCGCCATGGCGAGAAGATGATTTTTGGCAAAAATCATGACAAGGGCCTTGTGCAAGATGGTTTTAATGTGAAAGCAGTGACTATAGGGGAAGATGGCTATACGATAGATGATGTGCTTGTGCATGATGCTCATTGCGAGAGCAACTTCCTGCAGCAGCAGCTTGCTATGATGAATGGACATGATCTTCCTCTCGCACTCGGAGTGATTCGCGATTATGCAGCTCCAACGTATGAGACTGAAGTCGCTGCCCAGGTGGAAGAGGTGAAAGGAAAGAAGAATTTCTCTTCGCTTCGGGATATGGTGCTGAAGACTACTGACACTTGGATTGTAAAATAATTCTTTAGGGTCTTTAAGGTCTTTAAAGTCCATAAGGTCTTTAATTGTCTTAATGATTTTCTGCATAAAAGACTAAAAAAACGGCTGATTTTGCCAAAATCAGCCGTTTTTTATGCACAAACATCAAAAATATGTGCAAAAATTGCCAAAAAATTTCTCTATATGAATTTTTTTAATTAGTTTTGCAGTCTAAAAACGACAACTATACAATTTTTCTAACTCAAAACTATCAAGATTATGTCTGATATCGAAAACAGAGTAAA
>CAZGGB010000038.1:0-26929 GCA_964525115.1 uncultured Sangeribacter sp. | reverse complement strand
CAGAAGCCCGGTTTGGGTAAAGAGGGCGGGGCAGTGATGTTTTTTTTGACAGCGTTTACTTGACGCTCGTTCTTGACGTGTTGAAACTTCGCAAATTTCAGATTCGGTCAAGATCGCAGCAGCCGGTAGATGCCAGCGGATTATTATATGCATCCGTAAGATGGGGATTTCATCCTCGTCTAGCGGCTCATTATAATATCATCCAGCGTGAGGCTTCTGCAGGTTGTTCGTTCTACTGAATCGGGCAATGCGAAGGCCTCAACACGAAGAACGAACAACGGTAATGGCTCTCGCGCTGTTGTTTTTTTGATATACTGGTATTCTGGAGTCCGGGAGTCCTTCAGATTTTTTCCAAATTCAAAAAACTTAGCGCATGAAAAAAATCTTACTATTCTTATTGGCTATTGTAAGCTTTACACTCCCGGCAAAAGCTTTTAGGGAGGGTGATTTGATTTATGATATATTGGATGAAGATGCTAAGACTGTTAGAGTTTTCAGTTTGGCTGATACTGACGCTACAGATATTACTATTCCTGGCAAAGTTACGTATAATTCATCAAATTATACCGTCACAGAAATTAGATCAAATGCATTTAATAGCTCTAACATAACAAGTATTTCTATCCCTGCTTCAGTTACTACAATTTATAATTCTGCTTTTGCATATTGCAGTGAATTAAAAACTGTTGAATTTGATGAAGGCAGTAATTTGTCTAAGATATGTGGAGGTGCTTTTATGCAAAGCGGACTTACAAAAATTGTTATACCCAAGTTCGTCAAAACAATTGAGGGTCAAGCTTTCGAACGATGCGCTTCCTTAGGATCTGTGATTTTTGAAAAAGAGAGCAAGTTGGAATTAATTGAACTACAGGCTTTTTCTAAAAGTGGTATAACTGAAATTGTGATTCCATCCTCAGTTGAACAGATTGATTTTTATGCATTTAAGGATTGTTTACAACTAAGCTCTGTCAAGTTTGAAGATAGCAGCAATTTGACATCAATAGATTATGGCGCTTTCGCAGGCACATCTATTACAGATATTTGTATTCCAGCATCAGTTACTGAAATTGGAGATCAGGCATTTTTGGATTGTAATCAATTGCAGACCGTAATTTTTGAAGAAAGTAGCAATTTGGCCTCATTGGGGGAATCAGCATTTGGGTGTTGTGGAAGTTTGTCTACAGTTATCTTAACTTCAATTAAACCAAATATAGTTATTGGTAATAGTGCAATTCCGAATAATCAAGATTTGACTGTATATGTTGTGCCAACAGATAATTATGAAATATACGAAGGTTTGGGCTTTTCGAGCGATAAAATCAAGACTTTACCATTAGTGACAGACCCTGAGATTATCTTTGGAGACCTGATGTATACATTTATTGAGAATACCAATAATGTTTCAGTAATTGGTCTTGCCAAAGAAGATGCTAAAAAGATTACAATTCCTGATAATATCTTTGTTTATGATCCAGCTTCCAATTCGGTAAATGAATATGCAGTAACAGCGATAGGAGAGGGCGCATTCTCTGGGAATACTAACTTGATAGGCACTTTAACAATCGGGGAGAATGTTAAGACTATAGGTAATAGTGCTTTTAATGGGTGTGCCAACCTTACAGGAGACTTGAAAATTCCAAATTCAGTGATTTCAATAGGACAAGGAGCATTTGAAAATTGTAAAAAGTTTGTAGGGGACATCTTCATTCCAAATTCAGTGACCACTCTTGGTAGTCGTGCATTTATCGGATGCGAAGGATTCGATGGATCATTAATCATAGGGGATAATTTGACTCAAATTGAAAACCAGACATTTCAATGGTGCTATGGTTTAAAAGGAACATTAACTATTGGAAAAAATATAACTTCAATTGGGGGGCAAGCCTTTCAAAATTGTGGATTGATAGGAGATCTTAAAATTCCAGATTCAGTAACAACCATAGGACCTCATGCATTTTATGGGTGCAATAAATTTGATGGAAATTTGACTATCGGTAATAGCGTGACATCAATAGAAATGTATGCTTTTTATGGATGTAGCGGATTGACAGGAAGTCTTATAATACCAAATTCGGTAACTTCCATAGGAGGGAGTGCTTTCGCAGAATGTTCCAATTTTAAATATATTTTGAGTTTAGGTAAAGATAATATACCGACTCTCGGAGAATCTACTTTTCCAGATATTGAAGGGAGTATCTATGTGCCGGTAGAAGTGGAAGAATCTTATAAAACTGCGAATGTATGGTCCGAATATGCAGATAATATTATAGGAGTTGGAACTGTTGATGACGACCCTATCAAATTTGGAGACCTGAACTATCAGATTATCTCATCTGAAGTAAAAGAAGTTGAGGTTACAGGGCTTGCTAACGATGATGCTGTAAGCATTTCAATTCCAAAAAAAATCTATGTGTGTGATTCAGAGTTAAGTAGTGTAAATGAATATGCCGTGACATCTATTGGCGCAAGTGCATTCAGTTATTGTTCAAACCTCGAATTGATAACCATTCCGAATTCTGTCAAAGAAATAGGCCAGTTGGCATTCGGACATAGTGGTTTAACTTATATTGAAATTCCAGAATCGATAACATCAATAAGCACTCAGATGTTAGAATCTTGTACGAGTCTTACGGAAGTAGTGATACCAAAGTCGGTTACTTCTATAGGAGCAAACGCTTTTGATGGATGCAATATCCTTACTTCCATAAACCTTCCAGAAACTGTAACTGAAATTAATCATTATGCGTTCAAGGGTTGCAGCAATCTTGAATCTATAGATATACCGCATTCAGTAACTTGGATAGGATTTGGAGCTTTCCAAGATTGCGCAAGTTTTAAAGAAGTAGTCATACCTAATTCTGTTACAAGGATTTTCCCATTGGCGTTTTCTAATTGTAGTGCTTTGCAATCGGTCGCAATATTAGATGGAGAAGGGGTATTATTGTTTGATTCAAATGTATTTAGTGGGGTACAACTTAATACTCTGAATATAGGAAGAAACATAGACTATGATAGTGAGTTTCCATTTGCTTATCAAACCTCTCTAAAGAATCTCACTTTTAGCAATACAGTAACTTCATTCGATTGGGATCCGTTCAGATGTTGCACTGATCTTGAATCTATCGTATTGCCTAACTGTCTTACAAAGATTGAGGATAACATGTTTGAAGACTTCAATAAGATTATATCTGTAGAAATGCCTGAGTCGATTACTGAGATCGGATCTTCAGCATTTTACGGATGCGAAAAATTGGAATCAATAATAATCCCGGAAACCGTTACTTCAATAGGAGACCTTGCATTTTGCGGTTGCTATGGACTAAAATCCATTGAATTGCCGGAATCTGTCGTATCAATTGGAGATGCTGCTTTTCTGAATTGTTCTTACATTACCTCAATATCCTTATCGAGCAATATTAATTATATTGGCGCAAGTGCGTTTGGCCATTGCCTCAGTCTTACCTCCATAACATTACCAGAATCCATTACCTCCATTAACTCGGAGACATTCATAGGTTGTGAAAGCCTTGAGGCATTGGAACTTCCAGAATCTGTCGTATCAATTGGAGAATCTGCTTTTTTTAACTGTAGTGGAATGACTGGAGATCTTGTAATACCAAATTCTGTGACTTACATAGGAGCTAATGCATTTAATGGATGCAGTGGACTTGATGGTAAATTGATAATTGGAGAGAGAGTTGAATCAATCGGATCGTTTGCTTTTTCGGATTGCTCGTCAATAGAAGCCACCTTATGTTTAGGGACAGAAACTGTGCCAATGATAGTAGAAGATTCGTTCACTGGAGTTTATGGAAGTATTTATGTGCCTGCAATATCTGAAAATGAGTATTTATCGTCTGGATGGTTGTGCCATGAATCTCAGATGAAACCATATGGAATAGCTGACAGTGAAGGTGAATTCTCTATAAGAGACTTATCTTATAGACTTATTGCGGAAGAAGAGAATGTTGAGGTCAATGGTCTTGCTGAAGAAGAGGCTACAAGCATTACAATTCCAGAAAAAGTCTATGTTTATGATTCAGAGTCAATTTCTGTTAAAGATTATTCTGTGACTTCAATCGGAGATAATGCATTTATGAATTGCAATAGTCTGAATGGAGTGCTCGAAATTCCAAATTCAGTCACTTCAATTGGAAATAGTGTGTTTGAGAATTGTGTTGGATTGTCAGGAAATCTTAGTATCCCCAATTCAGTGACTTATCTTGGAGAAAAAGCGTTCAAAAATTGTAAAGGCTTCAGTGGCTCTCTGACAATCAGCGATAATATTGAAAAGATTGAAGACCAGACATTCCAAGGCTGCAGCGGATTTACCGGTGTTTTGTGTATTGGAGAAAACGTTACTTCAATAGGCGATGATGCATTTGCATATTGTAATTTCACGGGAGATATTATTATTCCAACGTCAGTGAAGTCTATCGGAAATAATTCATTTAAAGAATGTCATGGTTTCAATGGTTTCCTAATTATCGGAAAATCTTCCATTGAAACAATAGGAGAAGGTGCCTTTTATGGTTGTAGTGGCATTAAAGGAGATCTTGTAATTCCAAACTCAGTGACTACAATTGGAGAAGCTGCTTTTTATGGATGCGAAGGATTTGATGGCACATTGACCCTTGGAGAGAATGTTGAGACTATAGGAGATTTTGCTTTTGCCGATTGCTCTCAACTTAATGGGGATCTTATCATATCAGACAAGATAGTGTCAATTGGACCGGATGCATTTAATGGCAACAACATAAATGACATTTATTATCTTTCAGAAGAACCTAAAAAACTGGAGAATCCTGAAACATTAAATGTAAATGAAGATGTCAAACTTCACGTTTCTCCGGGAGTAAGGAAGCAAATTATCGACGGACAGATTACACCTTGGTGTAACTTTACAAATATAGTCATCAATGGAATTTTCGGAGACTGTGATTATGATGGTATCGTTTCAATAGACGATGCTATTAAGGTGGCTAATTATGCAATCGGAAACGAAATCGCAGGATCGTTTTATGATGACTTGGCAGATGTGAATGGAGATGAAAAAGTGACTATCTCTGATGCTGTCGGGACTGTGGATATAGTGTTGACTCAACCTATTGCAAACTCCTCTGAAAAGATATCTGCTTTCGAAGACAATGAGTCCGATTTTTCTGATAGTATAATAGTAGGAGAACTTTATACTGAAGAAAGCAACAATGTCACACTTGAAGTAGGACTAAACAACAGTCTCGGATATGTAGCTGTGCAAGCGGACGTATATGTTCCTGAAGGAATGTCGCTTGAGTCGGTGGCCAAAGGTTTGCGTTCTGAGAAACATACAGTGATGCATCGCGAAGTGGCTGAAAATGTCTATCGTGTTGTAGTCTTTAACTTTGAAGGCTTTGAATTTACCGAATGCGGCGGCTCGCTCTTTATGCTTCATTTCACGACAGATGGAAGAAATGACGGTATGGTATCAATGAGCAATGTCATTGCCTCCGACGCGAAGGGTAGCAAATATATCCTTGGCGTTGATCAGGCTCAGACAACAGGCATTAGTAATGTATCCGGCAGTCATGCTTCAATAACGAGAGAAGGTGGCGACATCATCATCAGTGGAGCTGAGGGACTTCATATGGCGATATACACTACAGATGGCAAGCTCATAGAGAAGGGCATCGTGAATGAAGGCACACAGAGAATCACTCTTGGAGCCGGGATATATATCGTGAAGATAGGAGATGAGTCTAAGAAAATAGTCGTTAAATAAATGCATAAAGGATGAGAACATATAATATAAATAGGTTGATGATGGTTGTGGCATTGCTCTTCGGAGTAATTGCCACTGCCACTGCTGCCAACAGTTTTTATGCCGAGAAAAGTGTAATTTTACCCGGCACTACGGGAGAAATAGAGTTTTTATTGGAAAGCGATCAGCTTACTTATGGACTACAGGCTGAGATACAGTTGCCTGCAGGTCTTGAGTTTGTACTGAATGATGCTGATAATGTGGATCTGACATTATCGGATCGAGCTGGGGATTTCTCAATTGTCAGCAAGCTTACTTCTGCTAATAGTCTGACCCTTGGGTTGCTTTCAGTCAACCATTCTGCATTCGAAGGCAATGAGGGAGTGATATTTACTGTAAAAGTGAAAGCATCAGAAGACTTTGCAGGAGGGGATATCATAATAAGTGATGCTCAATTGACTAACGGAAAGCATACTGATATACCGTTGGCGGAAACGAGTACTGAGATTATGAACAGATATGCAGTAGAATCTATAACTCTGAATAAGACATCAGAAGAATTGAAGGTAGGCCAGACACTTGAATTGAAAGCTACAGAGATTCTTCCTACTAATGCAACTGATCCATCTTTGACATGGAAATCGAGTGATCCTTCCATTGCTAAGGTTGATGAAGACGGGATTGTGACTGGAGTTGCTATTGGAGGTCCCGTTACGATTACAGCAACCTCTGTTTCGGATCCTGATGTGACAGCAGAGTGCAAAGTGACGGTGGTCCGAACTCCCGTGACTGGCATAACTCTTGATTCGACTGAGGTTTCTAAAATAGTTGGCGAAACATTTACGTTGATTCCAACCGTCGATCCTACAGATGCGACTGATACTTCTTTGACATGGGAATCTTCAGACTCATCGGTAGCTTCTGTTGATGATAAAGGAAATGTGAAGGCACTTAAAGAGGGCACAGCTACTATAACTGTCAGTTCAGTTTCTGATCCGGATGTGAAAGCAGAATGCAATGTTACCGTATCTGCTATACTCGTAGAGAGTATAACTCTGGATCAATCTGAAGCAGAGTTGGAGATAGGGGATGAGCTTAAGCTGAATGCTACGATTGCTCCTACGAATGCGACATATCAAGATAAGACTTGGACTTCTTCTGATTCAGCCGTTGCGACGGTGGATACTGAAGGAAACGTGAAAGCTCTCAAAGATGGCACTGCAATAATTACAGTTACTACTTCTAATAATAAGAGTGCTTCGTGCACTGTCACAGTTAAAGAACCGGTGATTGAAGTGACATCTGTCACTATCAGCAAGACAGAACTGACGCTTACAGAGGGAGAGACGGAGACTCTGACTTCTACCGTTACTCCTTCGGATGCAACAGACAAGAGTGTCACATGGACAACGAGCGATGCAGCTGTTGCGACTGTTGAGAATGGCAAGGTTTCAGCTGTGAAGGCTGGAACTGCAACCATCACTGTGACATCTTCGAATGGAAAGACAGCCACCTGCAAAGTGACTGTCGAAGCTCCTAAACCGGTAGAGGTAGAAGTCTCTTCAATTTCTATCAGCAAGACAGAACTGACGCTAACGGAAGGGGAGTCAGAGACTTTGACGGCTTCAATCGAGCCAGAGAATGCGACAGATAAAAATGTGACTTGGGTAACCAGCGATGCAGAAGTTGCTACAGTCGAAGATGGCAAGGTTACTGGCGTAAAGACTGGAACTGCTACTATTACTGTAACTTCTTCAAATGGGAAGATTGCTTCTTGTGTCGTTACGGTTAATGAGAAAGAACCGGAGCCGGTTGTAATCGAGGTGTCAGCAATTTCTATCAGCAAGACAGAATTGACGCTTACGGAAGGGGAGACAGAGACTTTGACAGCTTCTATTGAGCCGGAGAATGCGTCTGACAAAAATGTGATTTGGACAACAAGCGATGCAGAAGTCGCTACAGTTGAAAATGGAGAGGTAACTGCTGTGAAAGCTGGAACAGCTACTATTACCGTAAATTCTTCAAATGGAAAGATTGCTACTTGTGTCGTTACGGTTAAAGAAAAAGAACCTGAACCAATAGTCATTGAAGTTAGCGCAATTTCTATCAGCAAGACAGAATTGACGCTAACGGAAGGGGAGACAGAAACTTTGACGGCTTCGATTGATCCAGAGAATGCGACTGACAAAAATGTGACATGGACGACAAGCGATGCTCAGGTTGCTACAGTCGAAAATGGCAAGGTCACTGCAGTAAAGGCTGGTACAGCTACTATCACAGTTACATCTTCTAATGGAAAGACAGCAACTTGTTTAGTTACAGTTAAAGAAAAGGAACCTGAGCCGATTGTAATTGAGGTTTCAGCAATTTCTATCAGCAAGACAGAATTGACGCTTACGGAAGGGGAGACAGAGACTTTGACAGCTTCTATTGAGCCGGAGAATGCGTCTGACAAAAATGTGATTTGGACAACAAGCGATGCAGAAGTCGCTACAGTTGAAAATGGAGAGGTAACTGCTGTGAAAGCTGGAACAGCTACTATTACCGTAAATTCTTCAAATGGAAAGATTGCTACTTGTGTCGTTACGGTTAAAGAAAAAGAGCCTGAACCGATTGTAATTGATGTTTCAGCAATTTCTATCAGCAAGACAGAATTGACGCTTACGGAAGGGGAGTCGGAGACTTTGACAGCTTCTATTGAGCCTGAGAATGCAACTGACAAGAATGTGACTTGGAGTACAAGCGATGCTGAAGTTGCTATCGTAGAAAATGGAGAAGTCTCTGCAGTAAAGGCTGGAACTGCCACTATCACAGTGTCATCTTCAAATGGAAAGATTGCTACTTGTGTCGTTACGGTTAAAGAAAAAGAACCTGAACCAATAGTCATTGAAGTTAGCGCAATTTCTATCAGTAAGACAGAACTGACGCTAACGGAAGGAGAGTCAGAGACTTTGACAGTTTCGATTGAGCCGGAGAATGCGACCGACAAAAATGTGACTTGGACATCAGGCGATGCCGAAGTTGCTACAGTTGAAAATGGAAGAGTAACTGCCGTAAAGGCTGGAACTGCCACTATCACAGTGTCATCTTCAAATGGAAAGATTGCTACTTGTGTCGTTACGGTTAAAGAAAAAGAGCCTGAACCGATTGTAATTGATGTTTCAGCAATTTCTATCAGCAAGACAGAATTGACGCTTACGGAAGGGGAGTCGGAGACTTTGACAGCTTCTATTGAGCCTGAGAATGCAACTGACAAGAATGTGACTTGGAGTACAAGCGATGCTGAAGTTGCTATCGTAGAAAATGGAGAAGTCTCTGCAGTAAAGGCTGGAACTGCCACTATCACAGTGTCATCTTCAAATGGAAAGATTGCTACTTGTGTCGTTACGGTTAAAGAAAAAGAACCTGAACCAATAGTCATTGAAGTTAGCGCAATTTCTATCAGTAAGACAGAACTGACGCTAACGGAAGGAGAGTCAGAGACTTTGACAGTTTCGATTGAGCCGGAGAATGCGACCGACAAAAATGTGACTTGGACATCAGGCGATGCCGAAGTTGCTACAGTTGAAAATGGAAGAGTAACTGCCGTAAAGGCTGGAACTGCCACTATTACCGTAACTTCTTCAAATGAACTGACTGCTTCATGTGTGGTTACTGTCAAGGAGAAAGAACCTGAGCCTGTAGTCATTGAAGTAACTTCAATTTCAATCAGTAAGTCTGAACTGACGCTGACGGAAGGAGAGACGGAGATTTTGACAGCTTCAATCGAGCCAGAGAATGCGACAGATAAAAATGTGACTTGGACAACAAGCGATGCAGAAGTTGCTAAAGTTGAGAATGGCAAGGTTACTTCAGTAAAGGCTGGAACTGCCACAATTACGGTTACTTCTTCGAATGGACTGACAGCTTCGTGTGTTGTCACTGTCAATGAGAAAGAACCGGTGCCAGTTGTAATCGAGGTGTCAGCAATTTCAATCAACAAGCCTGAACTGACGCTTACAGAAGGTGAGTCAGAGATTTTGACAGCTTCGATTGAGCCAGAGAATGCTACGGATAAAAATGTGACTTGGACTACAAGCGATGCAGAAGTTGCTACAGTTGAAAATGGAAGAGTAACTGCAGTGATGGCTGGAACTGCCACTATTATCGTTGCTTCTTCAAATGGAAAGACCGCAACTTGTATCGTTACAGTAAAGGAAAAGGAACCTGAACCTATTGTAATTGAAGTCTCAGCAATTTCAATCAGCAAGACAGAACTGACGCTTACAGAAGGTGAGTCAGAGATTTTGACGGCTTCGATTGAGCCGGAGAATGCTACGGATAAAAATGTGACTTGGACATCAAGCGATACCGCAGTTGCTACAGTCGAAGATGGCAAGGTTACTGCAGTGAAGGTTGGAACAGCTACTATTACAGTTGCTTCTTCTAATGGAAAGACTGCAACTTGTGTCGTTACTGTTAAAGAGAAAGAACCTGAGCCTGTAATAATCGAGGTATACGCAATTTCTATTAGCAAGACAGAGCTAACGCTTACAGAAGGGGAGTCGGAGACTTTGACAGCTTCTATTGAACCTGCCAATGCTACAGACAAAAATGTGACATGGACTACAAGCGATGCAGAAGTTGCTATCGTTGAAAATGGCAAGGTTACTGCAGTGAAGGCTGGAACTGCCACTATTACCGTAACTTCTTCAAATGGTAAGATTGCTACTTGTGTCGTTACGGTAAAGGAAAAGGAACCTGAACCTATTGTAATCGAGGTGTCAGCAATTTCTATCAGCAAGACAGAATTGACGCTAACGGAAGGGGAGTCAGAAACTTTGACGGCTTCGATTGATCCGGAGAATGCGACAGACAAAAATGTGACATGGACTACAAGCGATGCAGAAGTTGCTATCGTTGAAAATGGCAAGGTTACTGCAGTGAAGGCTGGAACTGCCACTATTACCGTAACTTCTTCAAATGGAAAGATTGCTACTTGTGTCGTTATGGTTAAAGAAAAGGAACCTGAACCAATAGTTATTGAAGTAACTTCAATTTCCATAAGCAAGACAGAATTGACGCTTACGGAAGGGGAGACGGAAACTTTGACGGCTTCGATTGAGCCAGAGAATGCGACAGATAAAAATGTGACTTGGACATCAAGCGATGCCGAAGTTGCTACAGTCGAAGATGGCAAGGTTACTGCAGTGAAGGCTGGAACTGCCACTATTACCGTAACTTCTTCAAATGGTAAGATTGCTACTTGTGTCGTTACGGTAAAGGAAAAGGAACCTGAACCTATTGTAATCGAGGTGTCAGCAATTTCTATCAGCAAGACAGAACTGACGCTTACGGAAGGGGAGTCAGAGACTTTGACGGTTTCGATTGAGCCGGAGAATGCGACCGACAAAAATGTGACTTGGGCAACAAGCGATGCAGAAGTTGCTACAGTTGAAAATGGCAAGGTTATTGCAGTAAAGGCTGGAACTGCTACTATTACCGTAAATTCTTCAAATGGTAAGAGTGCCACATGTATTGTAACTGTTAAAGAAAAAGAACCAGAACCGATTGTAATTGAGGTTTCAGCAATTTCTATCAGTAAGACAGAATTAACGCTTACGGAAGGGGAGTCAGAGACTTTGAAGGCTTCGATTGAGCCTGAGAATGCAACAGATAAAAATGTGACTTGGACATCAAGCGATGCCGAAGTTGCTACAGTCGAAGATGGCAAGGTTACTGCAGTGAAGGCTGGAACTGCCACTATCACAGTCACAGCTTCTAATGGAAAGAATGCTACTTGTGTCGTTACAGTTAAAGAAAAAGAACCTGAACCGATTGTAATTGAGGTTTCAGCAATTTCTATCAGTAAGACAGAATTGACGCTTACAGAAGGGGAGTCAGAAATTTTGACGGCTTCGATTGAGCCGGAGAATGCTACGGATAAAAATGTGACTTGGACATCAAGCGATGCAGAAGTTGCTAAAGTTGAGAATGGCAAGGTTACTGCAGTAAGGGCTGGAACTGCCACTATCACAGTCACAGCTTCTAATGGAAAGAATGCTACATGTGTCGTTACAGTTAAAGAAAAAGAACCTGAACCGATTGTAATTGAGGTTTCAGCAATTTCTATCAGTAAGACAGAATTGACGCTTACAGAAGGGGAGTCAGAGACTTTGACAGCTTCGATTGAGCCTGAGAATGCAACAGATAAAAATGTGACTTGGACATCAAGCGATGCCGAAGTTGCTACAGTCGAAGATGGCAAGGTTACTGCGGTGAAGGCTGGAACTGCTACTATCACAGTTACAGCTTCTAATGGAAAGACAGCAACTTGTATAGTTACAGTTAAAGAAAAAGAACCTGAACCCATAGTCATTGAAGTAACTTCAATATCAATTAGCAAATCGGAATTGACGCTTACAGAAGGGGAGTCAGAGACTTTGACAGCTTCTCTTGAACCTGAGAATGCGACTGACAAAAATGTGACATGGACCACAAGCGATGCAGAAGTTGCTATCGTTGAAAATGGAGAAGTCACTGCAGTAAAGGCTGGAACTGCCACTATCACAGTTACATCTTCTAATGGAAAGGCAGCAACTTGTATAGTAACAGTTAAAGAAAAAGCCCCAGAACCGATTGTAATTGAGGTTTCAGCAATTTCTATTAGTAAGACAGAATTGACGCTTACAGAAGGGGAGTCAGAGACTTTGACAGCTTCTATAGAGCCGGAGAATGCGACTGACAAAAATGTGACATGGACCACAAGCGATGCAAAAGTTGCTATCGTTGAAAATGGCAAGGTTACTGCAGTGAAGGCTGGAACTGCTACTATCACAGTGACAGCTTCTAATGGAAAGAATGCTACTTGTGTCGTTACTGTTAAAGAAAAAGAACCAGAACCGATTGTAATCGAGGTATCAGCAATTTCTATCAGCAAGACAGAACTGACGCTTACAGAAGGGGAGACGGAGACCTTGACAGCTTCTATTGATCCAGAGAATGCGACTGACAAAAATGTGACATGGACTACAAGCGATGTTAATATTGCTACCGTAGAAGATGGCAAGGTTACTGCAGTGAAGGTTGGAACAGCTACTATTACAGCAGCCTGTGGCAACATATCAGCGACTTGTGTTGTGACTGTGGTACCAATCCTTGCTGAGTCTTTATCGATTACTCCTGAAACATGGAGTGGCGAGGAAGGAAGCTCGTTTACTATATCAGTTGAGATATTACCTGAGAATACTTCCGACAAAGCTTTAGCTTGGGAATCAAGTAACCCGGAAATTGCTACGGTTGATGATTCTGGAAATGTTATGGTGCTGAAGGCTGGTTCATGTGTGATAACTGTATCTACACTTGATGGTTCGGGCTTGAAGGCAGAATGTGTCATTACAGGCCTTGCGGGAATAGGAGAAGTGTTTATGCCAGAAACAGAAATAGATGTCTATAACATGAATGGTATAATGATTAAGAAAGGATGCACACTCGAAGATCTGAAACGGATGACTCCTGGAATGTATATCTTTAGGGAAGCCGGTAAGAGCAGGGTAGTGGTGTTCAAATAAAATAAGCTAACATTGGGAGGGCGGTTGGAAAACCGTCCTCTTATTGAACTGATGTAGGGGGATGGGTGTTTTAGGGTATATGGCAACAGTAAAATTTCAGGGAGCTCCGGTGAAGACAGTAGGGGAGCTTCCAGTCGCAGGAGCAGTGGCTCCCGATTTCAGTTTGGCAGCGCAGGATCTTTCAGATTTCAATCTGGAATCATTGAAAGGGAAGCGCGTAGTTCTTAATATCTTTCCGAGCATTGACACGGACGTATGTGCCGCATCAGTAAGGAAGTTCAACGTTGAGGTTTCAAACCTTCCTGAGACAGTGGTGGTATGTGTATCAGCCGACCTCCCATTTGCAGCGCAGCGTTTCTGCTCAGCTAATGGCATCAAGAATGTAGTGACAGGTAGCACCTTCCGCTCAGATTTTGGCAAGGCATATGGCGTTGAGTTTGCAGAGGGTCCGCTTCGTGGATTGATGGCACGTTCGGTTGTGGTCATTGACAAGGATGGCAAGGTATTAGGAAGCAAGATGGTTGAAGAGCAGACTAATGAGCCTGACTACCAGTATGTAGAGTCTCTGCTTGCTTAATTTAATGCATAATTCATAATGAATAATGCATAATTGCAAGCATAGATTTAAGTGAATTATTAATAAAAATTATGGAAAAAGTCCGCCTTTTAGGTGGACTTTTTTAATACGGTAGGGATGAGTTGGCGGACTTTTTCGCCGAAGCGGACCTTGTAGGATTTGGAGGCGGGATCGTAGCTCTCAATAGTGCCTTCTCCGAAGATGCGGTGAGTAACTTTTGTCCCGGCAGTCCATACACTCTGATCGCCTCCTCCCAATTCTTCATCGAGGGTGCGGATCATATTTTTTGTGCCTTCAAGAAGGGTCTTATCCGGGTTCCCTTCGATTTTTATCAATCCTTCTGCTATCTCAGAGATGAATCTTGAAGGATATTTCAAGGCTCCGCTTTCATTAAGATAGCCTTCAGAGTCAGAGAGATATAGCATGTCTTTAGCTCGAGTCACTGCAACATACATCAGACGACGTTCCTCTTCTTCTCCATCAATTCGGCGTTCGCGAATAGAGCGATGGTTGGGAAACACTCCTTCAGTCAATCCCATGATGAAAACATGTGGATATTCCAGACCTTTAGCTTGATGGATGGTCATAAGCCTGACTTTATCCTTATCTTCTTGATGATCAGTATTAGTATATAAGGCAATCTCATGAAGGTAATGATAAAGATCAGACTCACCGTCTTCAAACCTGGTAGCCTCAAATTCTATCATGGAGTTAATAAGCTCCGCTACATTTTCAAGCCTTTCTTCCTCCTCATCGGTGCGATACATAGTGTCAAGTCCACTCGTCTGCATCAGGCGTTCAGTCATGTCAGACACTTTCAATCCTTCCGCAATGGAACGGGCATTTTCAATGAGTGTAATGAAGTCGCGGATTGGTTTCTTGCCGAAAGTCGGTTCACTGATATGGCGTCTAAGAGTAGGGTAGAGATAGTCTCCTTCCGAGTCTGCCAGTTGCTTCAGTTTCCCGAGCGTCACACTGCCAAACTTACGTGCAGGGACGTTGACGATACGTGTGAAGGCCATGTCGTCGTTTTCATTTGCAGTAAGGCGCAGATAGCTTATGATATCCTTGATCTCCTTTCGTTCGAAAAATCTCACTCCTCCCCAAACCGTATATGGAATTTTTCTTTTCAGCAGAGCTTGCTCAATACGCCGCGACAGGAAAGAACTGCGGTAAAGAACTGCATTGTCAATAAAACGACTTCCTTCCAAAGCATTGTTTTCGATTGTGGATGCAATCCATTCCGCTTCTTCGCTTTCACTTTTGCAGTGCATCCACATAGGGAGGCGTTCGTTGAGGCGGACGGCAGTCAATTCTTTGCGAATACGATTTTTATTCTTTGCGATAATGCTATTGGCTACAGAGAGGATGTCAGGAGTGCTCCGATAGTTAATGTCGAGAATAATATCGGTATCAGCCTTGAAATTGACAAATGTCTTTGGTGAGGCACCGCGCCATTCATATATTGCTTGGTCAGGATCGCCTACCACAAAAAGGTTGCCATGATGAGAAGCAAGAATCTCAATAAGTTTCCAGTCATCGCCGCTACAATCTTGCACTTCATCTACCATCACATAGTTAAGTTTCTCACACCAGTATTTCCTTGCATCGGGAAAATGGGTGAGAATGTAGGTTGCAAGATAGATGATGTCGTCATAGTCAAGTGCGAATTGCTTGCGTTGAAGTTGAATATAGCGGACCTTAACGTCAGGAGCACCAATTGGGGCACCGGGCATCAAATATTTCGCTATATATCCATCGGGATCATAACCTTTGAGAGCAGCCACATCTTTTAGAAGGCGTTCGGCTGTATTCTTTTTTCTGTCGATACCAAATTCTTGCATAGCCTCTTTTGCAAGGTCTTTGGCATCAGTTTCGTCGATAATAGTGAAGTTCTTGGGATAACCTAACTTATAAATCTCACGTCGAAGTAGTTTTACGCAGAAGCTATGAATAGTGCAGATAAGATCGTTGACATTACCACGGTCTACCATTCCGGCAATTCTATGTTTCATCTCCTGAGCTGCCTTGTTGGTGAAAGTAAGACACAGGACATTGCCGGGTGAGATGCCAAGTTCATTAACAAGAAAAGCAAAGCGATGAGCAAGCACACGAGTCTTACCGGAGCCAGCTCCGGCTACGACGCGTACACGTCCTTCCGTGGCTTCCATAGCCATTGTTTGCTTTTCGTTGAGATTCATTTTCACTTCGGACTTACGTCCTCAGCACAGTGTTGAGGACTGGAATCATTTATGAATTAGGAGTGCTATGGCGAGAGATGAGATGCCTTCGCGGCGGCCGGTGAAACCGAGGCGTTCGGTGGTAGTGGCTTTTACGGATACTTGGTCGGGATCGACACCCATTACTGATGCGAGAGTCTGGCGCATTTCGTCGATATAGGGACGGAACTTAGGAGCTTCAGCACAGATAGTGATGTCGCAATTGACGAGGTCGTAGCCTTGTGTGCGTACAAGTTTCATCACATGGGCGAGCAGCAATTTGCTATCGATGCCTTTGTAGCGTGGATCAGAGTCAGGGAAATGCTTTCCAATGTCTCCAAGAGCAAGGGCCCCCAGCAAGGCATCGCAAAGGGCGTGGATGGCCACATCGGCATCGCTATGGCCGAGAAGACCATGAGTATGAGGGATTTTTATGCCACAAATCCAAAGATCGCGATCTTCTACAAGCTTATGGACATCATATCCTTGACCAATCCTTAACATAACTATAAATGATGAACGATAAACAATTCAAAATTATCTACGGCGTTTGCCAAGAAGATCGCGGATGCCGTCCATATCAAAGCTGAGTGTGAAACGCATTGTCTGGTCGAGAGGTGAGCTTTGGGCTGTCGCGAGCATATAAGATGCGTCGAGACGCACTACATTTAGAGAGAATCCGGCACCGAATCCGAAATAGCTTCTGCCACCTTTCATTGCATTTTCATAGTTGTAACCCATTCGCACGAAGAATTGGTCGTTGTAGGAATACTCACCACCTACAGAAACATTTATTTCCTTCAACTCTTCTGAGAAGCCACCGGGAGCATCTGAAAAGCTTTTGAATATACCTGTGATTGGCGACATAGTCTCCCATTTTTGAAGAGCATCGTCAAACGCAGCAGCATTTTGTGCCTCATCCTTGTCAGGATCGTAGTATGCGCCTCCCGGGTTGATGTAGTCAGTTTCCCGAGGTTTTGTTGGTACGAGCAACTTATTGAGGTCAACCCCTATTGAAAGCAGATTGTAGTCGGCAAGAGGGAATGTGAAGTTTGTACCAAGCCTTAAGTTAGTCGGAAGGTAATAATAGTTGGTTCCATGGTCGTAGCTTACCTTAGAGCCGATATTACTAATATTGAACCCCCAGCTCCATTGGCATTCGCTTCTTCCGATGAGAGGGAAGGTTGTATAGTAGCCGCTGAGGTCAACTGCGAAAGCTGATCCCGCTGTGTTGGTATCTCCCGAATAAGAATCTTCATATGAGAGATCGGACAGGATATAGCGTAGAACCACACCCATAGAAAATTTTTCGCTCAACTTTCTGGAATATCCAAAGTCGATGGCAAACTCATAGGGGTTGATGGTATTTGCCCCCATATCATCAACAATAACCTCGCCCAGAGAAAAATATCTTAATGAAGCACTTAAGGCTTGATTGTCGGCACTTCCGAGCTTAAGATAACCGCTGACATCGGCAAGAAAGATATCATTTACGATTTTACGCAACCAAGGAGTATAGCTTATGCCAACCCCTCCGGCAGAATATGCGAATGCATATTTTGAGGGATTCCAGAACTGCGCATTTATGTCAGCATCCGTAGCAGCACCTAAGTTTCCCATGGCGCTTCCTCGAGCGTCGGGGGTAATACTAAGGGTTGTCACACCGGTTTGAACCGGATTGAACTCGTTATCCTTTATGTCGTTGCCACTTTCTGCCGAAGCATATGTGACACAAAATGCGGCTGCTATGGTGCAAATGGTTCTTGAAGTTGTCATGAATAAATAACGTGAATATTATACGTTTTATTACACAAATATTCTTTAATGAGTAGTAACTTCATCTGATATTGAATCTAAGCGATTCAAAACCATTGAGACTAAGATGGGCTCTCATGTCTGGCGTGACTTGCGGGCCTTCTCCTGCTATGCCCATAAGGATAATATCACCCATCTTCAAAGTATTATCGCGACTTATCTCTGCTATTGTCTCCTCAATCGCCGGATTGAGGTCTGATCCTTTCAAGATTCTCTCATAGGAATCATTTGGCGGGTCAAAAGTCAATTTTACTTCAACTTGCTTCAAGTTTTCGGCTGCGCAAGGGGTAAACTTACCAATGGACAGACACCTGTCGTAGCTTATCGCTTGAGTCCAAGGGAGCCCTTTGTCTCTATGGGACTTGAGCATATTGGGAGCCACTATCAGAACGGCCGGAGCCACTGCGTCGACATATCTGCCGACAAATCTTGGAGCTATCCCTTTGCCGAGTTTCCCTATTCTTATAGCCAATGCTATCCTCGCTTCGAAACGATCTGAAAAATCAGGCACGAAGTATGGATTTCCTCCTTGTAGTATACCTGAGGCAGAAATAAGTCCCCATACCGGATTAATTCCGGCATCGGGGCTTAAAGGTGAAAGAATATTATTGACTATAGCGTAGATTGTCATTTCGCAGGAATTGCTATTTTTTTGCTGTGAGTGGTAGAGAGTCCATCTTCTGAAGTGATAGTTGCACGCAGGTTGTAGATACCGCGGGGCAGTCTATTCCCGTTTGAATCTTTAATATCCCATCCGATTGAGAATGAACTGTTGCCATTAGAATATGATTTGCGTTCGACACTCCAAAGAAGATTTCCTAAAAGGTCGAAGCATTCCAGTCTGCACTGGAGTGCGCAAAGCGCCCTGTCGGTAGTGACTTTCATCGTGAATTGATCCTTTTCCCGATTATAGAAAGAGGAGAGCTCCATGACATTGGGTCGCATATTGAGTCCGACTTTGAAGTCTAAGGCCTTACTGCTCGAATTGCCAGCATTATCCCATACTGTCAGATTGAGATGATGTTCCCCCGGAGTTAGATCTAAGAGGGGATAGGCTATGCTGCCCCTGGTCTCATCATTTGGGTCAGGATAAAAATATTGGCTTACGTCATCGTAAATCTTTCCTGAGTCAAGCTGAAGGCTCATCTTATGGCCGATGCCCGCATCAGAAATATTTATGCCGGATTCATCACTGAAAGTTGCCATCACAACAGGGTTGGAGTGAACGGCACTTCCTGTATTAGACGAAACGCTAAAGCTTTCAATCGATGGCCCTTCGATGTCTTCAAAAGAATTTTCGTCATAACCAAAGACATAGAGCATATCGGTAGAGCCATTGGCTTCCAATTTCATAGTCGGATCGTAGGCATAAAGAGTTAGCAATGCAGGAGCATAGTTGTTGGAAATTTCCGAAGGCATCAAGATGGATGTAGACCATTCACCATCAGCCACCATAGTGCTGCCTGTGGCAAGTTTACTTGATCTGTCTTGATAGGTGCTTACAACTCCTTTCTCTCCCCAACCATGAGTCTCAACGCTTTTTTCTGCATCGAAAAGAGTGTATTGAATCGGACCGTTGAACGGAACTTTGTTGCCCTCACTGTCAGTTATCCTGCCTGAAATCTTCACTATGGCACGAGCCTGAATCGCCGGAGCATCAGATAAGTTGGTTGCAATAGGTAGATCTCCGATAGAATCAATTGCCACAGAATAGTTTGGAACCGGCATGCGCAAAGCTGGATCACCAAAAAGGTGATAGCGGAGCATATTATCATCAGGTTTGGAATTGCGATTCTTACCTAATCTCAAAATGTCTCCAAGTCTTTGTCCTTTTCCAAGGCTGTCTGTCCGGAACATTTCCCCGGCGACGGAATTGGTGATAAACTCATTGTTGGTGATCAACACCGTGCGGCTTGGAGTCATGATTGCAATGGCACCACCAGCAGGATTGGAAAGCATGATTTCAGCGCCACTGATATCTTCAGCGTCCCATTTGCCAAAGCTGCATGTAGCAGCATACATGATGGGTAGATATTGGTTTGACATGCTGTTGATATCATTCCAAGTCAGCAGTTTTTCGTGGGTCCATTCCTTGGGGTTGGCATGCCCGATATAAGTGAGAAGCGATGCTCCTTCTTTTTGCCACTTCATAAGCATACGGTCTTTTGCATCAGGGAAAGTGAGACCTGAACCGGTCTGTTTCCTCTCAAAAGCGTCAAGATATACCCTATCGTATGCGAAATGCGGTCCGGCATTTCCATTCATCATATTTTTAATAGCAGACTCAGCCTGCTGGAGATGCTGCGCAGAGTCTCCATCGTCAGCAATCACCATGACATTATTGCGCCAGATTCCATAGATTGGATCAGTCATGTAAGATTCAAGTTTGGAGACAATGAGATCTGCTTCAAAAGTTGAAGTCACAGGGTATCTGCCTACGCCTACAAGAATTTGTCTTGAAGCCATCGGGCGTTCGGTGGTCTCATCTTCGAGCATAGCTATGAAGTCGTCAGTGCAATAAGAGCTTGATTCGGTGAGTCCTGTCGGAGACTGCCATATCAAAGTCCTTGGATATCCGGCTTTGAGTGTTTCCGGATTTTTTGCTTTCATGTCGTAGGTGGGACGCCCCATAAGCAGACAATATCCGAATTGCTTGCCTTCCGGGTCGCTCTGGCTGCGATCATACCACATCTTCAGGAGTTTTCGGAAAGCTGATAAGTCAGCATTTCCGCTGGAAAACTCATTATATATCTTTTCAGGCGAAAGGATATAGACCGTCATGCCATCATGGATGCGGTGAAGATTTGCGATGCGCTCAGCAGCTGCAGAGAATTCATCAGGAGTGATGATTACCATATCCGGAGTAGGAAGCCCATGGATATTCTGATTGGCAGTCTTTATTCTTCCAGGAATTGATGCTCCCTTTGCGGAAGGATCAAAAGCTATGAATTCTTTGATGCCACTTTCCTTTATTCCAATGGTCAAAGATTTGCTGTCGGCATCGTAGACACCCTTGACCTCCTTAATATCCCAGGGTCTTGTGACATCCCAAATGATAGTTTTTTCTGAAGCATCTTCAATTCTATACGCAGTTGCTACAGAAGGATTAACCATGAAATAGAGTTTGGAGTCATTGAGTTTCATCGCTTTCTCATATTCCACTTCTATCCAATCAAGGCGAGCCGTATTGACTACACCCCCCTGAGAATACTCTATGCCCACCTCAAGAGAATTACCGACGCCTTCTGCTTCTTTGATGCTTGTGGCGACACGATAATATTGTTCGCTTGATGTGACATTGGCAATTTTATCATCATTGGTAGCAGCCAGACGCTCTCCGTTGGCACTGACAATAATGCTGCTTGGAGAGCCGGACGTATTTGTACCGAATCTTACCCTTATTTTAGCATTTCCGGTAGAATTGTCGGGAAGATCGAATTTAAACGTCTGAGATTTATTTGACTTAAAATCTTCACCAAGATAATCACGACCGGAAGTAGCACATTGGAGTAAGTCGGTCTCATGTACCAACTGGCATGTGAAAGTAGAGTTAACTTCCATTCCTCCAATATCGGAAAGATCGATACTTGAAAAATCCGATGATGGAGCCACATCGCTCAAAAAATAATAAGAATTGTCGCCATAGGGATTTATGGTGTGGTCAAACTTCATCAGCTTGGAAGTGGAAGCTTTTGGAGCGATGTTGTCGGTCGCATAGAATGTGATTGAACCGTCGTCTTTACGCACCACGGGCACAGGAGGAAGATCATCTGGCATGTCGACTGTAAGAGCCTCTGAGATCATCCTGCCTCCATATCCGTAGACGAACACTGCATTGGGGTCGTTAAACCCAAAGTTTTTAAGCGTCTGTCTCGTTAATGTCTGCAGCCCTGGGGTAGAGATGTCTACCTTCACCCATTTCCCACTGGCGAGCTTTGATGAGGATGCATATTTATCAGGGTCTGCCGCACTCGCACTAATAGCGAATAAGATTGCGATGGCAGAAGCCAAGGTAATCTTAACAAAATATTCCGATATGTATTGATATTGTTTCACTTTTAATTAACGGATTTATTGCCTTTATATTGTTGCGTTGATATGAAGTTGATCCATTCCTCACGATTCCCACCGAAAACGTTGAGGTCGACTTTCCCATTTGCACCTTTCAGCGACCCTTTATGGTTGAACTGCCAAAATGTCCAAGGAGCCGCTATTGGATCTTGAGAGAAAGAGCATATCCACAAGGAGTTGCCAGGGAAAGATTCAGACAGATATTTGTAGTAATCAGTCTTGTTGCAATAAAGAGTCGGAGCTACACCTCTCAGATTAAGATAATCAATCATGGCGACGATTCTTTCATTGATGACTTCATCATCGATTCCTTCGGGATTGCCGGAAGACTCAATGTCGATAGCCACACCCAATTCGAGTATTCGTTCCCCAACCGTTTCAAGGAGGTTGATAGCTTGCTCTACACCATCCTTGTCAAATCTGAAAAAGTGGTAAGCCCCTCTCTTCAGTCCGGCTTGCCCCGCTTGTTCATGATTGTCCATAAACTTGCGGTCGCGAAATGTAACGCCTTCCGTAGCTTTTATCCATACAAATTCCATGCCATCTTTAACGGTAGATTTGAAATCTATATCGCCATTATGGGCAGAAATGTCAAACCCTCCGATTGGATATTGATTTCTATCCACATATGGAGGAGTGGTACGGAAGTTAATCCACGCTGCGTAAGCCGCCCACGAAAGCAAAGCCGCTGCTATCAGAAAGCAGAGGAAAATCAAAATATCATTCTTTCGTGTGTTGATGTCGGCCAGTATCTTCATTCTACCTACAAAATTAATAAGAAAAGTGTAGGTTGCCAAATGTAAGAGTATAAAAAATCAATAAATTCCAAAATTTTTATTAATTTTGCAGTTGAAATGGGAGAAGCAATATATCATATATTAGTGTTGGCAGTAGCTATAGTGGGGATGTTCCGAGGTTTCCACGCAGGCTTGATGCGTCAGGTGTCGGGCGTGCTTGGATTTGTGTTTGGCATAGTGGCGGCAAGATCCTTTGGCCCCGATTTTGCAGTATGGCTTGCCGGATGGTTCCCACAACTCTATCATCCCGTAGCTAAGACATTTTTTGTCTCCATACTTGCTTATGGGACAATATGGGGATTATGTATGTTTGCATTTTCTGCTTTTACCGGAATACTTAACTTTATCTTAGGCACGATTCCTGTGGGTATAGTGAACTCTATAGCTGGAGCAGTGTTTTCATTATTGAAATATCTGATGTTTCTATCCTTGTTGTTCGACCTGGCGCTTTGCCGTCCGTTTGACTCGCCGTTGATGCATTGTGCCCGGCATGATGATGGCAATTTGGTAGACTGTGTCATTCGTCTTGCACCAGAATTGTTGGGAACAATGTCGGCAGACGAGTATGTGCATAAAGTGCAACTATGGGAGGCAAGATCCATCAGTTGAGGGATAGGGTTGAATGTGATGAATTTCGAATAGAAAAAAGATATATAAAATATGCTATCAGTAAGAGATCTTCATGCGGAAATAGAAGGAAAGGAAATACTCCGCGGTGTCAATCTTGAAGTGAAACCCGGAGAAGTTCATGCAGTGATGGGCCCTAATGGGTCAGGAAAGTCAACGCTTTCAATGGTGCTCGCCGGAAATCCTGCTTATATGGTTACTTCAGGAGAAGTGACGTTCAGAGGAAAAAATCTTCTTGAGATGACTCCCGATGTGAGAAGCCATGAGGGATTGTTTCTCGGGTTTCAATATCCTGTTGAGATTCCCGGAGTCTCCATGGTCAATTTTATGCGTGCGGCGGTCAACGCCAAGAGAAAATATTTCGGAGAGCCTGCAATGGGCGCTACAGATTTCCTCAAGCTAATGAGAGAGAAAAGAGCTATAGTGGAGCTCGACAATAAGCTTGCCTCTCGTAGTGTCAACGAAGGATTTTCAGGAGGGGAGAAGAAACGCAATGAGATATTTCAGATGGCAGTACTTGAGCCGAAACTTGCCATCCTTGACGAGACAGACTCGGGTCTTGATGTAGATGCTCTCCGTATTGTGGCTGAAGGAGTCAATAAACTTCGTACGCCTGAAAACTCTGCAATTGTCATAACCCACTATCAGCGGCTACTCGACTATATTAAGCCCGACGTGATCCATGTGCTATATAAAGGAAGAATCGTCTATACCGGAGGTCCGGAGCTTGCCCTTGAAATAGAGAAGAAAGGGTATGACTGGATAAAAGCCGAGGTCGACGGGCAGGATGCGATAAAAGGGGAGGCATAGGCTATGGGTGCTCTTGAACAATTTATCGACCTTTGGCAGGAGCATGGAGACCTTGTTGACTCCAATGCCCCTGAAGCTCTGAATCGACTTCGTCCGGATGCAGCTTCTTCGCTTATCAAGCGTGGACTCCCCGATGTGAAAGAAGAGAATTACCGGTATACAGATTTTGAGAAGATACTTTCGCCTGATTACGGTGTCAATGTCGGAAGAATTAAGATAGACGTGAATCCATCAGAAACTTTCCGTTGCGATGTGCCGATGCTTAGTACGTCGCTGTTTCTTGTGGTCAATGATTCATTTGCAGAGACTTCCGAATGCCGTAAGCTGCTTCCTGATGGAGTAGAAGTCATGTCGCTGGCATCATATGCGCGAAAGAATCCTCAATTCATTTCGGAGCATTATGGCAAGCTTGCCGATATCTCTAATCCCATTGTGGCACTCAATACTCTCTTTTGTCAGGATGGCGTTGTAATAAGGGTAAAAAAGGGTATAAAGGTCGAGCCGACAATTCAGGTTGTCAATATATTTAATAATTCAGCAGCCCTGCTTTCTGCTCGACGAGTCCTGATAGTGATGGAAGAGGAATCAGAGGCTAAAGTGCTATTCTGCGATCATACACAGACTCCATCAGTTGATTTTTGCTCAGTCCAGGTAGTGGAGATATTTGCCGGAAAGAGAAGCCATCTTGACTTCTATGATCTTGAAGAGAGCACTTTGAAGACATCCAGGCTCTCTTCCTTATGGCTTGATCAGGAAGAGGGTTCAGAAGTGCTTCTCGACTCAATGACCCTATACAACGGAAGAACCCGCAATGAATTCTTTACCAAGTTTTCAGGTAGACATGCGCGTCTCAGAATGCTTGGTATGGGAATTGAAGACGAAACTCGCCGACTGGATACTTATTCGAGAATAGCTCATGAGGTGCCTGAGTGTAACACAGACGAACTATTCAAATATGTAGTGGATGGCGAGGCTGTCGGAGCTTTTGCCGGCCTCATATATGTGTCAGAGGGAGCATTCAAGACAGAAGCATATCAATCAAACAGGAATTTTGTTGGGTCAGACACCGCTGTGATGCATTCAAAGCCTCAGCTTGAGATCTATAACGACGATGTCAAATGCTCTCATGGCACTGCAATCGGTCAACTTGACGAGAAGCAGCTCTTCTATATGATGACACGCGGAATTTCTGAAGATCAGGCTCGCCTGATGCTTAAGCAGGCATTTATGTCGGATGTTATCGAAGGCATTTCCCTATCTCCGCTGCGCGACCGACTGAAGTTGATGGTAGAGCGTAGATTTGCAGGAGAGCAGACCGCATGTGCCTCATGCCCGGTGGGGTGTAATGATAAATGATAAATGAAAAATGATAAATTATGATATAGAGGGGATAAGGGAGAGGTTTCCGATACTGTCGAGGAAGATAGGAGGGAAACCTATGATATATCTTGATAATACAGCGACCTCACAGACACCACGAAGCGTCGTAGATGCAGTGGTGTCGGGGTATTGCGATACTAAGGCTAATGTGCATAGAGGTGTCCATACACTCTCGCAAGAAGCCACTGATCTTCAAGAGAAATGTAGGCGTCGTGTGCGTGACTATATAGGCGCATCTTCTGAAGAGGAAATAATTTTTACTCGTGGCACGACCGAGTCGATCAATCTTGTGGCATCTTCTTTTGGCTCTCTTTTCCCTCAAGAGGGTGAGATTATTCTTACAGTGATGGAGCATCATGCCAATATAGTGCCTTGGCAGTTGCTTCAGAGCCGTTGTCCTGATCTTAAGATAAGGGTCGTGGACATCAATGATAGGGGAGAATTGCTTCTTGATCAATATCGGTCTCTTTTCAATGAGCATACCTGTATGGCATCTTTCTGTCATGTCTCGAATGTGCTCGGCACTGTCAATCCGGTCAAAGAGATGATCTCATATGCACACTCTAAAGGTGTGCCGGTTCTAATAGACGGGGCACAGGCTGTGCCTCATATGCATATCGATGTGAATGATCTTGATTGTGACTTCTATGCCTTTTCTTCTCATAAGATGTATGGACCCACAGGAATAGGAGTGCTCTATGGAAAGAAAGAGCATCTGCTTCGTATGCCTCCTTATCAAGGTGGAGGAGAAATGATATCTCATGTCAGCTTTGAGGGTACTACTTTTGCCGATCTCCCGTTTAAGTTTGAAGCCGGTACTCCGGATTATGTCGGTATCGGTGCATTCCCGAAAGCTCTTGATTTCATGGAGGAAGTTGGAATTGAGAATATTGCTGAGCATGAGCATGAGCTTATGAAGTATGCTGAGGCAAAAATGCGAGAGATACCGGGTATGCGGATATTCGGCAACGCTCCGCATAAGAGTGCGGTCATATCTTTTTTAGTAGGAGATATACATCATTATGATATGGGAATGTTGTTGGATAAGTTGGGTGTGGAAGTGCGTACGGGGCATCATTGTGCGCAGCCACTTATGCAACGACTCGGGATTTCGGGTACGGTGAGAGCATCGATTGCCGCCTATAATACAAAAGAGGAAGTGGATGACTTTATCGCTGCACTAAAGAGAGTTATACCTATACTTAGTTGAACGATAAACGATAACCTATCAATTATCAACTATCAACGATTAAATGAGGCTGATTTTAACAAGTGTTAAAATTTAATGGATTTGAAACAATTTTGCAATCTGAAATGTTTAAAAATCATAAAGAAGATAGATT
>CAZGGB010000037.1:0-28793 GCA_964525115.1 uncultured Sangeribacter sp. | reverse complement strand
CCAGAGCCTTCAGTACGGTGACAAGTGAGAGGCTCGCGCTTCTTGTGTCATTATATTGATTGCTAAGACAAATAAGTAGAACTGAGTAACATACTAAGACGATGAGATGTAAAAATTGCGGATGGCCTAACCGTCCAGAAGAGACAAACTGCTCAAAGTATGGAGTGCCTTTAGAGGCAAGTCCATTACCCCCAACCCCTCCCACGTATCACTCATCTAATCAAACAGTTAGAGAGGGGGACATCTTTGGTGGAGTAGCACAACCTAATATCTGTACCAAGTGTGGTTATCCACTGCGTCCTGGTCTTCAAAGATGCCCCAATTGTAATTGTGACATTGTATTTGAAGACGGTAATCATAATAATACGCCACAAACTTATAATTCCTCTCAGGCAAGGCAGATACGACGTCCAACTGTCGTTGGTGCCCCGAATATCCATGGGACAATTAATGTCTGGACTGAAGGTGCAATTGGAATCACACCGTCCTTTATATTGTCTCCTGTAAAACGCAATGGAGAACGGAAGCAACCTGATGATATTGAAATGGAAGGTGAAGAAGTTATCTTAAATAGATATAACACCGATCCCGGCAATTTGTCAATCACGTCCAGAGCTCAGGCTATTATTACAAGGAAAGACGAAAAATGGTATATTGAAGATCGTAGTGAACAAAAGACCACCTTTGTTCAGGCTTCAACGCCACAAGAACTCCATAATGGAGACATAATATTATTAGGAAACCGACTTTTTGTTTTTCACGAATAAAAAAACAGGTTACCTTTTCTGACTTCAAGGTATAGATAATAAAAAAGAGTTATGACGTCAATAGTAAACAGATGTGACTTTAATGTGGGCGACGTGATTGATTCTAATTACATTGTCCGTTCCACTCTCGGTCATGGGAGTTATGGTGTCGTGTACCTTGTTGAAGATCGTTCGGGAGTTGAATATGCATTAAAGTTACTAAAGCTTTGGGAAGTTCCTGCGGAAATTAGAACTCCAATGGTGTCAAGGTTTGATATGGAGTTTGAAACTGGTCAAATCAAAAGTAAATATTTAGTACATTCTTACAGTCATGGAGTAGTTAATGGCAATCCCTACATTGTAATGGACTATTGCCCAGGCGGAGATTTATATCAGAATTCGTCTTCATTGGATCTGTCAAAAGTCGCTTACTGTGTTTTATATGGATTAAAGTCACTCCATCAAAGTGGGAAGGTACATCGGGATTTGAAACCAGAGAATGTTCTAAGGACAAAGTCGGGAGATTATGCATTGACTGATTTTGGAATTGCTGGAGATAGGACGAAGCGAATGACTGAAATGAACATTGTTGGCAAACCCAAACAAATCTTTGGTACGTATGCTTATATGCCACCGGAACAGGTAAATCCGCGTCGTGACGCAACCGTTTTGCCCACTACTGATATCTTTTCCTTTGGGGTAATGATGTATCAATTAATAACTGGTTTTCTCCCCTTTGGAGACTTGAATGATGAACGTAGTCTCATACCATATCTAAAAAATGGGAAATTGGGAAACTGGAATAGAGAAACACTTGCTAATTCATTAAAAGGGAAGGATTGGTTAAATTTAATTGACGGTTGTCTTCAACCCAATATTCATAATAGACTTCAAGATGTCGACGCGGTATTAAAAACATTTCCTTTAAGTGCCAGTCCAGTATATCAAGATTTCAATGATGATACATTTTCAAAAAAAATAATAAACGGTCTTCTTCTTAGGGTTATGCATGGAGAAGAGTATGGCAGAGTGTATTATCTTGATGATATAGTAAATCAGAAACGAAATTCGATCTTATTAATGGGACGCCATAATGTTCAGCTCATAAATGACATCCCCATCAGAGAAGAAAACAGCACATATGTATCAAGAACCCATTGTACTTTGGAACTTGATTACAGTTTGGGTGAATGGGTAATTAGAGATGGACAATGGCACGCACACCAATGGAAAAAATCTACTAACGGCACATTTCTCAATTCATCTGAAGTGAATATAGATGGTTCTGTAATTAAGCCGGGAGATATTATATCAATTGGAGATACAAAACTTAGAGTAGAGGCTTATTGAAAATGGCAAATAATACGACACATCCATACAATAGAAGTCTGTCAGGATCAGTTGGAGCAGGAATAGGCTCCATATTTAATCCTGGCGGCAGAAAGTATTTTATACTTGAACATAAGGTTTCAAGTAAATATCATCGTGCTGGCGAAAATCAGGAAATCATTGTTAATCAGATTGAACTTGGTCGTGATCCACATTGTCAAGTACGTTTCGATGAATCATTTAGCACAGTTAGCCGTCGTCATGCTGCAATAATCAAAGATGGAGATAACTGGAAAATTGTACCTCTTTCACAGACTAATACTACATTGCTTAATGGCAGACCTATAAAAAATGAATGGTATTTGCAAAATGGCGATGAAATACAATTGTCTATAAACGGTCCGAAACTTGGGTTTATAGTGCCGACAGGAAACAAATCAACAGTAGGTACAATTGGTCTTACTCGTAGATTAAGCCTATTCCGTCAGCAAGCATTAAGACCATATAAAAATGCTATAACTGTATTATCTGTAATCCTACTTATAGCTTTAGCCGGAGGTGGATATAAACTATATGATATTCATAAACAAAACATGCATCTTGATGGATTAGTCGCACAAAGCTTGATTGAGCAAGAGCGCCTTAGAAATGCTAATGATAGTATTGCACAAGTTGTTATCGAAAAAACGGAAATGATTACAGATATGCAATATAAAATTTCCAATCTTAGCACTGCCGCTAGTCATATTTCATCAACTCCCAATGCTAGAGTTGGCAGTGTTGGGCGTGGAGTTAATAACGCAGCATTAAAATCATGTGATAAAAATGTATTTTTCATTATGTCACTTGGTTTTGAGATTATTCTTCCTACTGGAGAGTCGTTTGAGCTTGAATGTGGAGAAAAGTCCGGCCTTCCATCTTGGACAGGAACGGGGTTCATGTTAGAAGATGGAAGATTTATAACCGCACGTCATGTAGTCGAGCCTTGGTATTTTTTGAATTCCGGTGGTAAAGTAGATGAATCCATGCTAATGTTAAATATCATAGCACATAATGGAGGAAAAGTAGTAGCTCATCTCGGAGCCGTTTCAAACTCAGGAGAGAAACTTTCATTTACGTCAACACAGTGCCATACTTTGCGGAATGGAGATGAGACGTATGCTTCAGATGAAGGAGAGAGGATCGTCGTTGCATCTGCTACTGCAAAAGACTTTGCGACTATTAGCACAGGTAGAGCTGGAGGTCTAAAATATGATACTCAAGCAAGTCGAAATCTTGAAAGAGGGACTAAATTGGCTATTTTAGGCTTTCCCCTTGGGTTAGGAGCTTCTTCTTCTGGGATAAATCCAATATATGGATCGGCTGTTGTTGCAGCTGATGGATTACAAAATGGGATGATATTAACCACAGAGACGACCTATGAACATGGTTGTTCTGGTGGCCCGGTATTTTATACTGACTCAAATGGAAATATGGTCGTTGTCGGGATTACCTCGGCAATAGCAGGACGTTCCACCGGTTTTGTAGAACCCATATCCTCAATAAATTAATGTTATAGAATATGAAAAAAATAAGCATAATTCTTCTGTTTATCGCAACTGCGATTATTATTAATGCACAGCTCCCACAAGAATTTGGTAGGTTCAAAAGAGCTGCTAAAGTAAGTCAACCATCAACAGAGAACCAATTGATTGCAAAGATTGGTAAAGATGGCGCTTTTATCTTATCGCAGAGTTATCAACTTGAAGACTCTGTAGGAAAATTCTTCGGATTAAGTGGAAACAAGGAATTTGGTTCAGTTAATACTGTGGCCGTAAAAGTAAAAGACGGTTATCTTATAAATGATATTGCCAGAGTTCCGTGGGCCTACAATAACCAATTTACAAAACTCCGAAAACGCTATACACCGGTTTTCTTCCCTTCGCAGTATTCTGAACTGAGTAATGTAGCGAGGTATGATTCCATATATTTTAATAAAGATGAACTTGTAACTATTTATCCGAATCAAGTATATGGGGTGAAAACAGACAATTTCTTCAACGATGGATTTTCAGTTGCCCATCGCTCCGGTAAAGGAGATGGGTATTTAGTATGGTACATCTTACCTCCTGATATGGAGTTGAATAGTACAACGAATCTTGACATTGTTGTTGTTACGGAGTGCGTTGATATTTCAGAAGATAGGAGTAAAGAATATCAAGTAGCCGTGCCCCGAGTTGAAGGGTCTATCATGGGTGGAATATTCCTACTTCCAGAAATATCAAGCGTCGGACGTTTAGATTTTATCGTCAACGGTTTAGTAATCGGAGATCAAGACGAATGGAAACTCATTTGCCCGTTTACTAATTCAGATAATGTCTTTAATTCTAACGCTCCAATCACACCAAAGATAGAAGAGGACATTGATGTTGACTTAACCCCTAATGAGACAAATAAAAAGTAATATGGCAGCGGTAAAATTTAAGGTTGCAGCTAAGACCGACGTAGGTATAGTTAGAACTAACAACGAAGATAATTTCCAAATTTCTTGGGACTTGTCGTCATTACCTATGCGGTGGGTTAATAATGAAGTCCATCAACTTAGTGATAAAGGTTGTATTCTTGTTGTCGCAGATGGAATGGGTGGTGCCAATGCTGGAGAGGTTGCTTCTCAGATTGCCATTGACACTGTTAAAAGTCGGTTTATCCCTGATGAATTAACAGAAAAAATCATATCTTCACCAGATGCTGTTAATTCCTTCATAAAATCCACTATAGCCTTAGCAGATAACAATATAAAAAAATATGCGAAAGAGCATCCTGAAACAAAAGGGATGGGAACAACTATTGTTATTGCGTGGGTGATAAAAGACAATCTTTATATAGGTTGGTGTGGAGATAGTCGAGCATACATATATAATCGAGCTTACGGTTTGGTCCGACTTACAAAAGATCACTCCTATGTTCAACAACTGGTTGATTCGGGAAAATTATCTGAAGAAGAAGCCTTTGACTTTCCTGATTCAAATATAATAACGCAGTGTCTCTCAGACGCCTCTCAGAAGTGTCATCCCGAAACATTGGCAAGGCCGATTGCATTGTCAAATAACGATACAATATTACTTTGTACAGATGGATTATGTGGCATGATTCGAGATGCTGAGATTAGTTCGATTTTCCAAAATTCCGATGACAATTTGACTAATACGGCCGATGCGTTGGTCTCGGCAGCCATATCTGCGTCAGGAGCCGACAATGTAACACTTTGCCTATTCAATGTTGTTGGTGGATTACGGAAAGCATCAGCTAAAGCTCCTAAAACTAATACTAATAAATTACAAAAGAGCTATTTAATTGCGTTGGCAGTTTTAATAATGCTTATAGCTGCAATCCTGTGGTTTTTCTTTGCAAATAAAAGGTCGCAAGGGATAGAAAGTTCTGATACGACAGAGTTAGTTAGTACGGATTCTATATCGACAAATGATATAACTGACCCCGTTAAGACTATAATAGACGATTCTGTTACTACTGATAAGTCTCAATCTGTCGAGGCCTCAGATTCTGGGAAATCAGGCGATAGACAGTCAGGAAATGGCAATAATCTATTGAAAGGACTAAATACAGTTCAGATTCCGAAAACAGAAGAAAAAAGACTTTCTGAAGAAGAACGAGAAGCTGAGATACTTTCGACTCCAGAAATCATAGTCGTTACTTTACCGCCCAATAAGCATATTGGAACTTTCTGTAAAGAGTTTGGTATGACCAAAACTGAATTTGAAAAGCTAAATCCTGAAATAAAGTTCGAGGAGGTTAAAGCCGGAGACCAAATTAACGTGTATAAAAAGATAAATAAAAATGACAAATAAAAGCATAACTATTGGGCGTGCACCCGAGTGTAGCGTTATAGTTGATCAGTCTTTTGGACGGGTCAGCAATGAGCATGCTACTCTTGAAATCCAAGATGGGCAGCTCATATTTAAGGATCATAGTTCCAATGGTACTATGATAAATGGTCGTCTTATCCATAATTCGTCCATCGCCATTCAAAATGGTGATAAAATCTTGCTTGCTGATACTTATGAATTAACTTGGCCAGTTATTCTAAAAAAGTTCCCCTCTTTACAACGGAGAACTGAAAGATTTGACGGATCTCAGGTACAAACAACCGAGCGAAAAACTGAAATGTTTAATCCGTCCGAAGTAGAGCATTCAATCGCAGACTCTGGACATGTGTCTCACCGCCATACAATTTCCGAGAATGAGACGGTCGGCCAACTGAACGATTTTACACAGTTGGAAGTAGATGAATATCTTGAAAAGTTCAACTTCGGAGCTTTTCTATCTTCATGGGTGTGGGCAATGTGTAACCATATATATTGGCCACTGATTATCATTCCGATCTCTCTTATTCCCTTTTTAGGGCAAATCGCAAGTCTATTCCTGTGTTCCTATTTGGGAATTAAAGGCAATACGTTGGCATGGAATCGCACTAAAGCTTCATTTGGAAAGTTTGTCTCCGGTCAAAAGAAATGGATTGTGATAGGTGTTATCCTTTTCATTCTTTTTGCCGTAATTCAATTCGTCGCAATTTATTACATTCTCTCATAATTATAAGGCATGACATTATCCCCTAATCAAATGTTCCATGGTCGCTACTTGCTTGTCGAGTTAATGGGTAGTGGCGCCTCGGCTGAGGTATGGAAAGCTCTCGACACCAAGGCTGGTAATCTCGCCGTTGCCTTGAAAATATACACCTCTGATATCTCAAAGCAGGGAACTTATGGGCTCTCAGTATTCCAAAAGGAATTTACGACAGTCTTCAATATGACCCATACAAATCTCCTGAGACCATCAGGTTACGACATCAATGAAGGATGTCCCTATTTAACTATGCAGTTCTGTGAAAATGGATCTGCGACCTCAATGGTTGGACGCATTGATGAGAAAGAGCTTCTACATTTCCTTCATGATGTGGCAGCCGGGTTGGAGTACCTTCATGATCATAATATTATTCATCAGGATATTAAACCTGATAATGTGCTGGTGGATGATAATTGCAACTTCCTGCTGACTGACTTCGGAATTAGTAAAAAAGAAAACGCGGCCGAAGAAGCGGTAGGAGGCACACGCGCGTATATGGCTCCCGAGGTTTATTCGGGAAAAACTACAAAGGAGAGTGACATTTGGTCTTTAGGTGCTACCGCGGTCGAATTATTGACCGGCAATCCTCCATTTGGTGAAAATGGTGGGCTGGCAGAAGCACAAGGTACACAAATGGAACCGCTTCCGAACAAGTTGCAACCTCATGTCAAGCAGATGATAAAATCGATGCTTGATGAAAATCCAACAAAGCGTCCCAGCGCATCGCAAATTCGTAGATCAATCGAATTATTTCAAGAAACAGGAAAGTGGACTCGTAAATCCAATAGAAATATGTGGATTTACATTGCCACAGGCATTCTTTCTCTGGTAGTTTGTGCAGGAATCTTCTTCTGGGATTATACACGCATAAAGGTACGCTATTACAAAGACTATACAGAGGTTTGGGGCGTTCCTGAGGGAATTGGTCGTATATCTGAATCTGACCAGAAACATCGTCAATATACATTCAAATTTGAATATCAAAAGGGTAAAGTTCGACGTGTTTCAACAGTCAATAGCCATGGTAAACTTGAACAGATATCTGAAAGTGAACTCAACGATAAATATGTAGACGCAACTTTCTTCTATAATAATGACGGTCAGATTGACTATGTAAAAGTTTATGATCAAGGAGGCAAATGTCTATATAAATTAGACTATGATGGGAATTTACGTACTGCGGTTTTCAAACAGGATGATGAATTTGGTACTGAGAAAACACTATCCATTAATACCACTGATACATATAATCATGATGAAAACCAGAGGAGCAGTATCTCTCGTTATAAGTTGACTTTCGATGATAAGGGTCGCGTTATAAAACGAGAATACGCAGGTTTCCAAAACGTGGATGTTGTTGACGAGGATATGGTTCATGGTATCCTATATACTTACGACGACAAAGGAAGAGTAATCGAAACCTCTTTTATTGGTCTCGATGGAGAGATACGAGGGAATAAGAAGGGATTGGCTATTAAGACTCGTGAGTACGACGCTGATAATAACTTTATAAAAATATCCTATCTGACTTCGGAAAGGACTCCCTCTCATGATGGTAATAATGTTGCTATTGTTAAATTCTCACATGATGGATATGGAAATACAATTGAAGAAAAATATTTCGATTCGAAGGGAACCCCAATAATTCGAACTGATGCATATGTTCATGGGCAAAAATATGAATATGACAATGATGGGCATAGAATAAAAGTAATCAACCTTGGAACAGATGGAAAACCTTCGTTTACTACAAGTGGCTATGTATCACAAGCTATAGCCTATGATGAAAATGGCTACACTTCGGAACTAAGATTTCTTGATGATTTAGACAGTCTGGTTGACGTAACTGGTGCTGTAAGTTATGCTCGTATTGCACAAATAAATGATGACAAGGGTAATACTTTGGAATATACCGGTTTCGATAAAAACGGGAAGCATATAGAGTCTACCGCAGGTGTTTGGCGAACTGTCTATGAGTATGATAGCATTGGGAATAATATAGGCGAAAAGTATTTTGACAAGGACGATAAACCGACTAAATTTGGTGGCTATCAGGCTTCCACAAAGTGTTCGTATGATAAGTTCAATAGAATGGTTGAAAAAGCGTACTTTGATGAGAAAGGTTTGCCTACTTCATGTAATTCTGGTTTCCATAAGATTGTATTTGAATATAATCCTCAGGGGAATCTTGTAAAATACTCATTCTTCGGCACTGATGGGAAATTAGTTAAGAATAATGAGAGATATGCTCAACTCACTCTTGAATATGATGAGCTTGGGAATGTTATTGGAGGAAAATATCTTGATGAGCAGGGTAATCCCACTATGAATTCGAATGGAAATGCATCATTCAAGAGTGAATATGACCCCAATACTAATTTCCGGATTGCTTCCTACTCATACGATACAAAAGGAAAACAATTGGGCGGCCGTAAGTTTAAGTATGATAAGCGAGGAAATGTTATTGAAGTTCGTTATATTGATGAGAATGGTCAACTAAAAAATGGTACAGTTGTTGAGCATTATGAGTATAATGATATTGATCTTATTACTCGTGAATATTATACTGATGCTAATGGCAATATGGCGTTCTTCCCTGACTCAAAATACAGTCAAATAAAATATGAATATGACGAACGAGGCAACCGTACAAAAACAAGCTATTGGGATAAGGACGGAAAAGCGAGCTATAATTCAGATAAGACCCATTTGATCATTAAGAAATATGATGCAATGGATAATCTTATCTATTGGAAAGATGAAGACGTTAATGGTAAACCTAATGCTGAAGGAGAAAACTATCCTGAGGTTAGGTACTCTTATGACAACCGAGGCAATAACACTGAATTTATCATATTCGATGGATACGGTAATGCCGTTAATGGAAAAGATGGTTGGCACACAAGTAAGAGTACGTTCAATAATCGCAACCAGACTTTAACGACAGAATTTCGTGATGTCATTGGGAAGTTGACTACTTCTAAGAAAGAAAACTATGCTCGACAGGTGAACACTTTCGACAATCATGGTAATCTTATTAAGGTTGAAAAATTTGATGATTCCAATAAACTATTAGAGGTCGAAACTAGGAAACTCAATGATAAAGAAAATGTTATTGAGGTTATTTGGAAAGACGCTAATGGTAAAAATCGAAAGAATCAGTTGTCAAAAGTCACTATAGATTATGAGTCTGATGGAGTAACTCCTAAGAAGCAATCTTTCTACGGTGATGATGATAAGCTACTGGCTCATCAAACTTACGATAAAGAGAAGGATGAATGGAGTGATTACGTATTTGCCAATGCTGGAAGACAGACCGCTCCCTCCTATTCTTATGGAAATAGCGGAGGTTCTTCGAACTGGCAAAGTGACTGGTATGATTTGGCTAGAAGTTGTCCTACAAAATTAGAGGATGGGTTAATAATCCAGTCTATATCTGTCGCTTCCAACTCAGTTACTATTACAATGAGATTGGAATATGTTAGTAAGTACGAATTAAGTTCAAGCGATGAGTCTGAACTTAATGGAGTACGAGTTAATTTAAGAACTCATTTCAAGCAATATGTGCCGTCTTCTGTTAGCATTTACATAAATCTGCAAGATAAGGCCGGTCGAAGCATCTAAAAACTTATTGAGAGGGGCGATATGCTCCTCTCCACTACCCACAAGAGAAAATATGAAATACATAAGATTTCTTTTATTTACATTGCTTGTCTCCAGTTCTGTCCTGTTATCATGGGCAGATGAAATGTCATATGCGGCAAAAACATTTCGTTCCAATATCCAAAGTTTCCTAAGAGAAGAGGGCTTTGCCCCTTCTGTAGATAATGATGGGAGTCTTTGTTTCAAGAAAGAAGGGACAGCATATTGGATTGATGTAATAGGCGATAAACCTTTTTATGTCACATTTCATCGTGAACCGATTGGAACTGAAAATGCACCCGAATTATCTGTGCTCAAAGCTATCAACGATGTAAACATCAACATTCGTGCGATTAAGTGTTGCTACATGAAAGATCATGTAAGTTTTGCTATCGAGTCTTATTGCTACGTCGCTGAAGACTTCAAATATGTGTTTTATAGCTATCTTGGCATTCTTGAAGCATCTAACGATATTATTAAGGAGGCGTATTCTAAGTATGATAGTTCGTCATCCAGTTCATCCAATAAAAACTCGTACTCCGGTAGTTCTAATTATAAAAGTGGAGCATCATCAGCATCTACAACATCTGGTACGCGTTCCGGTAATACTGTTCACATAAATGGGCCTATCTTGGAAACTTCTCACCACAAATGGTGGGCTTCTTCAATAGATCTGAGCTCGTATAATACCGTTGTCCATAAGATTGTCGTTCCTAAGACAACTAACACCTATGTCTGTGGTACAAAAGATGAGTACATTGAAGACTGTGATACTGGTAAAAGATATTATATCCAATCCAGTTCTATTGGAATTGAACCACAAAGAACAACTTTATATTCAAAGGAATCAAAATCATTCACGGATACTTATCCGGCACTTCCAAGTAGTGTGAAAAGAATTAATATTTGGTCAGGATCCGACTACTATGCGAAAAATCTTCAAATCCGATAAACACATGTATCAGAAAATTTGTGTCATAATTGCGTCTCTTTTCTTTGCAATTTCATCTTTTGCCCAAGATGAGTGGGAGAATGCTATTCCTACTGGACTAAGATGGGATGTAAACTCAAATTTAAGTAATTACAGCTCGTCTTTATCCAATCTTAGAGTGGCGAATCTGATTCCAGAAACCAAAGAGAATAAAAAGAATCATAAAGTACAATATTATTCCGTAGATTTAAACTATCAAATTAAGGAAAGCCGTCCATTCGAACTGACAGTCGATGTAACTAATCTGAATAATCGACCCGATTATAAATATGGTGTGTATGAAGGTCAGAAACAGAAATGGCATACAAAAGAAATATATTGGGGTTACTCGATCGGTGTCAATACAACGTCGGGGGGAACGGCATACTATAATAGATATTTCTCTGACAATAAATCTAATTCTTATTCATCAACAAGTGTTTATGATAGTGATTCCCCTTCATGGAGTAGTCATTATGGCAGTAAGGAGCATTCTTTAAAAATTGAATACGACGGAGACCACACTATTCGTGTCTACGACAATGGATATCTCGTAAAAACATTTTACAACGCAAAATCTATTTGCTACTTTGGCTTTAATGCCGGAACTGCTTCACAAGTATATGCGAAGAATTTCAATATCCGACGCAAATCTAACTATGGTATGGCAAAACCTCGGATTGATGAAGCAATGACAAAAATGCAGAAAGAAGATTGGTATAATGCCGCCCGTGATTTTACCTATGTAATTGAGAATCTTCGGTACACTAATTTTGACGTGCTTTTTGCAAGAGGTTTTGCATACGCTATGCAAGAACATTATAAGACCGCTATCGAAGATTTTTCAAAAGCTTTAAGTCAAACTGGCTTGACTTCTGAAAACAGAGAGTTTGCCTTCTATTTACGCGGTCTTTGTCGAGCAAATATTGGAGACGAGGAGTGTGTCAACGATATGCGTAAAGCAGGACAAGATGGAAAAATTTGGCTGAGAGAAAACAACTTGGAGAACTATGTTGTAGGAAGCGGTTCCAATAATAATCAGTCTAATGACCAATCATCTGGTAATAGTTTCTTACCTAAAAAATTCCGTTCGGGCGGAAGATAATCTCTTATGATAAATAAAATTAAAAATATAATCATTGCGTGTATTGTTATGATGTCCTGTGTAGAAGCCGTTGGACAGGATGAGTCATTGCATATTGCAAATGGCTTTATGAATGATATAAAGTCCTTTCTTATTGAAGAAGGCTTTAGTCCCAAAATTGAAGATGGCTATATTAACTTTAAGAAAGAAGGGCTTGGATATCATCTGCAGTTTACTGGTATAGGACCATATATTTACCAATTTTATGTAGATGGAGTACAGATGCCAGAGGGACAGGACCTTAATAGACTTCTTATTGATATAAATAACGCAAGCTCTGCAGGGGCTCTGATTCATTCTGTTTATCAGAGTGATAATGAGCCATTAACAGTTCTAATAAGAATTGCGGGAGCAACCAGAAGTCCAGAAGATTTCAAATATGTTTTCTATACATATTTAACTGGACTACAATATGGATATAATCAAGCATTATTATATGCTCAAGATCCCGGAAAGAATTATCCTAATCCGAATAGCCTGTTTAAACATCAAGCCCTCAAAATTACCAATGTATTTGTTGGTAGAGGAATGACTGTCGTTGATTTTGAATATGATAATTCTAATGGAAATGACACTCAAATTTGGATGCAAGATACAGCTTATTTACAACCGGAGCATGAGAATAAGAAATATGTTATGGAAAAGGCAGAAGGAATTTCTACAGAAAAAAACAACATGACAATTGTAACTAAAAATTCCAAACTATCGTTTAGATTATTCTTTCCAGAAATTCCATCCAATACAAAGAAAATGGATTTCTTTGAGGGTGGAACTTCTGTTACAGGAACGCCCTTTTCTGTCTGGGGTATAGAACTTGATAATTGATTCTTTATAATTGTTTCTATAAAGATAAATTAACCACAGAGTTGATATGAAACACTAAAAATAGCGAGTATTATAAATTAGGATTAACCAAAATATATCTTTGTAGATTATAGTTGTGATGTAATTTTGCAGCGTGCAAAGTTGAAATGACTATAATCTCTAAATTTCGACAAAGTTAGAATTTGATGAGTTTCAATGTGAGATGAATAGAAATTTACTCTAAAACCACCTAAAAAATCTCTTTCATGAAGCGGCTAGGACCTTGGGAGTCATTCAGCAGTTGGGGGAATGCGATTTATAAATCGCAGAATTTGCGAGTTAGAGATCGCTTTGTTATCTTTGCAGAAAATATGTACTTCCTATGTTTATTCACGAGAGAGAAAATTGGACCAGCTTTTGTTGGGATTCTGAGAAGATAAGCAAGTATTCGATTTGTACTGAGGGAATTTGGCATTATATTTGCAGGGGTAATAATATATAATAAGAACAGATATTGACTTCATATTATGTGGATTAAGGATTGCATGGCGAATTGTCGCAAAGGGTGCTATATCATTGAGAAAAGCTTAGAGTTATTCTTTTTGCTGCCTCTTGCAGCTTGCTCAACCAAAATTTTTGATTGGGCTTGGAGAAGATATTATATGCAGCGATTAGACAAAACTATTTTCAATTTATGTGTCCAATGGTTACTTTATGTTGGGGCTAAGGTCAATATGTCTTATACTCAAATAAACGTTTTGATTTTTTGTTTAATGTGGCCATTACTCACAATCTCTTCAATTATTCTCAACCTTATATTCATTCTCAATTGATTATGTCAGGAAATCCATAGAAACTGAGACCTCGCGTTCGTGTAAGTTTCTTCATATATCAATTAGGTGATTACATAAAAAGGAGATTTTTATTAAGGCTTGGCTTGGTTATTTTGTAGTAGATTTGTAAAGGCGTTTATTTTTCACAGAATCGGGATGTGTTTATATAGTTTTATCTTATTTTGATTATGGGATTATTTGAGAAAATTGGGAAGAAGATATTTAGGGGGATGATGAAGTCATCTGGCGTGGAATGCCTTAATCCGTATATCGGATTAATACTCCAAGCAGATGACAACGATTTGATTGCCGATGAAATGTACCGTGTGTCCTTAGCTTTTCAGAAAGGCGCTTATGGTCTGAAAGTTGATGCTAAAAAGGCTAAGGAGTATTGCCAAAAAGCTGCCTCTAAAGGGCATCCAGTAGCCCAACTATTTATGGCGATGTGGGCTATGCAACATAGAGAGGATTGCAATTTGGAGGTTTTGGATTGGCTTCAAAAAGCTGTGGACAACGGTGAAAGGCAAGCGCTTTATAACCTTGGGATCAGTTATCATCGTGGAGATTTTGGCAAACCAGACATCAACAAGTCATATGATTTAATTAGAAAGTCTGCTGAAAAGAGTTATGGTCCGGCATTGGGAAGATTAGCCTTGATTTACTATAAAGGAGAAGGCAATATTCAAGTTAATGGAGATCTTGCAAGATTCTTTGCATTAAAAGGAGCATGGGAAAATGATAAGATGTCTCACGAGATACTGATGATGGTTGCCACTGATGAAGAGAATAAGAGTGGCAGGATAAACACTGAAAGTATAATTGAGAAAGCTATAGCTTGCAAAGAACCAATGGCAGTTCTTGAAAAAGCAATGCGATTGCCTAAAACAGACAATGCGATTGCCATTACCCTGCTCGAAGAGTTTTCAGAATCAAATTGCGGAATTCTTCATGAATGTCTTGGTGTATGGTATTATGAGATGGAAGAGTTTGAAAAATCAATAGAGCATTTGACTAAAGCTGCCAATGGGGGGTATGCATGGGCTCAATATCTTTTAGCTGATGCATTTTATTACGGAAAGGGTGTACCCAAAGATGTCAAAACTGCATTAAATTGGGTTGAAAAATCTCTTAATTTCGGCAATAAGAATGCCCGGGCTTTATTTTCTGAAATGATAATGAACAATGATCTACAACAACTACTTCCTGATAAAGTAATGAGAGGACCTTCTTATGCAGAGCTTGCAAAAAACGAAAATAAATAAAATGTATAGGTTATTAAAAAAATTATCATTGATTGTGCTTGTGTCAACATTTATCGGATTTGGTGGTTGTCACAGTGCAAGACAAGATAACGATACAATGTCTGAACAAAGTCAGACGTGCGTTTCGGATAGGGATATTCCAAGGATTCCATACTCATCTCCGCTCTTCGATCAATACTTTGAAATATTGAGAAGTCTTGATAGTGATGGTCAGATTTTGGATACAATCCCTGGAATGGTCAACTTATTTTTGATGCAATATTGGGTTATTCCAGCGGATAGTGTCAAATTCAAAATGAAATTGGGACTGAGTCTTGATAAGAATTACCCTAATGTGCTTGTGAGAAAGACTGTCTTTGAATATCTTAATAAGTACTTGGCTTGCGGTTTTGAATATGATATTACATCGGATAAACAAAAAGATCTCATCTCAAAGGGTGCTGATTCATCCGTAGATTTGGATTCTTTTCTTAAAGAATGGAAATGTATCTCTCAAAAAGTATCATCTTTAAATGGATATGATGAAAAATGTTCCAATTTGTCAGAAATTGCTGGCTCGGGAAGTTGTACAGTTTGTCATAAGATATATGAGGATTCAGAAAATGTGACATATCTCATTGAAGGAGGCTCTGACTATCATTCATCTTCAGGAGATCTTACGAAAGCTGATTATATTACGATTAATAAATCCACGGGAAGGATTCTCTCTGTGACTGATATTAGAAGAAAGTATGATGAGAGTATCCTTGAAAAATTGATTTCAGATGCTTATAAGCTTGCCGTGGAAGCAAATGGACTCGTTCCAGCGGAATATTCTGGAATTGACCTTTTAGAGGAGGTTGATGGAGTGGCAATAATCAACGAAGGACTTTTGTTCTATTACCATCCATACAAAATAGGAGTAGGTTCAGAAGGACAATACTGCCTGATCTTAAGCGAAATTGAGACAAATGCTTTGACGCCTCGAAAAGCATCATAAATAGCGTCTTGATTTAAGGGAACCTTCGACAAAGCTGCAGCGCAATGTGGATGATTCTTCTATGATGGAGAGATGCGATTTTTAAGTCATATAATTTGCGAGTTAGAGATCGCTTTGTTATCTTTGTAGAAAATTTATGCTCGTTTGGAAGTGGGGAGATTGATCTTCAGGCTCTCGCCTATAAATATTTTGCCTATACTTTAGATTAAAGAATCGGACTGGAGATTTATTGATGAACTTTGATATGAATAGTTATCGATACAACCTTAATATTGTTTTAGTTACGATGTTTATTTTTGGCTATTGCTGCTTTCTTAAGGCAAGCGGCGGCCAGACAAGTGAAGGCTGTAATGATAGGATTGAAAGTCTGCTACGCAAGCATGATTTATGCAAGAACGGATATTCGGCAGAGCCGGACAGCGCTGATGCTTACACTATACAAGCACTTGAAGAGGCCGAAAGTATGTATGGATTCGGAAGCAGAGAGTATGTAGAAATCTTTACTGATTATGCCATTCCAGATTGCTCTGATAATAAAGAATTGCTCAACGACCTCTTTTTCCCTGTGGTGACAACTCGTTTCTGTCCTGATTCCACTTATGTGGCCACTGCATATTATGAACTTGGAAGAGTATTGTCAAGAAATGAGGAGTATGAGAAAGCAGATTTTTTGTTTTCTCTTGCCAAAGCGCGAGCAAGATGTGTCGAAGATAGCGTAACGGTAGAAATTGAAAGTGCCATAAATTGGAAAAACCATACTGACGGGACTATGTATTTTGCACTGCAACCAATAATTGAGCAAGCTGAAAGGTCTGAAAGTCCAAGTAGGGAGGAATTTCTTTTTAAGATATACCATTTGCTTGGCAAACACTATGAACCCTTGAATGCAGATGATTATCCTGACTCCGCAATGGGATTTATGGAAAAGGCTTCAGAGTTTTTCGATTATGCTCCTGTTGGAGACAAAATGCTCTTTTTATTTGATGAATATAGATTACTGTTGAAGCAAGACCATCGCAAGGCGATAGCCTGCATTGATAAGATGCTCGATATATTTAAGAGGGAAGAAGCCAATGAGGATTTAATCAACTGGCATGCCTTGGCATATATTACCCGAGGGGACTACTGCTTTAGCGAATTGCTGGATTATATGGGAGCAATGAACTATTATATGGCCGCAAATGCCTTGCTGTCTTCGCCTATCCATAATGGGCTTAAGGTGAAATGGCAACTTTTGCATAGAATGCAGTCGATTCTAAGCTCAGCAGGGATGATGGAGGAAGCCTGCCATTGTGGCGAAACATTAGTTGCTATCTCTACACAGCATTCAATAAATGAAGAGTCAATGGGATATGTCTTGAATTTAGCAGACACTTACTTAAATGCCGAAAAATATGATCGAGCTGACCATCTACTGAGTTATTATGACGAAACCATACAAGGTTATAATTCTCTTGCCAAAGAATACAAGTTTATCTGTGGCAAACTGGCTATCAATAAAAAGGACTATGCATTAGCAATGGAATGTTTTCAAGACTTAGCTCAAAATGAACGCAGACAAAGCAAGAAATTGGGATACCTATCCAATTTGCTTGAGGCCGCCTCCCACTTGGAAAATTACCCTACTGCTGTTATAGCCGACAGCATCAATGAGTTGGTGATAACTGAGACTTCAAGCAAGATACTTAATATTTCGCCATATGCAAGAAGGAATTGGCAAGGCGTTTGCAACGAGACATTGAACGATGAAATCATTGCTCAATTAAACGGAACCGATATAGCAAAGCAAATCCTTACTTTAAGTCTTTTTAAGAAAGGGCTGATTTTCAGGACTACCAAAGAAATTGACGCAGTAATTTCCAGCAATAAATCAGCCTCTTCAATCAAGGCGAATTTGGTGGCTGTAAGGGATTCGATAAACTATTATGAGAGTATCGGAGATTCTGAAGGAGCAACAAAATATCGGAAAGAAAATGAAGAACTGGAATGGAGTCTTGCTTACGAGGTGGCTCATACACCAGAGTTTTATTCTCGATTAAATCCTTCTATAGATCTAATATCTAATAATATGAAGCAGAAAGACATTGCCATTGAGTTCATATCCGTTGGAAATGGAAGTAATGCACACTATGGAGCAATAGTTTTCAGTAAGGACTTGGCACCACAGTATATTACTTTATCCTTTGCCAACGATTTTAAAGACTCAACCTCTTATTCTAATTCGATATGGCCTAAAATCGAACCGTATCTCAAGGGTAAAAGAAATGTCTATTTTTGTGCTGATGGAATTTTGAATAATATTGGAATTGAGTTTTTGCCAAGTGAGAACGGAAAACCAATGTCGCACGTATATAATCTCCACAGATTGTTTCATCTTTCAGATTTGGCTGGGAAAATGAACATCGGTGAAAAAATAGTTGCCATAGGAGTTTCTGACCATAATTCTCCAATAGGACAAGGAGAAACATTTCAAAGAGGCACTATGACAGATCTTCCGAATGTGACTTTCGAGATGGAACTGTTAAAAAAACGAATAAGTCCTAAACAATTGACCGTTTTATTTAATGATGATGCGACAGAGAAAAACTTTAAGAAATTAAGTAGCAGTGATATTTCGGCTCTTCACATATCTACCCACGGGATATACAGAACAAATGAAGCAATTAATATTGCTGCTTCTGATTCTACAAATGATGATTACCATATAGCCCAACGTTTGCTTAGGGGAGATAGGGAATCCCTTTCCGGCTTGATTTTGAGGCAAGGAAATTTATATTGGAAATCAGCGAATATCCCATATGAAGAAGATGATATTTTGACGGCAGAGGAGATTGAGAATATGAGTTTTCCGAATCTTCAGCTGACGGTTTTGTCTGCTTGCGATAGTGGACTTGGGGAAATTGACAGTGAGGGAGTATGGGGATTGCAACGGGCTTTTCGAATTGCCGGTACTAAATCTCTGATTTGCTCTCTGACGAAGGTTGATGACTATTGGACGGCTCAGTTTATGGATGCTTTCTATGAGCAGGCTGCAAAAGGAAACAGTATCTATGATTCTTTCCATACGGCTCAAAGATGGCTTTACAATGAATTGCCAGATAATCCGGAAATTTGGTCGTCGTTTATTTTAATTGAATAATAATGATGCATAAACTTTTGATCAGTATATTTATGATTCTATCTGTCGCAATTTCCGGATTCGCTACGGACAGGGCTCTCCTTGTGGGAATTGGAAAATATGACAGAGAACAAACCGGATGGAGCACTATACATGGGGATAACGATGTGGCGCTTCTTAAACCTTTGTTTGAGAAGCAGGGATTTAGCGATATAGTATGCCTGACAAATGAAAACGCGACAAAAAAGGCTATCACGTCTGCTCTTAAAAGTTTAGCGGAAAGATGTCGGCCAGGAGATCGCGTGGTTTTCCATTTTTCAGGTCATGGGCAGCCAATTCGCGATGACAACCATGACGAGGGGGCACGAAAGAAGTATGATGAGTCGATAATTCCATACGATGCTTGCCGTGACAGCAGAAAGATGAATGGAACTTACAGAGGCCAGAACCATCTCATTGACGATGAGTTTTGTCCACTTTTGGATGCTCTAAAACAAAAGTTGGGGACAAAAGGAGAATTATTTGTATCGGTAGACGCTTGCTTCAGTAAAGGTATACAAAAGGATGAAATGACTGATTTGGATCCTGAACAATTGCGCTATGTAAGAGGCACGAACATTGCGTTTACTCCACCAGGACGCATAACAGTGAAAAGCCCTAAAGATTTTTCAAAGGGTGCTCGATTGACTGTTGTTACGGCTTGCCAATCTAATGAACGAAATTATGAATACAAGGCTGGATCATGGAAATGGTATGGCTCTTTGTCTTATTATCTTTCTCTTCTTTTGAAAAAGGATGCTGATTTTGATAGGTGGAGAAAGTGTTTTGATGAGAAAGATTATTCTGATAAAGGGATTTTTGGAGATAGTCAGCACCCTTCGATAGAAGTGTTTCCTTAAAACTGTTTACTTTTGAATGAGTTTTGGTATTGAGTTTTTGGAGGGGCTAATTTATTATTTCTCTAATGTGGGAAGAGAGTAAATTTGATGAAATAATTTTACTCTGTTTATCGGATTGTGAATATAGTAAATTTGCATCGTAAAAAAGAATAATAGTGTTTCTTGCAAATGGAAATGCTCTACAAAAACTTCTTAAACTCATATATTATGGAAACAATTATTGGAGTATTATCAATCGTGTTTGTATTGGCAGTTTTAGCTTATGCAGGCTATTTCAATCTGCATGACAAAGATCTGCAAATCGAATCAAAAGAAGAAGATATGATGAAACCGAAAGAGCAGGATGAGGTGCCGAACGTAGAAGAGAAAGAAGAATTGGCAAACGTGGACAAAAATGAAGAGGTGGCAAAGCCAGATACGATGGGATTGATGTATGATGCGCTATGTAATCTTGGCTGCCAACCAACGAAAAATGATGACCATACAATTTCAGTGAAGTATCAGGGTGAGAATTTTGAGATGCAGTTTGATGGGCTTTTTGCTCGCGTGTGGGACCCTATGTGGGCTGGAATTAACCACGATGATCCCAACATGTCGTTGCTGAGGGAAGCTGTAAATGTGGCTAACTTTGATTTTGGGCCTACGGTTGTGTTCACAGCTCCTAACTCCGATGGAATTGTAGGTTTGCATAGCCGTATGGATATTTTGCTTCATCCTGCATGCCCGGTGAATCCTTCGTATGTAAAGACTGTATTGGATTCATTTTTTGATATGAAGAATTGTGTGCGGCAACGCTGCCAACAGCTCAGCTTCGAGCAATCGGAGAATATGAAAAATCGTAGACCGGTGGGATTTGCGAGGGAATAAGATTTTTGGGGTCAGGTTTTGGATGAATGGGGATTAAGTGAATATTTGTTGCGTAGGGGATAGGATGGATTTGGATTCATTCAATGGCGACTAAGTAAGAGAATGAAGAAAATCCAGACAACCTAAAATTCAATATCTGATATAGAAATAAGTAGAAAAAATTCGATTGCTGATCAGCTTAATATGAGTATAGATGACAGGTAATTGGGATAAAACAAAATGAGGGTTAGCAGTGTTTCTACATTAAAGATAATATGTTAATGTCATGTGTCAGACTTCAGTGATTTCAAAAAATATTGCACGTATCAGCAGTCGCAGCTTCGAGCAAAACCTTGAGGTAGTGACTGGGAAAGTTATTACTCTTAACAAGCTGAAAAGACTTAATAATGCTTTGGACACTCTTTATGAATTGATCTATTCTCAATTTAATGAAATCAGCGCTGATGATTATAAGATTATCGGTCCTCAGCTGACTTTACTCTTAAACACGCTTAAGGGGCTTCGTGAAACCTATAAGCGGATTAGCGTGTCGCGAGATCTGTCTGATGAAGTTAATTCCCTTGGAAGGAATTATTCGGCTTTGTATGAACTAAACAGTGACATAAAGCAATTTAGAATCGCAAGGAAACTCAAACCTAACCTGGCTTCTGCATTGAACAATGCGGCGTCTGCAATGAGTATGCTATAAGTATGATCAGATTTCTTACCATTTCTTCATTCCGAAAAAGAATTGAAGCCCTATTGAAAATAAAAAGAGGAGTCTATCAGAATATCAATAATGAGATAGTACGAGATTTTAATGGGAAATCGATAGAAGAGATAAGAAACAATCGGGACATGATTCTCATTGCCAATGAGTTTGTTGTTATAAAACTTCGACTTCCAGATAAAAAGCAACGATTGTCTAAAAAGGATGGTTATCGGCTTATTTACCTTGTATCAAAAACAACTGAAAATGTGGTTTTCTTGGATGCATATCCGAAAAATGGCCCATCTCAACAACTTGATATTTCTGATAATGATTTGGCTATGCTTCTTGATCAATTTGCTTTAGAAGCAAAAGAAGGATCACTTGTAGACTTTTATATGGAATAATATCACATCTATTCCTGAGAATTGTCACCCATTCAATGAACCAGCTAAGGGAAGGCAAAGCGATTTTTAAGTCGCAAAATTTGCGACTTAAAGTTCGCTTTGTTATCTTTGCATCTATTGTTTACTTTATGGGTTATTTGGGTATTAATATTCATCGAGAGTAAAACTTTTTCAATTTATCTGGTGTTATATATACACAATATTCTTGTGTTAGTATTACAATAGATATTAATTTTAAATCTAAAATTTATGAAAATCTTTAATTTCTTTAAGATGAGTGCTCAGCCAATAGAGGGAAGCACAGAAACCTATGCCACGAAGAATGCTGCATCACAGCAACAAGCTGAAAATCCTTCAGATGCAGAAACTGCCGATAATAAAGTGAAAGTGCACAATCTAATCATCCTTGATGAGAGCGGATCGATGATGGCGATCTATAAGCCGGCTCTTGATGGAGTAAACGAAACGCTGCAGACAATACGCGGGGCACAGGAGGAGCATCCAGAGCAGGATCATTTCGTGACACTGGTAACTTTTGACACAGGACATTTCAACCGGATTTATAATGATGAAGGTGCCTTAAAGGCAGTTGATATCACTGAAAAACAATATCAACCTAACGGAGGCACTCCCCTATATGATGCGATGGGAAGATCAATCAACGAATTGCGCTCGAAGGTAGCTAAAGAGGATGTAGTGCTTGTGACTATCATTACAGATGGATATGAGAACGCCTCTCGAGAATACACAGGCAAGGCAATCAAGAGTCTCGTTGAGGCGATGAGAGCTGAAGGCTGGGTGTTTACCTATATCGGTGCAAATCAGGATGTGGAGGCTGTGGCTGAGTCGATGGCTATCAAACACAGTATGGCTTTTTCAGCAGATGAAGAATCTACGAGGGAGATGTTTGAGAAAGAAAGGATGGCACGCAAGAAATTTCATTTGAAGATTTCAAAAAGCATTAGCAAAAGAGAAGGCGCAAGCTGGAATAGAGAAGATCTCGACAAAGCATACTTTGATTGAGATGGTTTTGGGTTTACAATAAACACATCTTCGAGACTACAGGCCATACGACCAAGAAACCTCAGACTGAAGTCTGGGGTTTCGGCATAAATCTAAGGTCTAAGAGCCCATCTCATATTTATGAGATAGGCTCTTAGACCTGAAGCTGCTATGAAATTTAGCCTGGGATTGTGAATACAGAATTTTTTGATTAAATTTGCATAAGTAGCTCACAAAAATTAAACGATATATGTTAACTCAAGCAGCTTGAAAGATCTTGATATGATAACTGCGGCTAATCTTAGCCATCTTGGCATTGTCGTTCAGTCGCTTAGCTCGCTAAGCTCCTTCACTCCGCAGCCAACCTGCCTCAAGATTATCTCGCATTTATCATATCATTAATTTTTGCGAGCTACTTATAAAAATCATTATAAATGCCGGCAGACTACAACGAAATAGTTCACAGGAAATTTGAGGAGATGAAGACCCCTTTCATCAACTTCCTGCGTAAGAACTTCAAAATCGATTATGACGATATCATGGATATCTATGTCAACGTATGGATAGATGTCCGGGATAATATCAGGAGAGGGAAAACTGATAAAGTGAAAAATTGGAGATCATATATCTTCAATTTAGGTTGGAAGCAGGCGTGCAAGTTTGCCCAAAGAGAAAGGCATATTCCTTCATTTGACGATGAGAATTTCGATAGGGAATCGTTTGAGAAGGAATACACTGAGGAAAAAGAGGCTGAAAAATCAATTTATAATGATCCGGAACTAAAGGCTGTATTGGCAGCGGAATTGAGTTATATTCCCAATCCTTGCAATCAGATATTGTCGATGTATTATTTTGACGAATACTCGATGCAAGATATAGCTGACTCACTTAACTATAGCAGCTCAAGGAGCGCAAATGTAGTCAGGAACCGCTGTCTTGAGAAAATCAGGAATAGAATGTTGAACGCTGTGCGCCGTCTCGGCATATTAGATTAAAGGAGGCTCAATTATGAAAGAAAAAGATTTAGAAAAGCACCTCGACAATCTAATCATCGATGGATTGATCAAGGAATCGGAGCAAGATAATGCCGATTTCGAAGCAGCCATGCGCAATATGAGCGACGAGGATTTCCTCGCGCTCATCTATGACGGTACTCCTGAGCATACGGCTACCTCTTATGAAAATAAGAAGGCAGCCGAACCTGCATACAAAGAATTGAAATCCTCAAAAGAAGCTTCCATAGAAATAGCTAAACCAATTACACTTAACAAGGCTCAAAGAATACCGACGGTTACGGAATGTTCAGAATCCAAGCGATGGAATTGGAAGCCCTGGGTGGCAGCTATTGCATCAGCCGCAGCTATACTTTTGATAGTGCTTATCCCAACATACCACAACATGAGCTCACGTGTGTGCGAGAGCGCTCTGATGGCAAGCGCATCGTACGGGAAACCGTCAAGAGGGCTTGATATTATGACAATGTCAGCTGACGAGGTGAAGGGAATGCTATCTGAACTCAAAATGAACTACAAAGCTTCTATGGATCAAACAGAAGATATTCAAGGAATTGAGGCATCTGACAATGAAAGCACTGATTACTATATTGTCGCAGCGGATCCTCAGGAGGCAGGTATGGAATTGGTGCAGGCTTATCTGAAGCTCAATGAAAAGGGGAAAGCCATCGACGTGCTTCGGCAACTCTCTGAAAAATATAAAAACTCTGAGTTTGGAGAGCATTGCAATAAATTGCTTAAGATTCTGGAGTGATGCATGATTTGTTTACTTTGCATTGTGTATTGGTATATAATAAGTAGCTAATAAACAGAATAATGATAAACCTACAGGCTGAAGCCTGGGGCGTTTCTTAACCAAATTAAATTATTATGATACCAGGACCAGCAAACGTAGTCAGTTGTCCCTACTGTGGGGGAAGAAAAGAATTAATGAGCCTTATAAGCGGCAACACTTTTGGAGGGACAGTGTGGAGCGACACCCGTCGCAAATATCCAATGCTTCCGGAGGTCTCCCCAATCCAGAAATGCCCACATTGCGGCAAATATTTCTTTATGGAGCAAGCCAAAGGATTTCCCGATAGCAAAGGAGGATCCACAGAAAACGGATATTCATCAGAACTCGGCACCCTGAATTACTCTGAATTGATAGAAGCCAAGACTCAAATGCAGCATCTCACCCTTACGAAAATGCAACGATGGATATTAAACCATCAACTCTTTATGGCTTATAACGACAAATTCCGAAGATTTCCGGAGGCTTTTGGCAACGTTCCATCTGATGAAGACAAAGAGACGTTTGTAGCCACTGTCAACGAATTGCTCGAAGGAATAGACAAGGCCAAAGACTATGACCTTTTTCATGCAGAACTTCTAAGGGAAATAGGAAGATTTGAGGATGCGAAAGCAATACTTATCAATCATACTGAGGAAGACAATCAATGGGTTGCAGAATCAATGTTAAGGCATATTGAAAGAGGAGATACACTACCGTTTTTGCTTATATCAAATGGAGATAAGATTGAAAGTTAGAAACTCATACGAAGCATGCAAACTACAGTTTTTTCACAAGGAATAGTAGAAAAACGTGTTAGAATTTTGCTAAACAGTAATTTTTTCATAATTTTGCACTCGCAAATGGGAGGATACACGCGCCGTGTGTCCACACTAAGAGAGTATAATCATTAAACATTAACTTTTGATTTTTCATGCGGAAGGAGGTTGTAGACGACTGAAAAAATAGAAAAGATTCAATTTTTTAGCCGAAAAATTTTGTCAGGTTGCAGATTATGAGTAATTTTGCAACCGCAAACGGAATATACACTTATAGTGTAGGTCCGATTACAACCAGAAAATATAATACAAACTAATAAAACAAGAAAACAAAAGCATGATTATCGTACCCGTAAAAGAAGGCGAGAACATCGAAAAAGCCCTCAAGAAATTCAAGCGCAAATTCGAGCGCACTGGAATCGTAAAAGAACTCCGCAGCCGTCAGGCATTTGAAAAGCCATCGGTGACTAACCGCAAGAAAATGATCAAGGCTATCTACGTGCAGCAGCTACGTCAGAACGAGGAGTAATCGCCTTGCTTTACGACTTTTTTTAAGATAAATTATAAAGATAAAAAAGCCATCCTTATCGGATGGCTTTTTTTAGGGATTTATTGAGGATTACGGATGCGGAGCATCCTATCTACACTCTTATTCGTGGCGTGGACCGCGATCATTGCCTCCTTCACGGCGTGGTCCGCGTGGTCCGCGGTCACCGTCTCTACGAGGACGGTCGCCGTCGCGGCGAGGACGATCACCATCGCGACGTGGGCGTTCTCCTCTTTCGCCTCTTGGGCGAGCTTCACGCTCTACGTAGCCTTCAGGCTTTTCAGTCAGCGCACGCATTGACAAACGATATTTACCAGTCTTCTTGTCGATTTCAATAAGCTTAACCTTGATAGTGTCGCCTTCCTTGAGACCGGAAGCTTCCATATTCTCAAGACGATCCCAAGAAATCTCGCTGATGTGGAGAAGACCATCACGACCCGGCATGAACTCTACGAACGCTCCGAAATCAAGAATTGAGCGAACCTTGCCTTCGTAAGTCTCACCTTCTTCGGGCATTGCAACGATAGCTTTAATTTTAGCAAGGGCAGCATCAATGCTTGCCTTGTCTTTTGAAGCAATCTCAACTTTACCGATGCCAAGCTTTTCATCTTCATCAATAGAGATAGTGGCTCCGGTCTCTTCCTGAATACCTTGGATGATCTTACCTTGCGGGCCAATGACAGCACCGATCATCTCCTTCGGGATCTCGATTGTCACGAGACGAGGCACATGCGGCTTATAGTCTTCGCGAGCCTCAGGAATTGCCTCAGCAATCTTGCCGAGAATGTGAAGTCGTCCCTGACGAGCCTGGTCGAGAGCCTTGGCAAGAATCTCATAGCTGAGACCATCGCACTTGATATCCATCTGAGTGGCAGTAATACCGTTTTCAGTACCTGTCACCTTGAAGTCCATATCACCGAGGTGGTCTTCATCACCAAGAATATCTGACAGGACTGCATATTTTGTAGCACCCGGATCGGATATAAGACCCATTGCAACACCAGCAACCGGACGCTTCATCTTTACACCGGCATCAAGGAGTGCGAGAGTTCCACCGCAAACGGTTGCCATAGAGGAGCTACCGTTTGACTCAAGAATGTCGCTGACGATTCTGCAAGTATAGGGGAATCCATCGGGGAACATACGCTTCAAGGCACGGTGGGCAAGATTACCATGACCAATCTCACGACGGCCGACACCACGCTGTGCACGTGCTTCGCCAGTAGAGAAGGGTGGGAAGTTATAGTGAAGGAGGAAACGCTCCTTGCTCTGATTGAGCACGTCGTCTACGATCTTTTCATCGAGAGTTGTGCCGAGAGTTGCGGTCACGAGAGCCTGTGTTTCACCACGAGTGAAGATAGCAGATCCGTGAGGGCCCGGGATATAGTCAGTTTCAATCCAAATAGGACGGATCTCAGTAGTCTTACGGCCATCGAGACGAATGCCTTCATCAAGCACACAACGGCGCATGGCTTCTTTCTCAACGTCATGGTAGTAGCGCTTCACCATAGCGATACGCTGCTCCTCATTATAGTTGGCAAGCTGCTCTTCTGTCATTTCAGGGAGAGACTCGATATACTCGTCGCGAATAGCCTTGAACGACTCGTTGCGCCACTGCTTATCGGCGCTACCAGTCTTTGCAATAGCATATGCCTTGTCGTAGCATTTTTCATGCACATCGGCGCGCAGGGCATCATCGTTGACCTCGTGGCAATATTCACGTTTTGTCTCCTTGCCAGCTTCTTTCATAAGCTCCATCTGGGCAAGACAATGCTTCTTGATTTCTTCATGAGCCACTTTAAGGGCCTCAAGAAGTTCAGCTTCACTCACCTCATTCATTTCGCCTTCCACCATCATGATGTTGTCGTAGGTAGCACCTACCATCAATTCGATATCAGCCTCTTCAATCTGAGAGAAAGTGGGGTTGATCACCCATTGTCCCTTGACGCGAGCTACACGGACTTCTGAGATAGGTCCGTTGAAAGGTATATCACTGCATGCGAGAGCGGCAGAAGCAGCAATTCCGGCAAGAGCATCCGGCGCCTCATTCTCGTCAGCAGAGAAAAGTGTTACGTTTACGAAAGTTTCCGCATGGTAGTTGTCGGGGAAGAGAGGACGGAGGACACGGTCTACGAGACGCGATGTAAGAATCTCATAGTCGCTTGCGCGTCCTTCACGTTTCAGAAAACCGCCGGGATAACGACCGATAGATGAGTATTTTTCCTTGTACTCCACTGTGAGGGGCATAAAGTCGACGCCCTCGTTAGCTTCCTGCGCGGAGCAGACGGTAGCGAGAAGCATGGTGTTGCCCATGCGAACTTCCACCGCACCATCTGCCTGTTTGGCGAGTTTGCCGGTTTCTATCGTAATAG
>CAZGGB010000036.1:0-29314 GCA_964525115.1 uncultured Sangeribacter sp. | reverse complement strand
GATGTTCCCATTGCATCCCAAGATGGTTTCTTGAAGTGGAGGATGATAAACGGAAGCACTACAAATACGATAGTTCCGCCAATCAATACTGAGAACCATACAGCGTTTGAACCCATCTGAATCTGTGCCGGTGGGAAGAAACTGAATATAAATGCAATGGCAGATCCGAGGAAACCAACACCGGCGATGAGCCACATCACACCGTTACCCTTCTTGCCAAGGCGATAAGGACGGGGAGCATTCTTCATCGAATAGCGGAGTTTGATTGAAGAAGCAAACATCAGCAAGTATGCTATAAGATAAAGCACGCAAGTGAGCTGCGAAAGAATCTGATAGAAGCTCTGAACTGATGGCATAAGCACCATGATGAATGAAAGGACCGTTACAGCTATACCCTGAACGTAAAGAATGTTTTTCTGGACGCCATTCTTGTTGGTCTTCTGGAAGAACTTAGGAAGATAACCAGCCTGACCCACTGCAAACACACCTTTCGAAGGACCTGCCACCCAAGTCAATACACCTGCAAGAACACCAAATGCAAGGGCTATCGCAATAATAGGAGCAAACCATTTCATATGAAGTGCACCGAAATAGTTGTCGAAGCCTACAAGAAGACTCTGAACGAGGTTGATATCCTTAGCCGGGATGATCACGCCGAGTGAATATGTGCCAAGAATAAAGATTGCAACTGTAGCAAGCGCACCGATAATCACAGCCTTAGGATAGTTGACTGTCGGATTCTTGATTTCCCTTACGTGGATACCACTCATCTCCATACCTGCATAGAAAAGGAAAATAGAGACTGCGAGAATAATATTGTTGAAGTTAGAGAAATCAGGAATAAAGCTGCCGTGCCAATCCATCTGTGATTTACCACCTGTAGCAAGATATACAATAGCACAAACCACGAGGATGACAACAGGGATAATCGTACCAACGATACCACCGATCTTCGATACCTTTCCGACCCATCCCATGCCTTTAAGCGAGATGAAGGTTGCTATCCAGTAGATGGCCAACACCACTGCAATAGTATACCATTTGTTGGCAGCCAGGTGAGCATCATATACATGATCCATGCCAATGAAGGCGAGCGACACAGCGCCGAATGTCAATACAGTCGGGAACCATATTGTACTCTCAATCCACTGTAGCCATATGCCGAGGAATCCGACCTTATCGCCGTATGCCTCGCCAACCCAGCGGAACATACCACCCTGCTGATAGGGGAACATGGCGGCGAGCTCAGCGGCTACGAGTGAAACAGGAATAAGGAAGACGATTGCTGCAAATATATAGTAGAAAGCGGAGCTTACGCCATATTCAGCCTCCGCCGGAAGCCCACGGAGCGAAACCACCGCGACGATGTTCATTATGATAAGGGTAAAAACCCCCATCTTGGCGGCCTGTTTCACGGTCGCTGTTTTTTGTCCGGTTGAAGTAGCCATAATAATGAGGTTTTAATAATTAGTGAAATCTGATTTTTCTTGATTAATCTTGATTCATACTGATTAATCCTGATTCATACTGATTAATCTTGATTTATACTGATTAATCTTGATTTATACTGATTAATCTTGATAATTAATCGATGATGGTGACTTTGTCGCCTGTGAAGATGCCGAGGCCAAGTTTCTGCATGAAATATTTGATGGCAGCCTGTGCTTTTACGGAGTTGCCTGCATCATCAAGAGGAGGTGCAAATGCAGCGATTCCGAAGAGTCCGGGCATCACTCCCATAACTCCACCACCAACGCCAGTCTTAGCAGGAATTCCTGATGTATATAGCCAATCACCAGTATGCTGATAGAATCCAACGCTTGCAATCATCGTTGTAATCTTCGGAGAAATTTCCGGATCAAACACCTGTTTCTTGGTCACAGGATTCAGACCTCCATTAGCAATGGTAGAACCCATTACAGCCAATTGCGATGAAGTTATGCCGAGTGAGCATTGACGAGTATATAAGTCAAGACTCATGTCTACATCATCATAGATTCTATCGTAATTCTTCAGCAGCCATGCTATCGAACGATTGTTGAAGTTAGTGGCTGTTTCGCTCTCATAAAGCTCGTCGATAAGCTCAGGAGCCGAGCCGCAGAGTTCAGTGATGTTCTTTGTAATAGCTTTCCACTTGTCTTCTGAGTCTCCCTGAGGGGCTACCATAGAGCATGCAGTGATTGCACCGGCATTCACAAGAGGTGTGGAAGGATGGTCATTTTCCAAAAGAATTGCAAAGATTGAGTTGAACGGGAGTCCTGTAGCATCAGCACCAATCTGCTTCAATACTCCAGCCGGAGTATGTTGGATCATAGCGAGGATGGCTGTCGGGACCTTTGAAACAGACTCAATGCCAAACTTATATTCTGTATCTCCGAAATTATAGCAAGTGCCGTCGGTAAGCGTCACGCTCACACCAAAGAGGTTCGGGTCGATATTGGCAAGATATGGGATATAATGGGCATTCAGACCTCCTTTTATATCCTTCGAAGCCTCATACGCCTCCTGCGCAGCCTGCTTAATCTGGGATTTTGTAATTGTCTTTTCCATAGTATTGGTGATATGTTTAATCGTTTAATTGTTTAATCGTTTAGCGCATTGGCAAGAATAAACGGTTAAACAATTAAACGATTAAACCATTAAACTTTACTTACCGGTGTGATTGAACATTGTAGTCTTTAACGGAATATTCTTCTCCATCGCGATTCGCGTGGTAGTAGGATATTCAAGCTGATTAAGCTCGTTGACAGCAAACTGGATGTCTGAGAGAAGCTGATCTGCCATATCGCGGCTGAAACCCTGCTTGCATAGCACACGCATCACAACCATATCCTCGATATTCTTTGGCATTGCATATGCCGGCACCATCCAACCTTTCTGCGCAAGTTTATCCTGCAGGTCATAAAGTGTCCACTTTGCAGAAGCCTGGAAGTCAGGCTTCATACGCCATACGAAGATCGGGTTAGGAAGTTCCTCATCGGCATAAGGCATAAACGGCTCCATTGCGGCTACCTGCTCCTTGAGGTAACGGGCTACCATCAATGAGTTGTACTGAATATTCTTATAACCTTCGAATCCCAAACGGATGAACTGATAGTACTGGCCAAGGATCTGAGCTGCAGGACGTGAATAGTTAAGACCTACCTGAGTTACTTCTGCTCCCAGATAATCAACTGTAAATGCCATATCATCGGGCAAATATTTCTTGTCTTTCCATACTACCCAACCAAGACCCGGATATACAAGACCGAACTTGTGGCCGGATGTACTGATACTCAATACCCATTTCAGACGGAAATCCCACTTCTTTTCAGGGAATAGGAATGGAAGAATAAAGCCACCAGAAGCTGCGTCAATGTGGATACATACCTCATTGCCTGTCTCAGCATTGAATTTATCAAGGGCTGCATCAAGAGCCTCAACGTCATCATTCAGACCGGTCCATGTTACGCCCTGAATAGGAACTACACAAATTGTGTTCTCATCACAGAGTTTGATAGCTGCGTCTACGTCGAGAGTTGGATGTTCAGTTGTCAGTGGGACAAGACGCATTTCGACGTCCCAGAAATTACAGAATTTTTCCCATACCACCTGATAACCTGTAGACATTACAAGATTTGGCTTATCATAAGGCTTGCCTGCTTTCTTACGGCGGTCTTTCCATCTCTTAAGGGCTGCGAGAGCACCAAGCATACAAGCTTCAGAAGATCCTATGGCAAGTGCACCAGCTTTCCACTTGTTAGTTTCCGGTGTGTTCCAAAGATTAGCCACAATGTTGATACACTTCTGGCACATCACTGCCACACGAGGATACTCAGTCTCGTCAATGTAGTTGATGTTGATTGCCTCATTCATCAGCTTAGTAGCATAATCATCCATGTAGGTGGTCACGAATGTGGCGAGGTTTAATCTTGGTTGTGTCTGAGCAAAAGTCTCGTCCTTAACCATTTCATAGGCAACTTCAGGGATTGTAGGTCCGTCAGGAATTTTCTCTACAGGAGCCTGTTTAAGCATTGCGTCTGTGCCAAAAGCCTCGCTCTTAGCGTCGCCGAAGCGATAATTAGCATCGTTCATAGTAATTAAGATTTTGATAAAAAACAATAGATTTAAAACTCTCTATATATTAAACGCTCCCGTACGCATGCATCAGAGATCTTATTGCTACGATGGCTTCGGCATGAATAAAAGAGGACAATACTCTTTGAGTTTTTATATCGCTATAACGCTATGATTGACCGATGGTTTGTAAAATAATATTAATTTTGGCGTAAAATGATTAATTTAACACTTGCGGATTCCGATTCTGTTTTGTAATTTTGTAATTCATCTTTCGCATATGAAAGTTGGGGGTCATTAGAATGTGGGATTAAGGGATTATCAGATAATGATATATGGACGGTAGTGACAATAAGATTGAGAGCAAGAAGGGTAATCTTTTCGTGAAGATACTCAAGGTGTGCGGCTGGACACTCCTTTCAGTCGTGGTCATCGTGTGCATCCTCCTCTTTTGCGCAGTAAAGTTTATTGACTCTGACCGTCTTGCCCCTATGATAGAGGAAATTGCCAATGACTATGTCGACGGGCACGTAAAGATTGGCAAACTAAAACTTGGGTTTCATCCCCATTTCCCTATTCTCGGAGTAGAGATAGAGGATCTTTACGTCATATCGCATGCATTTGACTCTCTGCCTGATAATAAACGAGGGCTATTGCCTAATTATGCCGACTCCCTACTCTCTCTCAACTATATGGCGGGATCGCTGGATATCAAGCGATTAATAGTAGACAATGAATTGTCGATGCACAATGTCGTTTTGCGAGGATTAGGGGTAAACCTTGTCATTGCGCACGACGGAAAAGCCAATTATGACATCATAGCACTTCCAACAGACACTACTGCGCCCCCAAAAAAGAAGATGCCAGGATTTCGTATAGATCGTTTTGCCATCGAACAACCAAAGGAAATACGATTTTACAATGCAGCTGATTCGACTTCTGCATCTGTGTTATTGCTTACAGATGCCGCTGTTGACGGCAACGAGCAGCCGACCTACCGGCTGAAAATCAACGGAAATGTCACTTCTCCTAAAGCAACATTAATCACGAATCTTGACCAAATCAATTTTGGAGTCAATGGCAAAGTATATTGGAATCCTGCGCAACCGGGTATAGTAGCTATGGACGAAATGGAGCTGAGAGGAGCATTTATAAAGGCTGTCGTTTCGGGAGAAATCGACTTGACAGAGAGTCCTATTGTCAAAAAGGGAATTGTAGATTTGAAGCCGGTTGCCATTTCAGATTTGCTTACCCTGCTTCCCGATTCAATCCGTCAGGAACATCGGCTTTATGAACCTTACTTCAATACTGATGCCACAATAGGGGGACGACTCGAACTTCTGAAGTCAATGAATCTTGCTACAGATACCCTTCCAACAGCCAAGATCAGCATATCGATGCCTCCTTCTATACTTGACTATGGGAAAGCTCATTTGAAGGATCTGGCTTTAGATCTGACAATCAATACAGTGACTAATTTTCCGGATGGGACAACAGTCGATTTACAGAGATTTACGATAGCTGGTCCGGGGACGCAGCTTATGGCTTCAGCCTTTGTTTCCACTCCCGTGTCAGACCCATCATTCGATGCCAACGTCGAAGGGAAAGTTGATTTTCAGGATCTTCCACCCATCGTGTTGGAGAAAGTATCAGGCTATCTTGCCGGAGTTATCACTGCCGATCTGCAAGCAAAAGGGAGCGTGTCTATGTTCAAGCCGGAACATATGCATCGCCTGATTGCTGATGGCTCTGTGGCGGCAAAAGATGTTTACTTTTTATCTGCCGACACAAGCAAGATGGTGGAGATAGGGCAGGCTAAAATCGACCTCGATTCAAAACGCATAGTCAACGATCTTCCGCTGTTGAAGACTAAAATCGCTGTGGATACGGCTACAATACTTGTAAGCGGTGTCGACCTGGCCCTGGGGAATATAAGTCTCAATGCAGGAATGGATGCCTCGACTGCGACAGACACAACCCGTATGGTGCCAGTGTTGGGAAATCTGACCGTAGGTCGCTTCAATATTGTCTCTATCACCGACAGTGCCGGAGCAAAGATACGAAATATCGGAGGCAAAGTCAGCTTAAAGGAAACTAAAAGAAGTGGGAAAATGCCTGAAATATTGGCTGATCTTAATATAGGGTCTGTCTCTGCCGGCTCTCTTTCGGATCGGGTGCTTTTGCATGATACTAAGGTGAAAGCATCTCTCTTAAAAGGAAGCAAGACAAGTCAGACTGCTCAGCCACGCCGGACAAGTCAGACAAGTCGGACAAAGCATAAAGAATATTCTTACATAGCGCCAAAAGACGTATATAAATACGTATATTATAAGCGAACCCATAGAAAAAAGACAAAGAGGGTGTATGGCGATGTAGGCGCCGGAAATGAGGAAGTGCTTGTATGGAATCTAACACCACAATTCCGTAGATTCCTCAATGAGTGGAAATTGAGCGGATCGGTCAATACAAACAATGCACGTCTCCTCACGCCTCTTTTCCCTCTGCAAACCCAAATATCTACAGTGGCTCTGACATTTAATAATGACACCGTAAATATTTCTAATATTTCAGTTGAGGCAGGACACTCAGACATTACTATGTCAGGACGAATATCGAATGTCAGGCGTGCTCTTACGGCTGGAGTTCGTAATGATCTTAAAGGGACCTTCTCTTTGCTCAGCGATACCATTGACATCAATGAGTTGGCTGCATCTGTCTTCACAGGGGCTTCCTACGTATCTGACAGGAAGAATGGTAAAATCAAGGAATTGAAAGCTGACGACGACGCCTCACTACAGTCAAAACTCAATGCACTCTCGAAGAAGGGACCCGGAAGATCGTCGCCGGTGTTGATACCTGTAAATATCGACGCTAATCTTCGACTTGATACCAGACACTTATTGTATAGCGATGTAGACTTGATCAATATGGGCGGAGACTTCCTTATATACGACGGAGGTGTAAGCATTCATGATATGAAAACAAATTCCGATTTCGGCAACTTATCGCTTTCTGCCCTATATTCAGCTCCTAAGGAAGAAGATATGCAATTCGGGTTCGGTCTGGATGTGAAGGATTTCAATATTGCAAAGTTTGTCAAGCTCGTGCCTGCCATTGACTCTATCACGCCTTTGATGCATGACTTTTCGGGCTTTATCGGAGCTAATATAGCTGCGACATGCCGGATAGACTCCGGAATGAATATTTCCCTTCCCTCACTCAATGCAGCCATTAAGATAACCGGCGATAATCTTGCTTTTATCGATCCAAAGAAATATCAGACATTAGGGAAATGGCTTGGATTCAAGAATAAGGCTGATAATACTATCCATAGCCTGAATGTAGAGATGACGGTAGCCGACGGTCTGATGCGAGTGTATCCATTTGCCTTTGATATAGACCGGTATAGGTTGGGGGTATACGGTTATAATAACATTGACATGGATTTCGACTATCATTTGTCGGTATTGAAATCACCAATACCTTTCAAATTTGGAATCACCGTGAAGGGAAATCCAAAGAAATATAAAGTGCGGTTTGGAGGAGCCAAATTCAACGAAAACACTGCCATTGAGAGTGTAGACATAGTGAATAATGCTCGCATTAATCTTATAGACCAGATAGAGGCGGTCTTTAAACGCGGAGTGCGCAACTCCCGCTTTGCCAAATTACAGATAGCCCAACCTGCCGGTTTTGATCTTGAAAGCGACTATGAGTTGAGTGCCGCTGATTCATTGCGACTCATACAAGAAGGACTTATAGAAGCTCCGACCACGCCCAAAGCCACAGGAAAAGAGAAAGAGAAGAAGAAAAAAGAAAAGAAAAAACATAAACGTTTCCTATTCTTCTAATTTAGCTAAGAGCCCATCTCAAAAAATTTGAGATGGGCTCTTAGTCTAATCGAGGGTTTGGACTCCGCCTCCATTTACCATCAGCGTTTGGCCTGAAATCCATGGAGACATAGGAGAAGCGAAGAAAAGAACTGCTTGGGCTATATCTGACACTTCACCGAGACGATGTATCGGAGTATGCGACAGCATACGTGATTCTATCTCGGGAGTCATCACCCCCGCCAATGCGGCTGTGCGGGTTGCGCCCGGTCCGACACAGTTAATGCGGATGCCCATCGGACCGAAGTCGTGCGCTAAATTTGCCGACATGTGGTTGAGGGCTGCCTTTGTGGAAGCATAAATAGCTATACCCGGGCTATGATTGATGCTGCTCATTGAAGAGATATTGACAATGCTTCCGTAGCCAGCTTTTTCCATGTGAGGAGTTGTAAGTTGGCACAGACGCCATGGAGCGAACACATTCATATTGTATATCTTCTCCACATAAGCACGGTCGATCTTGAATGGGCTTTCCGTACCGCCACCTCCTCCGCCGGCGTTATTGATAAGAATGTTGATTTTGCCATATGTGTTGAGTGTGAAATCGACCAAATTCACGAGGTCTTCATCCATAAGGACATTGCAAGCGCAAGCCACAGCTTCTCCACCAGCTTCTTTTATGGCGGACACAATACTCTCTGCTTTCGACAGGGTGCGATTGCTCACCACGACCTTAGCTCCTGCAGCTGCAAGTATCTCGGCACATCCCGCACCTATTCCGTCACCGGCACCTGTGACTATCGCCACCAATCCGGTCAAATCAAGTAATTCCTGAGGTTTCATAATCATAATTTTTACTTTTCCAACACGTGCGGTGGCTGTCTTGTTCAGTCGAAAGTAATTTCAGTTCCAGGGGTAATTGCAGAATTCTTTCAGGAAAGGAAGGAAATTGCCTTCCGGATTATGGGCTTTACTTGAGTTATGGTCTTCGAGGATGGCGAAGACTATTTTCCTAAACTTATTCTTAAACTCCTTTTCATTAATGACTTCATGAAATAAGGATGCTATATGTTTCGGTGGATTCCTATATGCTCCACACCCCCATGCTCCCAAAACCAATGCGTCATGGTGATGACGAAGAGCAATGCCTCTATCATTGTCTCATTATTGAATGACGGGAGATTTTCGACAGAGAACTCCTTACTATAGAATACTGTGCCGGCGGTGACTTCAGTATTATTTGGCAGCTCTACAATTTTCCCACTTTCTGTTTTATAGGAACCAGCTTGGGCAATATAGACAGTCTCATGGAATGTTTTGACGTTGAATAGTTTATTTAAAATGATTTTCTTTTCCATATAGGTTCTTTCAATCTTTAAATTATTATTCTTGTGTAATTATAACACCACGGTGTTATAAAAAGTTTTTGAATAGTGACTTTTTTGTAAAACTTACACAAGAAGAAGGTATAATCGTTTATTACACCTTATCCTATGGATGTTGCGCAATCGTCACAAGCTAAAAAAGCCTCCAGTCTTATTTGAACCACGATATTCAATAAATCCCAAATCGCCCAAAACTTTCAAAGCTCTTCTAACAGTCGCTTCACTTTTCTCAGATAAGGGGACAATCTTTTTTCGGCTGATACCCGGATTTCCTTTGATAATAGATAATACTATATTCTCAATTTCTGTTAAAGATTTTATCGGCTCATTTATCGGCTCATTTATCGGCTCATTTATCGGCTCATTTATCGTGCCATTCTTCTGACCTGATAAATTCGGACGCTTAAATGTAACTCTGACTACACCTCTCTCATCGGTCACTGTCGGCTGTGGAAGCCCCGCACGATTGCACTCTTCAAATATTATAGATAGTCCTCTGCCCCAATGTTCTATCACACCACTATAATACATCACACGAGCTATTGTTTCGTTTGGAGGTTCTGATGTATGGGAGTCAAGGATCTGGGAACCGTAAGTAAGCTGTTCAGCCGGTATATCTTCCGGCAGCAAACCTGCGTTCTCAATCTCTATGCGATCATCATATATCGCCACTCCAACCGAAGCAGTCTTTCTCCAATCCATGTGAGCCAGTGCATTGGAACAACATTCTCGCAAAGCATTTATCGGCACTTCCAGCTCATCTTTGCGATACATTCCCTCAAAGCGACTTGAAACGGAAAGATGCTTCAGGAAGAATGGCGTGACCTCATTGAGCAAATCAAAGATATTCCCCTCAATCTGCTGGTTATCTATAAATTCCCGTTTGTTTGTTCCCCGGAAACGTGCAAGCCGGATGATACAATTATGATAATAGAAGAAGTCTTTTCCGAAAAGTACTGCTGCAGCATTGCTAAACACACCATTTTTAAGCACCTTGAATTTTTCAAGTATTGCAATCGGATCGCGTGTATAAGCACCATCTTTCAACCGACCAAGTTCCAAAGCTTGGCGGATTGCCCAATGAATACGGCTCTCGTCAAGATCCTCAAATTTCAAATTTTCGTTGGGGCAAAGTATCCCACTTATATTTGAGTCCGCCACGTCGCATAATCATACGTGTGTACCTATCGTGTGGCATCACCGACGTAACGCTGTCATGACGTTGATATGGTCTGCCGTCATATGAATATGGTCTCTCGGGATTATTGCCTTCAACCTCAAAGACAATCAATAGTTTGTCAGAATCTATAAGTTTGATATATCTAGGCTGCATTTCAACGGATGGCTCAAAACGACGCAGAGCCTCTCCTATCATGCGAGTTGTCTTATCACCTACCTCCTGTCCTACAATCTTACCGGAATTTTTAATTCCAAAGATTACAATTCCACCATTGCAATTGAGCATACCGCACAATGTCTCCATTCCACGGTCAAGTTGACCTGTAGTCTCTTTAAACTCAACGTCAACGCCTTCATGGTCCGCAGCCAAACGCTGTATGTAGCCTAAATCAATCTTCATAAATTCCGTGGTTTTACGGATGCAAAGATACTAAATTTTATCGATACCTACATATTATATCGCAATCAGATTACAATGCTGAGCACAGACAAAAATCGGATACAGTTTACTTATTTGTTCCCAATTCCATGGATTTGGACTCCCTTGCAAGACGTTGTTCGCGCAATCTCTTGAATTGCGAGAGATATTCTTCGAGACTCAACGGCTGCTTCTTCCAAGATTCTATGGATGCCTTTTTCTTGGCAATTGATTCCAGATGATATTTTGTCATGGCTCATTTTTTTATATAACAATTTAGAGTGAGCATACTCTCGCCCAAATACCGTAAAAAGTTCTACGAAGTCCAAAAATACAATATGTAGCTTCACAAGAATAATTCCATAGCGAAGGGTATCGGGGTGTCTTTGAAGTCGCGCATCAGCTTGTCGAAGGTAGCATTGTTTTCCTGACTGCATTCACCCTCTCGGTCTATGTCGGGCAGACGTTCGCAAATGCTGAGCACAGAAAGCACGAGGATCAAGCTCTTCGACGGTGATAGGACTGACATCTCGTCGGATAATATTATTGAAGTAGACCGAGGTGGTCTCCTGAATATTCGGTTCCAATAACACGACTTATTTTATTCTGATTTTTAATATATTCACTGAATAAGCTGGCACATTGAAGAGCACCTCATTAGCGTTTCCTTCCTTAATGCTTCCGGCTACTGGATATACATTCTGAGGATTTGCGATTGTATTCTCATCTTTGCCTTTAGCGGAAGACAATCTAATAAGCTGAAGAGCATCATCCTTGCTTGAGTCTACTGCACAATTTGACAGACGCACCACTCCATCTGCATATCCATCCCCAACGTTTACTACTTTCACATACATTATCTTTGCATCATCGTCGATAGTGGTAGAAGCATAAACCCCTTCATAGGCGCTTCCTTTCTGAGTCTTGCAAGTGAGATCAAGTTTACCGTCAATGTAGCAATGTACACTATCCCCTTCAACGTCGACCTGCAAGTCATACCAGCGGTCGGTTTCTACGCTGAAACGCTTGTCTCTGCACAATGGAACTCGGTTGCCGTCGATAGATTGCTCCACATTGTCTTGAGAGTTCGTCCATCCGCCTACATTATACCACGCATAGTTTTCAGGATTCTTATATCCGAACATTGCCATGAAACCTTCAATGCCCGCCAATTTCTTAGCCTGCACCTTGACTGTATATTTATCAGATTCGATCTTTGCCGGGCATACAATCATCGCAGGCTGCTGATCACTGGTCTGGACTATTTCTGAAGGAGACACATTCCATTTCCCACTAATCGTCTCCCAATTATTATATTCGCTTAGGTTAATGACCTTTCCATCAATGATAAGCTGTGGATTACGATAAGCTGATTGTGTGCCCCATGTAGCATACCCGACATGCACTGAATGGTCTTTCTCCTCTTCAGTGGGCTGTGGCTTAGTAAGATCATATGTCCAGTCGGTCTTGACAACCTGCTTGCCAATATTATTAGCAAATAACTGCTGGACATAATAGGAAGGAGTGCCCATAACCTCTGAAGAATTGAAACGGATCATATCAGGACGCCAGCGCGCATCATTCTCATTCACAAATATAGGGGCATATGAATTCATCACGACCACATCAGAATTATTTTCCATACCCATCATATAGACTGCTTCTCCCAAGGCGGCATTTAGATTGCCGATATCTCCAAAGTTACTTGTGACAGCATACTCGCCGACATAAACCTTATGCTTGGAGCGATCGTAGTCGTCGTATTTATTGAATCTGTCAGCAAACCATTTAGGATTGCGATAGTAGTGCTCATCTACTATATCCACCGGATAATCGTTGCGCCAAGAAGGGTAGTCAGTAGCCCACGACTCAACATTACCTATGCATTTCACATTAGGATATTTCTCCTTGATGGCATTGTAGAATTGTATGTAACGCTCCGGATAATGGTCGCTTTGGTCGGAATTATCGTCCATATGGAAATTGTAGTTCTCATTGCCGATCTCAATAAATTCCAAATTGAATGGTTCGGGATGACCGTTGTCAGCACGCATCTTACCATACTTCGTTGTGACATCGCCATTGGCATATTCAAGGGCATCAAGACACTCCTGAATCCAGTCACCTATCTGATCGTAGGGTGTGCAACCTCCATGCCAGATTCCGACATTCACTACAAACAGAGGTTTTGCGCCTAAGTCTTCTGCCAACTGCAAATACTCATGGTATCCAATACCATCGCTCGTACGGTAGCCCCAGTTGATATTTTTATGTCCTTCCCTTTGCTCGATAGAACCAATGGTGCGTTTCCATCTGAAAGCGTTGTCAGGGCTTTCCTGCCCTTCAACGAAACATCCGCCGGGGAAACGCATGAAGGTCGGATTCATATCTGCAAGCATCTGTGCCAAGTCAGGACGCATACCATTCTCACGATTCTTGAATGTAGGCGGGAATAGGCTGACTACGTCAAGCTGAAACTGACCAGGCTTGTCGGCAGTAAGAGTGAATTCCGCCTTTGGATCGTCGGCAGACGCCACGATAGTTGCTGTATATTTCTTCCAGTCTTTGGATAAAGACACTTTCAGTTCAGATTGTCCGAGATTTTTTCCATCTGTCGACTGAAGACGAGCAGTAACAGTTCCTTTGTATTTTTTATCACTCTTTGCCCAAAAGGATAGTTTATATGTAGTTCCTTTCACTGCGTTGATACCCCAGAATCCTTCGTTGCGCACACCATCACCGGGACGAGAGACTATGACGTTAAGAGCATTGTGCTGCACATCGTTGAGCAAATCATTCTGAACTAAAGCTATCTGAGCATCCCCAACGCCGTGCCAGTTGCAAGGAGTTGCATCATCTTCAAATGAGCGGTTGCGAATCAATTCTGCATATAAGCCACCGTCAGCTGCATGATTGATATCTTCATAGAAAATACCATAATGGGTAGGGCTGACAAGAGGACCTCTCTGAGCAGCATCAATATCTATCACAACTTGTGCATTCAAGGTAAAAGGCGAAGCTAACAGCAAGCCTGCAAGGAATTGATTTACTTTCATAAGTAGCTCACAAAAATTAAACGATATATGAAAACCAAGCAGCTTGAAAGATCTTGATCTGATAACCGCGTCTAATCTTGGCCATCTTGGAATTGTCGTTCAGTCGCTTAGCTCGCTAAGCTCCTTCACTCCGCAGCCAACCTGCCTCAAGATTATCTCGCATTTATCATATCATTAATTTTTGCGAGCTACTTAATAGATTTAAGATGTAGAATATTTATGGCTACAAAGGTAATAAAAAATACATAGCTTTACAATAGCCACAACCCCTTTTCCTCATAGTTCAAAACATCATAGCCACATCTCTTGATATAATTGACTAATTAAAGACATTTAAGATTTAGCAAGAAAGGCACTGAGTATCACTACTCAGCGCCTTTCTCAACTTATATGCACACTAAGAGCCCATCTCATAAATATGAGATGGGCTCTTAGCTAATTGGTCATTTGAGTTTATCGTATTCTTCATCTGAGACCGGTTCGAGCCATTCATTAGAAGTGTTTTCGCCCGGGACACTGAAAGCAAGATGAGAAAACCAACTGTCGGCAGCAGCCCCGTGCCAATGCTTGACGTTGGCGGGAATATGAATTACAGTGCCTGGAAGAATCTCGACAGCAGGTTTTCCCTCTTCCTGATACCAACCGCGTCCGGCAACCCCTACAAGCAGCTGACCACCACCTTCAGAAGCACGATGAATGTGCCAATTGTTGCGGCAACGAGGTTCGAATGTAACGTTTGAGAAATTCACCTGATCAGCAGAGAGAGGGGCAAGATAGCTGTTCCCGATGAAATATTTAGCGTATTCAGTGTTAGGGTCGCCTATTGGGAAAATGGATTCCTGCTCAAATTTCTGCTTTGCATCGGCAGCATCGTTGCTGTCTTTCCATACTTCTACAGCCTGACGAAAAGCACCCCAAGCCTTAGGCCATCCAGCATAAAAAGCCACTTGGGTAAGGACTTCGCATATTTCAGTTTTTGTCACGCCATTCTTCTTTGCCTCCTGAAGATGAAAACTAAGAGACTGGTCGATGATTCCACTTGCCACAAGAGCAGTTACCGTAACTATACTTCTATCTCGCTTAGATAATTTATTTGTACGACTCCAGACTTCGCCGAAAAGAACATCATCATTGAGCTCTGCAAATTTCGGGGCAAACTCACCAAGTTGAGCACGTCCGGCTGTCTGGTTGGGATTGACCTCAGTGGAGGTCAATTTTGTGGGGTTTTGTGCATTTACCATAATAGAACAAACGATCATTATAGTTGATAAAAAACATTTTTTCATAAAATTTCAAGCATTGAAGTTATCTGAACTTCATTAGGTAGATAAATTGGGGTTATATAAAACTAACGTCTGACAATGATAAAAACATATACCACAAATACAGAAATCGCAACCCTAATTACAGATAATGAAAAAACCACTGTTAACCAATCCGTAAAAAAGATACATAATACTATATTTTTGATACGTCGGTATGATTATCAAGCAGTAATTTTGCATCATCAAATATTAGAGTATGGAAATAATAAGCAAAATACTGATTTCAGCCGATGTCATAAATGATGACGTTGTGCGCTATTTAGCATCCCGATACAGATGCAATCCTCAAGATATTATAAGTCGTTTTCTGAAGCAGGAACGCTATATCAAAACGCCCAACAATTGCGAGCGAGTAGAAATTCCATTGGAGGAAAACGAAATGGAGATATTGAGAGATATGAATATATGTCCTTCTGAAATAGAATTTATTTAGAGCCCATATCATAATTGAAGTTTCAATAAAATAGGATCAAAGACATGAAAAAGATTATTTTCTCTATGTTGGCACTATTTGCCATGTCAATCACCATGACAGCAAAGACCTTGGTTGTATATTACAGCTATACAAATAATGTGGAAAGCATAGTCAATGAACTGAAAACCCAGATCGAATGTGACGTAGTCGAAATTCAACCGGCAGAAAAGGGACTTGATTATGCAGCAAACAATTATGCCATAGGCAGCACACAGATTGCTGCCATACGCAATAATCCGAATGATGCCTCCTCATATCCGGCAATAGACCCGGTAAACGTAAATCTTGAAGAATACGACACTATAATAGTTGGCGCTCCTCTTTGGTGGAGCCAGATGGCAGCTCCTTTACAGACATATCTTTTCCAAAACGGGGGAAAGATGGCTGGCAAGAGTATAGGTATTATCGTTTCAAGTCACTCTTCGGGCATCAGTAGCGTTGTGGCAGACGCAAAGCGACTAATACCAGATGGAAAGTTTCTTGAACCTAACCTGTGGATCCGTTCCTCAGAGACATCCAACAGTCATGCATTAATAGAACAATGGCTAAAAGACATTGACTATTCAAATCTTGTATCCGGCATATTGACTATACCAGCTGACTCCGCTCCTAATGCAACCACTGAGATATATGATCTTAACGGGGCCAGGATGGGCAATGACATGTCAGTACTTCCCAAAGGAATCTACATTGTGTCACGAAATGGGAATTCAACAAAAGTTAGATTTTAAAATATATTGACTTGGAGAAGATACCGGGTATCATCGCCCAGTATGAGGAACGGACTGCCAGACTCAAAGCCGATGTTCCACAGCTTGAAGCCATCATCTCAAAGACATGGGGCAAGGAGGACGAGTTGAAGCAACTCAAATCCGAACTGGCAGCCCTCGACCGTAAGATAACCGCCGAACTTGCTCCTAAGCAGGATGAGAAGGACGGCACTGAGGTAAAGCAGGAGCAATCCCAACATCCCCAGACTGCGGTCAAGCCGGAAACGACCTCAAACACCGTTGTCGTTCATCCAACCAATACTGAGCAGGGACATAAACCTTCAATGGTAGCGGAACCTCAGCCTCGTTATCCGCTTCCGGTTAGTCCACCACGTTTTCCGTCACGTCATGTCGGAATTTGACGTTTGCTAATAGACAGATCAGGCTTTAAAGCTTAGTCTGTCTATTGATTATATAGGAAAATTGTCAAAATCAAGCTACTTCTCTTAGAAACAGCCCTCTACATCTTTCGCAAGTCAGAATTTTTTAGTAATTTTGCACACGAATATTCCCACAACTAAATGAACAAATTTAATAGATATAAGTATCTGGTAAATCTGACGCCATTAATCGATTACTGTCGAAAACATGGTCGTCTATGTCGATATGCCAAAGGTGAAGCATTTGTTCAGGAGGGAAGTATCGGAAAATATTTTGGATGCGTTGAAACAGGTTATTTCAAATACATAACAGTTACGACGGAAGGGAATGAGGCAGTAGTTGGATTTGCTTTTGAAAACGAGTGTGTATGTGATTTTAATAATTCATATCGTAGAATTCAATCAGAAGTCTCTATTGTCGCCGGATGTGATACAACAGTTTGGCAAGTTAATTTTCAAGAGATAAAGAAATTAATTGAAACCATTGAGGTTGAAATGCACGATACAATTTCGGATGCATTATTCATAGATATTTATCAACGTCATCTTGAAATATACAGGAAGTCACCCACAGAACGTTATCTGGACCTGATAACGAAATATCCTGAGATAATGGATATAGTCACTATGCGTGAGATCGCTTCATACTTGCTTGTAACTCCCATTTATTTAAGTAGAATACGTAAAAAACTATCTGAAAAGCCCTGACATAAACTTTGTTTTACGTCAAATTGACTTTTTATTCCGAACTTTGCATAATTTCTCTGATAGGTTATTAAAGATAAGTTATGCGAGGCAATACAGATGATTTTTTCATACCGGATAATGAGGTGAAGCTTCCGGAAGAGCTTGACTATAGCAGAGCGGAAGAGTACATTCGCTCGGCTGAGGCGTTTTCACGTTCCACCTATCAGAGTGTCTATATAATCGACTACTTCAAGCGTAACTTCTTATACGTATCTCCTAATCCAATGTTCCTGTGCGGACTATCGCCGGAACAGATGAAGGAGTTGGGCTACCGTTTCTATCTTGAATATGTGCCACAGGATGAGCAGTCGCTTCTGCTTGAGCTTAACAGAGTCGGTTTCGCCTTTCAAAGTGCCATTCCTATTGAAGAGCGGAAAGATTGGTATATTCAGTATGATTTTCATGTATTGAACGATGGTCACCCAATTCTCATAAATCATAAACTCACTCCGATTGCCCTTACTTCCGATGGTCGGATCTGGCTTGCCCTCTGCGTAGTCTCAGCTTCCAATCATACTACCCCCGGACATATCGAGATGCACCGTGTTGGCTCTCCAGAGTATTTTGAATACAACCGCCTGACACGCCGGTGGGACAAAAGGAGTATGCCTACTCTCACTGAAGGTGAGAAATCGGTCATAACTCTATCGATTCAGGGATTTACCATGTCGGAGATAGCCGACAAGATGTGTCTTTCCCCCGACACCATCAAGAAATACCGCAAGCAACTTTTTGAAAAACTTGGTGTCCGCAACATAACAGAGGCAATCATAGCAGCCACCAACAACAAGTTACTTTAGGTTCCTGCACAGATAAAATCGTGGATAACGCTTCACGTCCCTTCTGACAGCGATGTTGGCAGCTATCCGTGCGCATATATGAGCGGCTGTTTTCTGAGCTTCCATAGATGTATTACTCTCTTTTATGGAGGGAAGATTATCATGAAGCCAATCGCTATCCTCGACGTTCCAAAAGGCACAATATCCCGACAGATATTCAGCCGCCCACACGCAGATATTCTGTTTATTAAGGAAATCCTTCTCATCTTCAGGGAATACTACAATAGCACCAGCACCCTCAATAAAGTCAAACGCATATATTATAGGAATATTGACAACATCGGCTACAAGAGGAATCCTGTCTACTATATGCTCAATAATGATACCCTTATGGTGACTGAACTTTGATGGATCAGTCTCAGACACGTTATAAATCTCTTTGAAACCAATTAGCTCCAACTCACTCTTAACATATATTAGGAAATTTCCCTCGCCGAATATAATTATCCGGCACTCATTTATCAGTACTCTTTCTTCTTTTGTCATATAAGTCATTTTTTTACATAGCAATTGGATAATCGCGCGTGGAAATTCAGCGCAAGTCGGCTAAAAGCCGGTGCGCGATGCCAACAGCAGAATTATCCACCGCAAAATTATTACATCTTCATTTACTATGCCATACCCAAATGGGTACGTTTTGATTTGAGGATAAAAAATTTCGAACTGAAAAAAAAATCTCGCAGATATGCAATCGTACCCATTTGGGTATGGCAAGAGAAGTTTTTCAGTAGTAATTTTGCAACATAAATAATGGACATCTTCAATTGTAAAAATCAACGTTTTTCAATTCACAAAAATTAAGTAACATAAAAACACGAATATGAAAGATAATCTAACTAAATTGTGTAGGCAAATAAGCATTGGTTCAATGTTTTTCGTATCTGTTTTAGCAATGGGTGCCAAAACAGTAAAAATGCAGAATCCGTTGATCGATTACACCAATACAGCCCACCTATTCATTGACACTGTAGAATTGACTCCCGATTCTACCAGTGTTACACTTCACACTTACAGTTATTTGCGCAATAACATTACTCTTCAGCCGAGTGTAAAGCTTGTGCATGATGGGAAAAGTTACCCACTCCGAAGTGCAAATGGAATCGAACTTGGTAAGAGAATGGATATTCAGGCATTAGGTGATTCCATCTTCACACTCTCGTTCGAGCCATTGCCAATCAAAACTAAATCATTCGATTTCATTGAAGGTGATGGAAACACTGATTACAGATTGGAAGGTGTACACACAGACAAGACTTTTGACAGTCAGACATCTATTGAATTGCTAAATGATCTCCCCGCACAGAAATGGGAGAAAGGAATAGCTGTGCTAAAAGGGAAAATTCTAAATTATAAACCTGATGGGGATAAAACTTCAGTGAAAGTTACACCACGATCTTCACTTGGCAGAATGGTAGATAAAAGTATTGGGGTTGCGTCTGTCAATACTGAAGGATCGTTCGAAGTTGAATTGCCACTCTATCAATCTTACCAACCTTGTTTTTTTGAAGCTCCTGGATTTTTTAGTTTGATATATCTTTCCCCTAATAAAGAGTCTGAAGTGACTATTAATCAAGCCCACCGCTGGTCAAATGGTCATAACGGCAAAGATGGAAGCGTAGTATTCACGGGAGCAAACGAGGAGATCAACAACCAGATCGCTTTGAATATTGGACATGACATGGTTTGGGACTCTTTTTTCAACAACTTGTCAAGAAATAAACAATATAAGTCAGTGTCAGAGTTTAAAGCAGACGTCATGCGTCATAAAGCAAACTGTAAAGATAAGATAAGAAGACTTTCGTTAACCCCAACGGTGAAGCAGCTGATGAATATTCAAGTCAACAATGACATGCTATGTACACTTCTCGATGTTCATACCTTACTTCATTTCGATGATATTGACTCAACATATTATGATTTTTATAGAGAGATTGATGTAGATGATCCGGAACTCATGTGGGCTTCCGATTTTGACTCGTTTATCATGGAAGCGTACAATCCTTTTGCTGATAATCTGCCAACGAGTATAGATAATATTCCTCCTGATTATTATTCTTACCTGATTGAGAATAATATTGTGACTGGGGAAGATGCGGACTTAGCCAGAAGCTTGATTTCCAACAATCTTTACTGTGTTCCAAAGGAGATTGTAGATGAATATGCAAAAGTTATCAGTGGGAGAGTCTTGCATTATTGTGATTCTCTCAATCTTCAAGGAAAGGAGATAGCTAATGCAAAAAAACTGATGACTTGCCTAAATAATGGGGAGTTTAGTAAGTTCTTAGATGTCAGTTCTCACTATTTGTCTTGGATTCAAAGTTTAGATGAAGAGGGATATCATTTATCGCTTCAAGATGCCGTTAACATACCTTTTGAAAACGATATTGTTACCGGGATAAGCAGTTTCCTTAATGATAATAATTCTATAATTTCAGCTTTCAACGAAAAGTATGAAAATTATTATGAGGATTGGGAATTTGAAAAGATAATTGACAAGGCAATTGAAAACTTTAACAGACATAATGGAAAAGATTCTTCACAAATGAATCAACTTCTGGCAGCATATACATATATGAGTTATATTGAGCAACATAATACTCTTTCTGAAATTAAAATAGCCAATTGTCGTAAGCGTGTTAATGACATCATTTACGACTTCATAATGACTCAGAATAATGAAATGGCCAAAGTTTTGGAACGTGCAAAGTTGAATGTTTTGGAAATAGACGCTATAAATTCAGGCGAAGCAGTGCTTAAGGAGATTGCAGCGAAATATAAAGGAAAGGTTATATACATTGATATATGGGGAACATGGTGTTCTCCGTGCCTCCAAGCAATTTCTGCATTGGAGCCGGAAAAGAAAAACTATTCTGATAATGTTAAATTTGTATATCTTGCAGACGAGACATCTCCCGAGAATGTATGGGATGAGAAAATTAAGTCTATAGATGGTGAGCATATGCGACTTTCACAGACACAGATGCAGGAGATTATGAGCAAATATGCTCTGAGTGCTTATCCATCTTATATAGTGATAGGAAAAGATGGCTCAATTGCTTACTCAGGATCTCTCCACGAACTTGAAGACATTAAGAAACTTCTTAACGAAGAAATAGCTAAATAATTAAAGACAAGCTGTGCAAATATCTCCTCTGGTATATGAACCAAAAAACATGCCTTAAGTATAGGCTATCAATCTTTTTTCAAGGAGTATGCAATCGTACCCATTGAGGTATGGCACATCGGAATTAGAGACATTAACTTTGCGTCCAAAATAAAGAAACTACAAAACAAAACATCTCATGAAAATAAACAGACTTCTTGCCTTAATGGTGCTTTTGTCTATTTTCCTATCAGGATATGGACAAGCAACTGACACCATAACAGTTGCCGGACACGTATTTAATAATACCGATGGTATGCCCCATACTCTCATAATTAATGAGTGTGACATTTCAAATAAAAGAGTCAGAGAAATATGTGAGTTAGGAGAAGATGGTTTATTCGTTAAAAAAATTCCATTGTCCTTTCCTCATACATTCACTGTCAGCTACAACCGTCACTTCATAAACGCGTTTGCAGCTCCCGGAGATTCCATTTATATGGGTATAGATGCATCCACTTCACCTCTTTCAGTCACTTTTTCAGGAGACAAGGCAGATATAAATCAGCAATATGATCCTGCCTTTCAGTATCTGTCTTCTTTCTACAATTCAAGAAGACTGCCCAATGACACAACTCCGCTTGCTACATATATGCCAATCTTCAAGAAAAACGTAGAGGACGGACGAGATAGTATCGACTGCTATGCCAAAAAGCATAATCTTTCCAATGAAGTAATCTCAATGCTCTACACTGATAATATATATACTCTTGCAAATAACGCAATGGATTATAAAGGAAGAAATATCGAAGAAAAACGAGCTTTTTTTCTTGATCCCATTTTTGACCTTTTTAATGAAGACAACACTAAGGTCATGATATATCCATATCATCTTTCTGCAATAATGAATCAATTTCCCGACGTCCGAAATACTGCTCCCAAAGGTATTGTCAAAGATATTATGTATGCCTGCGATGAGGAAGCTCCTGTACCGGACAGGTCTGTATTTTTCAATAACAACTATTATAACCGTCTTTATGTGCATGAGAAGTCTCTCAATGAAATTTCAATTGACAGAATTAAACGCGGCGGCATTATTGTATATGCAGATGGCGAAATCAAGGAACTTACTGATGAGAATCCTATAAAATGGCTTATAAATATATACGAAGGTTATCCTATATACCTTGACATAAGTGCGACTTGGTGCGGTCCATGCCGAGCAGCGCTAAAGGGTAGTGAGTCGCTGAGGGAACATTTCAAAGAAAACGGCACCAAATTTGCTGTAATTTGGCTTCGCTCTACCAAAGAAAACTGGATTAAATTAGCTCCTACTATAACCAACACTATACAGATTTTTATTGACGATGTGGAAATGACTGATCTGATCATGAGTCATCTTAATGTTCATGGCTTTCCAACTTACTTAATGATTGATAAAAACGGCAACCTCTTGAAAGAAAATATTCCAGGATATCTTTCCCCCGACCTAACGGATTTTTTGAATAATTATAAATAATGCTTCTAAGCTTATTGCGCATACTTTTGATAGCATAGCGGACTCACGCATTTACGTGAGTCCGCTATTGTTATATCTGTACACAAGGCTTTCTCTGGGCCTCCAAGTCGATGTGGGATAGTTGGCTCACATTTTTAAGTTATGGATACAAGAAGAGTCGAAGATTGCTTCCTACCAGATAATGAAGTGAAGCCGCTGAGACAAAAGGAGTATGCCGACTCTCACGGAAGGTGAGAAATCGGTCATAACGTTATCTATACAAGGCTATATAATGTCGGAGATTGCCGACAAGATGTGCATGTCGCCCGACACCATAAAGAAATACCGCAAGCAACTTTTTGAAAAACTTGGTGTCCGCAACATAACAGAGGCAATCATAGCAGCCACCAACAACAAGTTACTTTAGGTTCCTGCACAGATAAAATCGTGGATAACGCTTCACGTCCCTTCTGACAGCGATGTTGGCAGCTATCCGTGCGCATATATGAGCGGCTGTTTTCTGAGCTTCCATAGATGTATTACTCTCTTTTATGGAGGGAAGATTATCATGAAGCCAATCGCTATCCTCGACGTTCCAAAAGGCACAATATCCCGACAGATATTCAGCCGCCCACACGCAGATATTCTGTTTATTAAGGAAATCCTTCTCATCTTCAGGGAATACTACAATAGCACCAGCACCCTCAATAAAGTCAAAACCATATATTATAGGAATATTGGTAACATCGGCTACAAGAGGAATCCTGTCCACTATATGCTCAATAATGATACCCTTATCGTGACTGAATTTTGATGGATCAGTCTCAGACACGTTACAAATCTCTTTGAAGCCAATTAGCTCCAACTCACTTTTAACATAGGTAAGGAAATTTCCCTTGCCGACTATAAATATCCGGCACTCATTTATCTGTTCTCTTTCTTCGTTTGTCATATCTGTCTATTTTTCACATTGCAAAATTAGAATAACTCCAGCCCCCATGCCATACCCATTTGGGTATATTTTACTATCGAAATGCAATCGTACCCATTTGGGTATGGTATATGTAATTTTGTGATCGTAACTTTGCATCGGAATTATAAATTTTATTGATATGAAACATATGAAACAGTTAATGACTCTCATTGCCACATTTTCGGCGTTTATATGCAATGCACGTGATGTTGTGCCTTTTGAGATTGATTCCAAAAACAATCTACCTACCGTAGAGGTTTTTGTTAATAATGATCCTAAACCATTCAATTTTATATTCGACACTGGCTGTTCAGTGGTTTTTGCCAATTCTAATAATGACAGACTGATGAAGATACTGCATCTATGTCACACGGACACTGCGGAATATGCCCATTCTTCAGCAATTATTAGAAAGACTGGATTTGATAATACACTAATGCTCGGTTCATTGATGGTAGATTCTATACAGATATTTGCAGATAATGATCCATCTACAGATTATGATGGTATTATTGGGCAAAGCTTATTAGAACGATTCTCAAAAGTTGGGATATTTCCTGACAGTAAGGTGCTCATATTTTGCGAAAAAGGAGAACCCTTAAAAATCTCTGATGGCATTGTGAAATCCATAGTGAAAGGAGGAGGTGTGTATGGTACAGACCTTACTATCAAAGCTGATTCTTGCGATGTAAAAGGTATATATATGATAGACACTGGATTCTCGGGTGTTTTATGTGTCAATTCAGATTTTAGTGAAAATTATAGTCTAACTAAAATACTAAAACAGTTTGGGGATGAATCATCTTCCGACGGGGCAGGTGTAAAAAACAACTCTGTGATGGTAACTGCGCCACGTTTAAAATTTGCCGAGGAATCTATGCCACTGCTTCCTATTCAATTGGAGGAAAATTCATACCAAACTGAATGGCGTCAAACTTTTAACGGATTGATTGGATATGATTTGCTAAAACGCTTTCGTATGATATGGGATTACGATAATCTAACAATTACAATAGCCCCCAGTTTTAACTATTTTTCTCCGTTAACCTCAATAAACCCCCAATAATTTGTATTTGGAGTTGCGACATCATCCCTCTCGAGAATCAATGTTGTAGGTCTGAATTGCTCAACTAATCAACCGCAATTATATTCGTCAATAAGTGCTTATGGCGATAACTCCAGAAATAAAATTTATGAAACCCAAACTGATTACTTTACTCCTCATAGAAATGTCTGCATGGACAAATGTCCATTCGCAAGAATCAATACCGACTGATTCATTGGCAAAGGAACTGCAAGAAATTGTGGTTACATCCAAACAGCCCGCGACTAAACTTGTCGGGAACTCTCTGGTTTCCACTGTTGCAGGCTCAAATCTGCAAAATGCCGGAAACGCTTTTGACGTGCTTCAGCAGCTTCCTATGCTTTCAATCGAAGATAATGCAGTATCAGTCACCGGCAAAGGGACACCGGCTATTTATATAGACGGACGACCCATGCGTGACTTTGCCGAGCTTCGCTCTCTGCAGTCGTCAAACATAAAAAGCGTGGTACTTGTTCTTGCTCCCGGCGCACAGTACGAAAGCACCACCAATGCAGTCCTTAAAATCCTAACCCGTAAAAATTTCGTTCAGGGTCTAAGTGCAAGCAATGAGGTAGAAATCCGAGCCAAACGCAAATGGTCGGTAACAGATCTTCTTGATTTCAGCTATCATTCAAGCAAGTGGGAATTGTTCGGAACGGGATACTATGACCATGATAACAGCGTCATCAAAGGTTCTACAATCAATCATCTTACCTTTGACGGAATCCCGACATCAATAGGTACTACCTTCAATAGCTCATTCCCTGAAAACAGCACTTTCGGTAAACTGGGATTTAACTTATCTGAGGGTGACCAATCGTTTGGTGCATATTACAGATTCTCCTATTCACATATAGACCCACTGAACCACGGCATGGAATGGATGGATTCTGAATCTCCATTGACAAGGATCATTGCAAGCGAGGGAAACACTCGGAACCATCTGGTTTCCTTATATTATGACAATATTTTTGCTGACAAGTATCATCTTCATTTTGACGGTAATTACAGAGGGGCGAACAATGACAAGACAAGTGATACAAGTTATGATGGGAACCGACGGCAGAATATAAGTTCGACACAGGACCAAAATAGCACACTTTGGGCTGGCAAAGCATATATTGACTTCCCGTTTGTTGGGGGTGACTTGACTATTGGCACACAGGATTCCTATACCCGCACCAAGCTCGATTACCATATGCTCAACCAGACAGTCGGTACTTATATTCCATCCTCACTTTCTGATGCGAAGCAGACTTCATTGGCAGCCTTTCTTTCGTGGGTGCGTCAGTTTGGCAATTTCAGTCTGACGGCTGGACTGAGATTTGAATATGTCGATTATCTGTTCACTGTCGATGGGAAGAAAGACACGGATGTGAGCCGTACCGACAATTTCCTTACGCCTGATATATCACTGGGTTATTTCTTTGACGAAAACTCGATGATAAACCTGAGTTACAGGATGGCGACCGTCAAACCGCCTTATTCACAACTGACAGGTGGTATGACCTATGCTGGTGAACACGAGATTGAGGGAGGCAACCCTACGCTACGCGATGAAAAGATGCACAATCTACAGTTGTTCGGACAATGGAAGGACTTTATGTTGCAAATTGACTACATAAGAAGTCTTGACACATACGCTTTCGTGAAACAGATCTATCCGTCTCAGTCACTTCAGATGCTCCTTCATCCAGTAAATGTCAATGTCTCGGAGTTAAGCGCGTTTCTTATTTGGAGCCATCCTATAAGACGTTGGCAACCGGAAATTACCATCGGGATGTCAAAACCGTGGATGAAATTAGGCGGAAACAGCTATAACAAGCCCATCTATTCATATAGCTTCCAGAACTCCCTTTCATTACCCAGTGGCTTTTACATCTCTGCCAATATTCGGGGTCAGAGCTGCGGCGAGATTCACACCAACCGTTTTGCAGCCTCATGGTTTGTAATGGATATGAGCGTGCGCAAGACATTCTTCAACAAAACACTTGCCATCAAACTGACAGCAACTGATATATTCAATACCCGTAATAATGACTGGAGCATGAATACATTCGGTATTCTGATGAACAAATATCAAAGTTACGACACGCGAGGCATAACTCTGAGTGTACAGTACAGTTTCCAACCACACAAGAGTAAATACAAAGGCAAGACTGCTTCCGAAGCTGAAATGAACAGACTTTAATTAAAACAGTTTTTATCATACTAAGAATGAAGCACTCAGCAGTGCCGGGGGCTTCGTTTTTTTACTTTTGCTATAACTTTTTTAAGGAGTATGCAATCGTACCCATTTGGGTGTGGCAAGAGACTATAATTCATAGTAATTTTGCATCAAAAATATTGATAACTATAGTTTTATCTCATTTAATCAACAAGTTCTATAAAGAAAAACTCATACAGTAAAAGAATACTGGCATAGATAAGTCGCATCCCTGCAGTTTATAAGTTTCGCACAAATATTGGAGTGATATTTAAGAAAAATAAGTAAAAAACTATCTGAAAAGCCCTGACATAAACTTTGTTTTACGTTAAATTGCCTTTTTCTTCCGAACTTTGCATCAATTTAATAATAGGATTTCTCATATAATTTAAGCAATATTAAAGATTTATTCTCACAAGATAAGAACCTAAATCAATTTGGTTGAATTGTGTGAGTTAACTTTGTAATATGCGCTAAATGTAGATATATACTTGACGTTAAAACATACTTTTATTCCCTCAGCGCACGCTGGGGGATTTTTTATCAAAAACATAACTTTAACAATAAATTTTAATACGAGCATGAACAAGATTCTAATCGTAGATGCCTCCGACTCCGATCGTCGGCTTATGTCCGGTCTGCTCACCAGATCCGGGTATGAGCCGATAGTCGCTGAGGACATGGAGGCGGCAAGGCAGGATGGGGCAAGCTCAGTAAGAGCATTTTTTTACGATTCATTGAAGAAGTGTGGTGGAGGCTAAAGCCACTCCCAGTAAGAGAGACTTTTTATTAGGAATTGGAATCGAAGCGGAGTGAGAGGCGAGCTGAAGCCAGGATAGATGCTATGGCGGCTGCGTAATCATTCATTTTGTGGAATTCGGTGGAGCCTGCAGTGGAGTGGCGTTCAAGATTGTCAGGCCACGGAGATAGAAGAAGCAAACGGCCTGCTGCGCATAAGTCGAAGAGTTCTCCTTGGGGTTTAAACCGCTCATTAAATCCAAGATCCCGAAGAAGTATGACACTGCTTCCACCATCAATAGCTTTCCGAATGATGTCTTTTTCAGCCCTATGGATAGCCGGGGAAATAGGGATTGCTCCTATAGCAATTTCTTCAAGGCATTTTGCCATATATTGATCAAATTCAGCTTGACTCCAATATCTATGCACTCTTATCGGTAGCAAGTAGATACCCTTAAGTAAGAATATATTCCCAAAAGCAGCATACTCATGATCATCTATAAAAAGATGCAAATGTCGCTTAAAAAGATCTGGATATTTGCTACGTAGCAAATAACGACGAGGATTATCCTCTATGTATTTGATAGCCCGATCAAGCTGCTCATGGTTGAATATAATCTCGTCATCGAAGGGTTTGAATAATGTCGTGAATTTTGATAAGTTGAATAGCCTTGTATAGGACTGAGAGCAGCATTTCGCAAAGGGCGCAATATATGTTCCTACTGGCTTTTCAAGATAATCTATGACTTGCAAGACAAAATGGATATGATCGGGCATTATGACATATCGCTTTATCTGTAATTTCGGATTCTTCCTTGGAATTTCGAGCAACTCATTCTTCACACACTCCCCAAGTTCGGTATTCTGTGGGATAATCATATCTCTTCTGCGAAGCATTTCATTGCTTGGCCGAGGGATATCTGATAATCTTGGAGAGCCAGGATAAGCCGTAATAGTGATGTGATAATATCCGGGAGCCTTATAATCATGAAAATCCGCACGCGGAGCTTGCCGCTTTTTATTTCTACTTGGATTTGGAGTGAGATTTGAGATTTTCATGATGGCAAGTTCCGATTTGAAGATTGGATAATAGCAAGATGGCTAAAGCCACCTTCCAGTAAAAAAGAATCTGCAGATTTCTCTTTTACTGGATCAAGCTTTAGCTTGATGAAAAAAGCCGAAGCAAATTGCTTCGGCTTTCAAGTGACCCCGGTGGGGCTCGAACCCACGACCCAATGATTAAGAGTCATTT
>CAZGGB010000035.1:0-30242 GCA_964525115.1 uncultured Sangeribacter sp. | reverse complement strand
TGAGAGTTCGAGTCTTTCCAAGGCAACTTCTGAGAAATGAAAATCTCAAAATTTATACTGCCTTGTGGTGTAATGGTAGCACACCGGATTCTGGTTCCGTTTGTGAGAGTTCGAGTCTTTCCAAGGCAACTTATACCTTCGATGTGAATCGAAGGTATTTTTGTTATCTATTCCTGCTCCTACATCTCAAAAATTTTGTAGAATAAAAAAATTTCCTTAATTTTGTAGTTGAAAACAGCGTCTATTAACAAAGTTCCATATGGCACACTTGAATTTTCTCGGAATGGGAGTTGCGTTGGTCACTCCGTTTACATCAAATAAAGAAATTGATTTTCCTGCCCTGAAAAGGGTAATTGAGCATGTCGTGGACAACGGTGCAGACTTTCTTGTTGCGCTCGGCACAACCGGTGAGACCCCTACTCTTTTCCCTCAAGAAAGAAAAGCCATAAAAAATTTCATAAAAGAAGAGACAAACGGACGCATTCCTCTCGTGATTGGAGTTGGAGGCAATAATACCGCTGAAATTGTCGAACAATTGAAAGAAGATGATTTTTCAGGTTATTCAGCAATTCTTTCTGTTGTTCCGCCCTATAATAAACCGTCACAAGAAGGGTTATTTTATCATTTCAAGGCAATTGCAGAAGCCTCCCCTCTTCCTGTAATCTTATATAATGTGCCAGGACGTACAGGTGTTAATATGACAGCTGACACTACATTGCGTCTTGCTCGAGAAGTGCCCGGAATCATTGGCATCAAGGAAGCCTCCGGCAATATACATCAGATTCAAAGACTCATTCGCGAAAAGCCAGATAGTTTTATTTTGCTAAGTGGTGATGATGGAATGACTTATCCTTTGATGACTCTTGGAGCACAAGGTGTAATCTCTGTTCTTGGCAATGCGTATCCGAAAGATTTCTCAGAAATGGTGCATTTATGTCTTGAGGGCAATTATATAGAGGCTGTGGATTATCACTTCAAGTTTCGCGAGATCATCCGTCTTCTCTTTGCAGACGGAAATCCAGCAGGAGTAAAATGTGTCATGCACGATATGGGTCTGATTGAAAATGAATTGAGACTTCCTCTTGTGCGAGTCAGCGAAACCACTGCATCAGAAATACTCCATTGGGTAAAGACTCTTAAATGATCGACAAAGCCACCGTTCAGAAAATCACAGAGACTGCCGACATTGTAGAGGTGGTCAGCGACTATGTGCACCTAATCAAACGAGGTCGCAATTATGTAGGTTTGTGTCCTTTTCATAATGAAAAGACACCATCTTTTTCAGTAAATTCTGTTAGAAATTTCTGTTATTGTTTCTCTTGCAAGAAAGGAGGATCTCCAGTCAACTTCATAATGGAAAAAGAGGGTCTTTCTTACCATGATGCATTGCTCCACCTTGCTGCAAAATATAACATTAAGGTAGAAGAAAAGGAACTTTCTGATGATGAACGTCGCCAATTAAATGAGCGTGAATCTCTACTTCTTGCCAATGAATGGGCAGCTCAGAAAATGGAAAAGGATCTCAGAGGCACCGAAGAAGGAAGATCCATTGGCTTACAATATCTGTATCAACGTGGCGTCACAGACGAAGCAATAAAAAAATTCAGACTCGGTTACAATCTTGATAGCGGACACTCCCTTACAGATGCAGCAAAACTTGAAAGTATGGACTTAAAAAGTCTTGCTGATGTTGGAGTACTCGGAGAGTCTCAGAAAATGCCAGGTTCTTTCTACGATAGATTTCGTGGTAGAGTGATTTTTCCCGTTTTAAATCCCTCAGGAAAAGTTGTGGCTCTTGGTGGCAGAGACCTAAAGGGAGGAATGGCTAAATACATCAACTCCCCTGAATCATCCATATATAAAAAAAGCAACGAACTATACGGAATATTCCAAGCCAAGAGTGAAATAGCCAAACAAGACAATTGTTTCCTTGTGGAAGGATACATGGACGTAATCGGTATGTGGCAATCCGGGATGGAAAATGTTGTTGCATCCTCAGGCACGGCCTTGACTGATGGGCAAATAGCCATGATTCATAGGTTTACAGACAATATAACATTGATATATGATGGCGATGCAGCTGGAATAAAAGCTTCATTGCGCGGAATTGACATGTTGCTTGCACATAAGATGAATGTGAAAGTGCTTCTGCTTCCTGATGGTCATGATCCAGATTCTTTTGCAAGAGAAAACACGCCGGAAAAATTTCGAGAATACGTCAATCAACACGCAACCGACATAATCCGCTTTAAGGCTCAGGTGCTTCTCAAAGACGTAGGGGATGATCCTCAGAAGAGAGTTAATGCAATAGAAAGTGTCGTCAATTCATTGGCACATATCCCCGACAAAGTAAAGCGCAATGTCTACATCCAGGAATGTAGCAGAATACTTGGAGTTCGGGAAGAGGTAATTGAGGGGGCGGTAGAAAAGTCAAGAGGAGATGTTACGGAGCGTCAGCGTCGTCAGCGGCAAGAAAATGAAATAGACCGTCTTGAGCAAAATGAGAATAATCCTCAGCCCGACATTTCAAAACAACTTCGACCATCAAAAGGAGGTGGTATTGCAGAAATGTATCCTTACTATCCGTTTGAACGCACTGTGGTCTATCAGTGTGTCAGATATGGTATGCTTGATTTCTGCGAAGTTGAATTTGACGATGGTTCCCACGACATGATTAATGTGGCTGAATTTGTAGCTGAAGAGATACAAGAAGATAACATTTGGTATTCCTTTCCAGCCTTTGCTAAGACATTTCACCATATTCTTGACTTAAAAGAAGATTTTGAGAAAGAAAAAGAAGAGTTCTCATTAAGCCTTGAAGAAGAACGGAAGGAAATGTTAAAGGTAGGATATGACGAAATAGCCGCCAAAGATCTTAATATGGAGGAAATCAGGCGTGCTGAAAGACTACTGGAAGAACGCGTAAATGAGGAATTAGCAAAGCGAAGATTTGAATTTGCCCGTTACTATGTTGAGCAAAAGTTGTCGAGTCATCATGACGATGATGTAAGGCACACTGTCAACGAAGCCATAAATGAGGAGCAACCACTCAGCAACATTTATATTAGAAATAACCCCATTAGCGAAAGAAAGATTGAAGTCGATAGAATGAGAGTGCTTGTCCCAAGAGGTGTTCTTGAATGGAAAAATGAAATGCTTAATCAGATGATTCGTGCTAAGATGAAGCAACTTGACAGCATGATCGGACGCTCTACCCCTGAAGAGGAACAGAAAATCCTTATGGAGACACAAGCACTCATGGAAAAAAGAGGACAACTTGGCAAAGTCATGGGAGACCGCACTATTGGGAAAAAAATTAAATGAAGATGTAAGTTTTCAGCATCTCCTTGCGTCTAATATAGAAGAACAGACAACAAGCTAACAAAACAAGCAATGAATATTCTTGAAATTGAGAATCTGACTAAATGTTTTGGCTCAGTTCGAGCCCTTGACAATGTCAGTTTCGGAATACGCGAAGGTTCAATTTGTGGTATACTTGGACCCAATGGCGCTGGTAAAACAACCCTTCTGCGCATCATCAATGGCATCCTTACCATAGACACAGGCAATGTGAAGATTCTGGGCGAAGATGCGTCAATTAAGGCTTCTCGCAACATTGGATATATGCCAGAGGAACGTGGCCTCTACGACACCATGCGCATGGCCGACCAAATTATGTATTTTGGTCAGCTTAAGGGAGGAGATCCCAAGCGCCTGCGTTTAGTAATGAATGAGTATCTTGAAATGTTCAATCTCAAGGGACAGGAAAAACGAAGACTAAAGGAACTCTCAAAGGGTAATCAGCAGAAAGTACAGATTATTTGTACCCTTGTCCACGAACCAAAGCTTGTGATCCTTGACGAACCATTCAGCGGATTTGATCCACTAAACGGACAAATCTTGCAACAAATACTCGAACGTCTTCGCGAAAAAGGATCTACGATAATCCTTAGTTCTCATAATATGCCCGCTATTGAGGAGATGTGTAGCGATATTGTACTCGTTGACCATGGACATATCCTTGTGGCAGATTCGATGACAAATATTAAGGAGAATCATAAAGACAACACCTTGCTTCTTACTACTTCTACTGAATTATCACAACCCTTGTTGCTGTCAGCGGGCGCAGTCACTGAAATAGAACAAATCAACAACCTCAATTGGCGCAGAGGCTTCGCTTATAAATTGAAGAGAAACCCGATGTGTTCAAACAATGACGTAATAGATTCTGTGGCTATGCAAAGCCAAATACTTCATTTTGAAGAGGCTCTGCCATCTCTAAAAGACATCTTCATTTCTTACACGAGCCATAAATCTGAGCCTCTAACTGAAACTAATGCTCAAAACAATGTTGAAATCAATCATACCAAATAGACAATCAGGATATGAATAAACTGAAATTAATCATAATAAATGAATACAAGACTGCAGTCACCAGAAAATCTTTCTGGATTCTGACATTTGTATTCCCACTTGCCATGATGGGATTTGGTATCGTCATGGGAGTACTCATGTCTGATTCTGACTCTTACACATCACTGATCAATTCAGTCAATGAAAGTGCGGGACTAACACCGGAGGAAGATAGTATGACTGCAGCTAAGGCAATAGCAATGATGGTAGGAGTATTGCTCACTTTCGCCATGATGATATGTGGGAGTCAAGTAATGCAGATGGTCAGGCAGGAAAAGACAAACCGAATCATGGAATTTCTTGCCACATGTGTTCCAGGAAGGACAATGCTTACTGCCAAGATTATAAGTGTAGCTCTGATTTGCCTTACTCAAGTTGCACTATGGGGTGCATGCATCCTTCTTTTCGGATTTGGATTGCTTATTGTTTTTGATATCTCTGTGCCTTGGCACTATCTTATGCATCCATTAGTATGGCAAACTTTGATATGGTCACTTCTGTATTTCATCGGAGGCTATCTTATGTTTTGCTCACTCTTTGCAGCCTGCGGTGCTATTACCGACAGCAATAATGAAAACCAACAATATCTGTCAATTTTAATGATGGTGGTACTTGCATCCATGTATATAGGAATGTATGCAGTCGATCATCCCACATCTGTATTGGCCCAAGTATGTGCATATTTCCCGCTCACCTCCCCTACAGTCGGAGCAGTAAATGCAATAACCGGAGAAGTGCCTGTATGGAGTTCCATATTATCCCTCATAGTACTCTATGCATGTGCATATGGAGCTATAATAATTGGGGGTAAAATCTATGCTTCGTCAATGCTCCTTAAAGGCTCCTCACTCACCCCAAAGGCAATATTAGCCTTCATCAAAGCAAAATAATATATTTGCACTTTTCGCATAAGGCCCTTCTTCAAAAATTCGGAGAAGGGTTTTCTTTTGTTAAAAAAAAATAAAGAAACTTCAAATGGGCATAAAACCATTAAAAGCACTTGTGAATTTGATTTTTTTTGATTAATTTTGCAATATGAGTCAGAATGTGGCAATCGCGTTCTGCCCTAAAAAACTAAGACACCATGAGCAATAACTGGAACTATCAGCCACTTACACGTCAGGAGCAGGAGAAAGCAGAAGCTCTTCTTCCGGTATGTGGAGGTCTTACCCCCATACCAGAACTCCTTATGCGCCGCGGTGTCAGCACTCCAGAGGAGGCAATAGGCTTCTTCTCCCCTTCTCTCGACGACCTTCACGATCCGTTCCTGATGCCCGACATGGACAAAGCCGTCAACCGACTGAACCGTGCCATGGGAGCAAAAGAGAGAATCATGATATATGGAGATTATGACGTAGACGGCACCACTGCCGTCGCACTCGTCTATAAATACCTTCAGAATTACTATAGCAATATTGAATACTATATTCCGACTCGATATGAGGAGGGATATGGCATTTCACGCAAGAGTATTGAATACGCAGCAGAAAACGATGTCAAACTTGTCGTGGTGCTGGATTGTGGAATAAAGGCAATTGATGAGATTGCTTATGCCAAGCAACTCGGAATAGACTTTATCATATGCGACCATCATGTTCCGGATGAAGAACTGCCCCCAGCTGTGGCCATTTTGAATCCTAAGATGCCAGGGTCCCCATATCCATGTCCTCATCTAAGCGGCTGTGGCGTTGGCTTCAAGTTTATGCAAGGATTTGCCAAAAGCAATGGCCTCGGCAACCATAATGAGCTTGATTCCCTCCTCGACCTTGTAGCTGTCAGCATAGCCGCAGATATAGTGCCTATCGTAGGAGAAAACCGCATCATGGCTTATCATGGGCTTCGCAGGCTAAATTCAAACCCCAACTTAGGACTTAGAAGTATCATTCGTCTTTGTAAACTTACTAACAAAGACATAACAATTTCTGACGTCATTTTTAAAATTGGTCCTCGAATAAATGCATCCGGCCGTATGCAGAGTGGTATGGAGGCTGTGGGTCTTCTTGTCACTCGCGACCTGCACGATGCCTATCAACGCGGTGCTGAAATTGACCAGTACAATAAAGACCGAAAGGAACTTGACAAAAAGATTACTGAAGAGGCAAACGAACTGATTGAGAACAATGTCAATATTGTGCACGGAAAGAGATCTATAGTGATCTACAATAAAAATTGGCATAAAGGAATAATTGGGATAGTTGCTTCTCGCCTGACGGAATTATACTATAAGCCATCTGTCGTGCTCACCTATGCCAATGGAATGGCGACCGGTAGCAGCCGATCGGTGCAAGGTTTTGATATTTACTCCGCTGTTAACTCTACAAGACATTTACTTGAGAATTTTGGTGGACACACTTATGCTGTCGGACTTTCCTTGAAAGAGGAAAATATACCTCAATTCAGCAAACTATTTGAGGAATATGTCACTAAGCACATACAGCCAAATCAACTTTGTCCACAACTTGATATTGATGCAGACATCTCATTTGCAGATATTACTCCGGAATTGACTGCTTGGCTGAAAAAATTCAATCCATTTGGTCCGGGAAATCAGAAGCCAATGTTCCGCACCCGTAATGTGTTTGATTTCGGCACTTCAAAACTCGTTGGTAAGAATTTAGAGCATATCAAACTTGAACTTGAAGACGACAGTACAAGCCGAGTAATTTCTGCCATAGCATTTAATATGGCTCCTTATTTTGAGCACATACATGCTCATAAGCCCATAGACATATGCTATACAATCGAACAGAATAAACATCATCATTCAGAGTCGATACAGCTTATGATCAAGGATATTCGAATTTCAAAATCAGAACAAGACTGATTAAGATATAATATCCTTACGCCATAACATTCTCCCCTTTTCTCTTTTTTCGACTTTCAGATATGGAATTAGAATCAATCCTAAAGAAATATTGGGGTTACGACAATTTTCGTCCTCTCCAACGAGATATCATTGAAAGCGTGATGTCCGGATGCGACACTCTTGGTCTTATGCCAACAGGAGGCGGAAAGTCGATTACGTTTCAAGTGCCGGGCATGGCGTTTGAATCTGGCCTGACCATTGTCATTACTCCCCTTATTTCTTTAATGAAAGATCAGGTTGACAATCTAAAACGTCGTGGCATTACAGCCGTAATGCTCAACAGTGGTATGACTACAAGAGAGTCAAGGATAGCATGGGAGCGGCTTTGCAATGGAAGAGCGCGATTTCTATATGTGTCACCAGAAAAGCTCAGAAATGCTTTTTTTATGGATGAATTGCGTCGTCTTCCGATAAGATTGATTGTCGTAGACGAGGCTCATTGTATTTCACAATGGGGATATGATTTCCGTCCTTCATATCTAAAGATATCTGAACTTAGGAAAGTTCATCCCAATGTTCCGGTTCTTGCGCTTACAGCCACCGCCACACCAATCGTTGCTGAAGATATCATGCATCGTCTTGAATTCCGATCTAATTGCAAGAAGTTCAAGATGAGTTTTTCTCGTGAAAATATCTCCTATCTCGTAAGGCCTTCCGAAAATAAATTCTATGATATTTTCCATATTCTTTCTCGAACCGAAGGATGTGGTATAGTATATGTCCGAAGCCGCAGGAAGACAAAAGAAATAGCAGAATTTTTAGCAGCTTCAGGAATCTCTGCCGAATATTATCATGCAGGACTCACGTATGAGACCAAAGTGGAGCGACAGAACGCTTGGCAAACAGGTGTAGTACGTATTATGGTGGCTACTAATGCATTCGGTATGGGTATCGACAAGCCAGATGTCAGGATTGTGGTTCATGCAGATTTTCCACCCTCCCTTGAAGAATACTATCAAGAAGCTGGACGTGCAGGACGTGACGGAAAAAAATCTTATGCAGTGCTTTTGGTTTCTCAAAATGACAAGGTCACTCTTCGTCGTAAATTAAAACTATCTTTTCCTGAGCGTGAGGATATTCGGAAAGTCTACGAACGAGCTTGCAATTTCATGAATCTTGCTATCGGCGAAGGTTATGATCGATTGATAGAATTTGATTTTGAACTCTTCTGTGAGACATTTCATCTGCAACGTCAGCAAGTGATTGCCGCATTCCATCTTCTTTCTCAAGCTGGTTATCTTGACTTTATTGAGGAGACAGAAAGCAACTCAAGGATAATTATGACTGTAGATCGTGAAGAACTTTATCACATCGGCACGTCTCATAATGCCGACCTTACCCTTCAATGCGTTCTCAGACAATATCCGGGTCTTTTCTCGGACTATGTCTATATCAATGAGAGCAAAATCAGCAGGGAGACCGGGCTCAATCACGAATCAGTCTACAATTCACTTCTTGAACTTAACCGCCAGAAAATAATTTCATACGTTCCAAGAAGGCGTACTCCATTTATGTTTATACCCACTTCAAGAGAAGAAAGCCGATATATCGATATAAAAAGGCACATCTATGAAGATAGATTCAAGATTATGTCAGATCGCATTGAGGCTATGATCGACTATGCATATCGTGATGGAGGATGCAGAGTGAGTCGAATGCTGCAATATTTTGGAGAGGACAATGCTTGCGATTGTGGGAAATGCGATATATGTAGAAGTCGTAAAAAATCCGACTCACATATATCAAAGGAAGAAATGATACGCAAAGTGTGGAAATATATGCAAATGTATCCTTCAGGAATTACCCAAGCTATCCTTGAACGAAACTTCACGCCCGACGATCTTCTGGCAGCTGATGCCCTTCGCTATCTTGTAGACGAAGGATTTGCTATTGAAGAGCATGCCATATTTCGACTTTCAGAATACTCCTAAACCTTACCGATAGACATTATCAACTATTCACTAATATGGTAGGACTTGCCGATTGCAATAATTTCTTTGTGAGTTGTGAGCGAACCCTGAATCCAGCTCTTGAAAATCGTGCTGTTGTAGTGCTGAGTAATAATGATGGGTGTGTCGTAGCTCGAAGTAATGAAGCAAAGCGAGCTGGCATTAAAATGGGACAACCGGCTTTTCAGATAAAAGACCGTATTAAAAGTGGCGAGATTATCGCTTTAAGTGGCAATCATCTTCTTTATAGAAACATTAGTTTAAAAGTTCACGAAATATTTCGCAGATATGCTCCAATAACTCTTGACTATAGTGTAGATGAAGCATTCCTCTTAATGGATGGTATTCCTGACTCAGAACTTAAATTCATAGGAGAAGCTATTGCATCAAACTGTTGGGATGAACTTCATATACCCGTCACGATTGGATTTGCGCCAAGTAAGACCCTTGCAAAAATAGTATCAGAAAAATGCAAAAAATGTGGGAAACGCGTGGGTGTGCTATTTGATGCAAAGTCCGCTTATCCAGTAATGAAGAATATGCCAATTTCTGATCTATGGGGAATTGGCCGCAGACTTACTAAACGTCTATATTCAACAGGTATCTATACAATTGCAGACTTTGCCGACAAGGATCTTAGTTGGATTAGAGCTACACTTGGCATCAACGGCGAGAGATCTTGGCGTGAACTACATGGTGAGCATTGCATCGAACTGAACCACGTAAAGAGTTCTCTTCAAGATTCAGTCAGTGAAAGCCGAACTTTCCCTGAAGATGTTGACGACTATGACTATATCAGGGCAAGAATTGCTATCTACGCTGCTGATTGCTGTAAGAAGCTTCGTTCCATGGGAGGAGCCTGTAAAATCATTGGAATTTATTTGCAGACCAATAGATTTCATACGGAAAGAGGAAGTGCGAATCCGCAAGGTTCTATAAGATTTGAGATGCCCACCAACGACACGGTATATATATGCAAGGCTGCTATTTCAATTCTTGACAGGATTTTTATACCTGACATACCTTTCAAGAGAGCCGGTGTTTGGCTTGGAGAGATTGTTCCGGCTTGTTCTGTCATTCCCTCACTCTTTGACTCACAAGAAACAATTAAAAATAAATCTGCACGAACTCTTCTCATGAAAGCTATAGACAGTATTAACTTTGGTCCTGGGATGCCTGTACTAAAACTCGCGTCACAAATCACATCCGGACATCCAGGCCACAACGACGGCTATTCAAGCACATTCCAAGCACCCCAAAAATAAACAATAGAAAGTGTCAATGAGTCACATAGGTCTCTGAATTTTTAGAGATGTAGTCTTAGTTTTTGTAGAAAGTTGCTGACATAATTGTAAAGTATATATTTTTTTTGTACTTTTGCAATTAAATTCCGACAATAAATATATCGAGAAATTTCGCTAAACGCAAAACGCATTATATGAATTACGCATTATATCTTGGTCGTAGGCTGGCTTTGGGTAGTGGGGGCCGTAAAGCGAGTCCGGGAGTAAAGGTGGCTACTGCAGCTATTGCTCTGTCTGTGGCAGTCATGGTCGCTTCTATTGCAATCGTAATGGGTTTTAAAAGGGAGATTACAGATAAGGTGTTAGGATTCACTTCTCATATAGTAATGACAGTGAGCAACGCAAGCGAAGGAGACAATATTATCACTCTGACTCCAACTCTGAAAAAACTCCTTGATTCTCACGATTACATTAAAGACTACTCGCTACAGATTTCCATTCCTGCCATACTTAAGACTCCTAATGATTTTAAAGGAATATTTCTGAAAACTCTTGAAGATAAAGCCACGAGAGAATTTTTGAAGTCGAATCTAATTTCAGGTGCAATTCCTGACTATTCTCAAGATAGCACTCGCCTTGAAGTGGTGATTTCACGAATGGCTGCCAGTCAATTAGGATTAAGTCAGGATGACAAGGTTGACTGCTATTTCATTAATGAAGATGTCAAAGTCCGCAGGATAAAAATAGCGGGTATTTATGATTCTCATTTTGATGCCTACGACGACCTGATGGTGTATGGCAGCCGCTCACTTGCTGAAGCATTCACCGGTTTAAACCCTAATCAAGGATCAAGTATTCTCATTACAACAACTGATTTCGATAAACTTGATGAAGAAACTTTAGACATTCAAAACTCCTTGAATACAGCTCTTGCAGACGGACTAATATACAAAAGCTATTACCTTGAAAATGCACATATACAAGGAGCAAGCTATTTCCATTGGCTCGCTATGCTTGATACTAATGTGATAGTTGTGCTCACACTTATGATGATAGTGGGTTGCGTGACGCTCATCAGTGGCATGCTAACCATAATCCTCGATAAAAAGCGGTTTATAGGATTAGTTAAAGCTCTTGGGGCTGCCAACGGAAAGGTGAGACAAGTGTTTGTATATCTTGCCCTCCGAGTTGCATTATTAGGAATGTTGATTGGAAATGCATTAATCTTCGCTATCTTGATAATTCAAGATCGGTATCATGTATTTAAACTTGATGCCTCAAGCTATTATATTGACTTCGTTCCTGTAGAACTGAATTGGACAGCTTTCATTTTACTTAATTTCGGAGTCTTAGTTGTCATATATTTCACCTTGATTTTCCCAAGTCGCATAATTGCCAAAATCTCTCCCTCTGAAACCATGCGCAGCGAATAATTACTATGGAAGAGAAAAAAGATAAACTTTGGAACAAGAATTATCTGAAGGTTATGCTCTGTAATTTCCTTCTATTTTTTGCATTCTATCTACTCACCCCTCTTTTGCCCATCTATCTCGACAGTGAATTCAAGGCAGATAAAGATCTTATAGGAATAGTACTATCCGGCTATATTATAGCTACTCTTTTGATAAGACCTTTCAGCGGTTTTTTCGTTGATACGTTTGATAGGAAAACTGTGTTAATGATTTGTTTTTTCTGTTTCTTTTTGTGCTTTAGCGGATATCTTGGGGCAAGCACACTTTTGATGTTTTTCATTGTACGCACAATGCATGGGATTCCCTTCGGCGCCACAACTGTAGCAAACAGCACTGCTGCCATCGACGTGCTTCCATCGAGCCGCCGCAACGAAGGAATAGGATATTATGGACTCAGCAATAATCTCGCTATGGCTGTAGCTCCAAGTATAGGTATCTACCTCTATCAACTCACCGACAACTTCAAGTTGCTATTTTGGCTCTCTTTAGCGCTTGCCTTTCTTGGATTTTTATTCTGCACCACTGTGCAACTACCCAAACGAGAGAAGATCGTCGGCAAGCCTAAGTTGAGTCTTGACCATTTCTTTTTAGGACGTGCATGGCTCCTTGCTGTCAATATCTTCTTCTTCGGAGCCTGTTGGGGTGTGATGAGCAATTATGTAGCCCTATATGGAAAGCAAGAACTCAATATTACAGACGGAACAGGAATTTTCTTTATGATTTTATCTGCAGGTCTGTTTGTATCACGCTTGTTTGGAGCAAAGAGTCTCAGGAAAGGACTGCTTACGCATAATGCCTTGATCGGAGTGCTGGTTTCGCTTGTTGGATATACTATGTTTGCTTTTGTTATTACTCCATGGAGCTTCTACCTTTCAGCTTTGTTGATAGGTCTTGGCAATGGCCAGATGTATCCGGCTTTCCTTAATATGTTTATCAAAGTAGCGCGTCACGACCAAAGAGGCACAGCAAATTCCTCGATACTTATATCATGGGATCTGGGAATGGGAGTTGGTATACTCTTAGGTGGTATCATAGCTGAACACATAGGTTTTATTCAAGCTTTCCACGCAACGGCATTCTTGCAAGGGTCTGGAGCTTTGCTTTTTATCTTCTTCACCCGCTATTTCTTCGAGCGTCGCCGCCTCAATGAAAATTGATTACTCAACTTTCGCGAGCGAAAGTTGAAGGTTAGAAGGGTATAAGAGTATAAGGTTATGAGGATGAATTTCAATAATTAGGAATATGACAAACTATAAAATCAATTTGGAGACGATAACTCCAATAGCGCAAATTGAGTTTGAACCCCTCAATGTAAAATATAAAAAAGTGCAAGTCATAGGAATATCCTTGACATATATTGTCTTGATGGGGCTTTGTCTGTTTCTCCTCCTGGCAGATAGCATCTGGTGGTGCATATCTGCAGAAGTTGTTTTAGCAATAGCATTGGTAATAAATCTTTCCATTGTCTCTAAAGCATATCAAATTAAAGGATATGCCCTTAGACAACAAGACATAACATATCGTTCCGGATTCTTCTTTACAAAAATTACTACAATCCCTTATTCAAGAATCCAACAAGTGACTATCAAGCAAAATCCAATACCAAAAATCTGCCATCTCTATACTGTAGAAATAGTCAATGGGGCTCAAGGACTATCTTCATTAAATATTCCTGGACTGCCTGAGTCTACGGCTAAACAAATCAAGAATCTATTAACCGAAAAACTCCAGCACGAAAATGACTGATTTCTCAAAGCCTCAAAGGATGGGCTTCAGTGCTTTTATAATATTATTTATTAAGGCACTGAAGGGCATGATGGGAGCCGTAAGTATTTACACCATCTTAATTATTATAAATTCTGATTTTGTATGGTCGGAAGCTTCCACATGGTTGACTATTCTTTCATATATAGTAATATTTCTTGGACTTACAGTCATATCGGCTATATTAGCATATTTCCCAATAAAGTTTTATATAAAGGATGGCAACATGATATTCACCCATGGGATAATCCAAAGGCTGACTACAACCATTCCTCTTGACAAAATACATTCCTTACGCACAAATCAAGGATTGTGGTATCGCCTGCTTGATATGAGGGGAATTGTTTTCGACACGCTCGCTTCAAAAGGTGCGGAAGTGGAATTAATACTTGATGAGTCGGACTGGCAAAATCTAAGGAATCTTATATATCAGGAAGAACTCCCTAAGCCGACATCTGATAATGAACCACCTCCCTTTAATCCTACTTATATCAAAAGATATGATAATATTGATCTTCTGAAAGATGCCTTATGTCAAAATCATCTGAAAGCATTGGCTATTGTAGCCGGATTTATCTCCTTGGTGTTAGAAAAACTTAATGATGTTTTTCAAGATTCGGTGGACACTGTCGCAAAATATACCTTACAGCATTGGGATAAGCTTTCTGTCTCCTTGACGTCAATTATTTTCGGTTTGATTTTGCTTTATTTGCTGTTGCTTATAATATCAGTGGGGAAAGTATTTATTAGATATTGGAATATGTCGCTCTCCTACGACAATAAATTCCTTTCTTTCAGTTATGGCATGATATCAAGAGCAACCAATCGTTTCTCTTTCGACAAAATATGCACATTATGGATAAAGCAAAATTTCCTTGAAAAAAGATTCAGCTTTTCGACATTGATGCTAAAACAGGCGTTGAACGCCAGCGCCCTTAAAGAGGATGATAAACTTAAACTTTATGGTAGAGACAACTCTGAGTTTTATCTCAAATGGTGGCTTGGAAAAGATTATCACGACTCTGAAGAAGTTGCATCAGCTAAGTCCGGTAGAGGAGTAATGGTGCATGCTATAATCCCATGGCTTCTGATTTCATTGTTCATTACAGCATTTTTATGTTATAATCAAGAGTATGCCCTCATAGCCATTCCGGTATTTTTAATGGTTTATTCCATCATAAAAGGATTATGTGCTATGCAGCGCAGTCGAATCTGCCTAAAAGATTCATATGTAGAAATAAGCAACGGAATTTTCGCCGATGCAAAAAATTACCTCAAATATAGCAATATTGAAGTTGTGAGAGTCACACGCACGCCATTCACGAGCTGGTTTCATCGCGTCTCTCTCGAACTTTCCACTTCAGGAACGACATTTAAAGTAAGGAGCATCAAAGAGAAAGAAGCTGAATTTATATATGAAATTATCCTGATGATGGGAAACACAAAATGATTTTTCACATATTTTAAGGTTCTGAGGGTTGATTGTAAGGGGATTTTTTGGTAATTTTGCATATTATGAATTCAAAGAGATACCTTACTATATTGGCCGCGGGCGCAATTTCATTAGGAGTTTGCGATTGGGTTGGCCTTCCAGATATACTGCATACAGACATATTCGAGACTTCACAAGCATCAGCTGCCAAGAAGAAATCGAAGAAAAAGAGAACGACTAAGAAAAAGTCAGCAGCTTCTAAAACTTCGGCGAAATCCACCACGAAGAAAAGCAGAAAGAAAAATACAAGGACCCGTAAAAAACGGACTACAACGACGACTCCCAGAGCCACTGCTTCGATGCCTCCTGTTGAGACACCGAGTAATGATTCATTAACTCTTTCCATAAATGAGCGGCTGATCAAGCTTATTCCGACAAGCCATAATCCCGGTGGACTGAGAGTCAACAAAGTAAAAACCGACACTCTCAATAGAAAGGCAATATTTAGTCTTAACGAAAACTTCACATATCTGCCAATCAACAAGGAATATATTGATCAGCTTGAAGCACAGGCTAAAGAATCAATGCCAGACTCCTTGGCAGACTATATAATTGACCTTCAGGTCAGTGGCAAACCGCTCTCCTATTATATCAACACGATTGATAAACTTCCTAAGGAATTTCGCACCAATATACCTTTTGTCAGAACTGCCGAACCATTGTCGGAAATTACAAAAGGAATGCAGGGCGACAATATTGCCATGTGGCATAGCCATGGCAAATACTACAAACCGGCCAACGACAATTGGTATTGGCAACGACCGTTCCTTTTTCAGGCAGTAGAAGATACCTACACTTTGGGATATATCTTACCATATGCTGTGCCAATGCTTGAAAATGCCGGTGCCTACGTATTCCTGCCTCGCGAACGTGACATTAATCCGATTGAGGTAATTGTCGACAACGATCAGCCGGAAGAAGGAAGCATGCTTTTCTCTCAAAACACTTATTTCGAAACTAACGGTCATCAAAAATGGGAAACAGGTGAAGGAGAAGGGTTCATTTATGATCTTCCGGATTTCCGAGATACTGAAAATCCATTCGAAAACGGCACATACCGCCAGGTGAAAACCACAAAAAATGGCAGTCCGTCCACTGCCTCATGGATAGCTGAATTTCCGGAATCAAGGGAATATGCCGTATACGTAAGTTATAAATCACTACCTAATTCTTCTGAAGATGCAAGGTATACTATAAACTTCGACGGAGGGTCGGAAGACATACTCGTCAATCAGAAAATGGGAGGAGGAACTTGGATTTATCTTGGCACATATCCTTTTGCAGAAGGGTATGACGAAGATAATCCAACTGTCGTACTGACCAGTCGTACAGAAAAGGATGGTGAAACTATTGTGACCGCCGATGCTGTAAAAATTGGTGGAGGTATGGGCAATATTGCACGTTCTCCAAAGAGAAGTGATGTTCTTTGGAATAATGTCATCCAAACATATGATACAGATACCATATCTGTGGATGATATTGTTGCAGACATTGCAGCTACCTCTGACAAGCCTATTGCTGCTGATAATCCTTTTAGAAAAGAAGAAATACAAAAGGCAATGAATACCGAACCGGTGTTCAAAACTTCGGGACTTCCTCGCTGGCTCGAAGGTGCACGCTACTGGCTTCAATGGGCTGGAATGCCAGATTCGATATATGCTCCTTATGCTGGCACTGACGACTATAAAGATGACTATACAAGCCGAGGACTTTGGGTGAATTATCTTGCTGGAGGATCACGAGTGCTTCCTAACGAAAAAGGTCTTGGAATACCGATTGATGCTACAATGGCTCTGCATAGCGATGCAGGAAAAAGAGCTGACGATACTTTTATAGGCACTCTTGGGATATATTTCACAAATGGAAATGTGAACTATGCCGATGGAACGCCAAGAAAGAATTCTCGAACCATGACAGATATGATCATGCGTCAAATCACTGGTGATATACGATCAAAATATGAACCTGAGTGGACTCGCAGGCCGATGTGGGATAAATCATATGTGGAAGCAAGGGTTCCTGAAGTGCCCACCACTCTCATCGAGCTTCTTAGCCATCAGAACTTTGCCGACATGCAATATGGGAATGATCCAAGATTTAGATTCACTGTAGGAAGAGCTATCTACAAAGCCTTGGCTCGCTTCATCGGTGAAAGAAAAGATCGTAAAGTTGTCATCCAACCGCTTCCAGTCAAGAATTTTGCAATTCAGAAAACCGGTAAGACAACTTATAGGCTTTCTTGGCAACCTACTAATGACGAACTCGAGCCCACAGCCAACCCGACAGGTTATATAATAATGGAAAGGAGTGGCGATGATATGAGCTTCCACAAAATTGGAGAAACCACCAAACCTCATTTCGAGATTCACGCCGACGATGATGAGATCCACTCATTCAAAATTATTGCTTTCAATGAAGGAGGCCGCTCTTTCCCATCAGAAACTCTTGCATTCAGGCATTCCAACAATGATCCTCATCCGATACTGATAATAAACGGTTTTACTCGTGTCAGTGCGCCATCAATTGTCAAAGATGAGGATTATGCAGGCTTTGACACTTCTAATGATTTTGGAGTTCCATATTTGAAAGATGTCTCTTTCACCGGCTATCAGACAGAATTCCATCGAAGTGCAGGAGAAGGATTTGGAAAGAGTAGTGAAACATATGTGGCTTCTGTAATTGCCGGGAATTCTTTTGACTATCCTGCGCTCCATGGAGAGGCGATTTCGTCTACCGGACGAGGATTCATTAGTTCCAGCTTAGGGGCTGTAGAGCAAGGGAGCGTCAATCTATCAGATTTCAAGACTATCGACCTTATTCTTGGAAAGCAAAAAGCAACTACAATGGGTAGAGGAAATAATGGTGCTGAATTCTTTACTTTCCCGAAAAAACTACGTAATGCTCTAACAGGTTTTCTTGAAAAGGGTGGAGACCTTATCGTGAGTGGACAATATGTAGCAAGCGATCTAAGAGATACTCGCAATGATAATGAAGCAGCTCGATGGGGAGAAGAAGTGTTGTGCATAACGGTTCCTGACTCTATATCACCAACTCTTGGTGGGAAAATTGATGGCATTTCGTCTCCTCTTAAGTCATCACTTGAGAGCAGAATATATTCTTATTCAAATACACTCAATGAAAATTGCTACATAGTAGAGCGACCGGATGCAATTATTGCAACTCCAAATGCCGACGAGTCGGCGCCATTCTTGCGTTTTAGCGACACAGATGCTGCAGCTGGACTTCTTATTCGAGACGGCAAATCTCGCCGGGCAGTAATGAGTATTCCTTTTGAGTCGATAAGTGATGAAAATCAAAGAAATGCACTCATGAGGGAACTATTGGAATGGATCGAGAGGTAATTGAGAATTAGAATTAGGAATTGAAAATTTTGAATATATTTCCAATGATTCAATTTGAAAATATTAGCCAACTTAGGGAGGAAATATTCCAGAATGGGCTTGATCAGTTTATAGTAATTAAGTTAGGCCATAAAGAGGTCAAAATGTATCCTCATGCTGAAAAGAGAATGAGAGAATTAGCTGAAATATGCGATGTGCCATTCACATATGCTTGGTATCGTGAAGTAGCTGATGATGGAACAGTAAGCAATCATCCTACTATAGACTATCAGCTTGGTTCGATGCGTGATGATTTTGATTTCGGATCTGTAATAATGCTAAATGCAGCTGATGTGCTGAATGCATCGGAAGATTTCGAAAAGAAATATGATGATCTTCCCGATGGAGGTTGGTATGCCCTGCGACTCAGGATGCTCACCGGCAGAGGTGCTCTGTGTATTAACGAATATCTATACGAACAGACCAAGACAGACTATCGCAAAAGTGGAGAGCAACAGCACGACTATGTTGATCCAAAGAATGCAGAGTATCAGAAATCCATGGAGATGGTCTTCACAGAGCATCTAAAGGAAATCAATGCATTTGTAGGTCACCGGAAACCTGCAGAAGTTGGCTCTGCATATTTTGCGTTAGAAGCAAGTGTAGTGATTCCTGTACGCAATAGGGTATCGACAATTATGGATGCTGTAAGATCTGCACTCGCTCAATTGACAAATTTCCCATTCAATGTCATAGTTGTAGATAATGGAAGTACCGACGGGACTCGTCAAGCTCTTCTTTCTGTCCCGGATCCTCGTCTTCATGTCATTATGGTTGAAGAAGAAGAGGGTCTTGGTATTGGAGGATGTTGGAATAGGGCAATAGAATCAGAGATGTGTGGGCGTTTTGCTGTTCAACTTGATTCTGATGATGTGTATTCAGGCACCGACACACTTCAGCGTATAGTGGATAAATTCTATGAAGAGAATTGTGCTATGGTAGTAGGAAGCTATACGCTTACGGATTTTGATATGAATGTTATCCCTCCAGGCCTGATAGCTCACAAAGAGTGGACTGACGAAAATGGCGCTAACAATGCACTTAGAATTAATGGTTTTGGTGCTCCACGTGCTTTCTACACACCTATAGTAAGGGAAATACTATTTCCAAACGTATCATATGGTGAAGATTATGCGATGGCATTACGAATTTCCCGAACTTGGAAAATAGGCCGAATCTATGATTCTATTTATAATTGTCGCCGTTGGAGTGGCAATAGCGATGCCGCCCTTCCAATCGAAAAGACCAACGAGAATAATATCTATAAGGATTTCTTGCGCACTATTGAGTTGCTTGCAAGAATTCATGATAACATGGATGAATTGCCATTTTAAGACCCTATCACATGAAATTTAATATTAAATGATATGGTGGAATTTATAGATGTACAATTGGCAGATTGGCCTTTGGCAAGGGAAAATTATCAGGCTCTTGGAAAGACCGAACGTAGGAGTATGCAATTGGGTGATCTCATTGTAGGCATTCAGCATAATCCAGCCAGAATTGTGTCTACAGGTGCAAAGACTGATGCAAAGACATTGGCTGAACGACCTTGTTTCCTATGCAAAGGGAATAGGCCGCCACAACAAGTGGGTGTTGATATTGCTGACGGATGGGAATTGCTTCTCAACCCCTATCCTATTTTTCCGACACATTTCACCATTGTGAGCAAAGGACATCAGCCTCAGGAAGGATTTCCTCTCGATATGATTACTATGGCTGAAAAACTTCCCGGTCACACAATTTTCTTCAATGGCAAACGCGCGGGAGCCTCATGTCCTGACCATCTCCACTGCCAAGCTGTGAAGACCATTGAGCTTCCTTTGATGCAACTGATTGAGAAAAAACATAACCTTGACGCTGGAAGAATCGCTTCTGACAAAAGTCTCGGACTTGATGTCCCATTCGGTTTTATAAGCGTAATAATTACTCCAGACTTGGATGGAATGTCGGAATTGGCATCCATTGAAGACACTATTGGAAAAGAATACATAAAAGAAGGCAAGCTAAATGCATTTGTTTGGATAGATGAGAAGGGACTCCTAAGACTCTGTGCTGTGAGAAGAAATATGCATAGACCTTCATGCTATGGCACAGAAGAAAGCCAACATCTTATTTCTCCAGGATGCATAGATATGACCGGAGTTTTGATAGCTCCATTGAAGAAAGACTATGAAAGTCTTACAGAAGAAGATATTCGACAAATATATTCTGAATGTGGAGTTATAAACTCTTTTTAAGGATAAATATTTGTGGATATGGAGGGAATTTGTTAATTTTGCGTGTTGAAACGGGTTATAAAGATTATTTTACCCCGCGGATAGAAAAAGACTAATAAACGATACAATAAATTATAATCAAGATGAGAAAGAATATTGTAGCCGGCAACTGGAAAATGAACACCACTCTTGATGAGGGTGTAGAACTGGCTGATGCTGTCAACAGCGCTCTTAAGGCTAAGAAAGCAAATTGTGAAGTAGTGATTTGTGTTCCTTTCACTCACCTTACTTCCGTACACGGAGTTATCGATGCAGACCTTCTTGGTCTTGGTGCCGAAAACTGCTCAGAGCATGAAAGTGGTGCATACACTGGTGAAGTAAGTGCTCCTATGGTTAAGAGCACAGGTGCAACTCATGTCATCCTGGGTCACAGCGAACGCCGTCAGTATTTCGGAGAGACCAACGAACAGCTTCTCGCAAAGACCAAACTTGCACTTGCCAATGGTCTTACTCCTATCTTCTGTGTTGGCGAAGTGCTCGAAGAGCGTGAAAATGGCACTTACAACGACGTTGTAGCCAGCCAGGTTGAAGCTCTTTTTAGCCTCTCCCCAGAAGATTTTGCTAAAATTGTAATCGCATACGAACCTGTTTGGGCTATTGGAACAGGCAAGACAGCTACTGCAGATCAGGCTCAAGACATGCACGCTCATATACGTGGCGTCATCGCTGCAAAGTATGGCAAAGAGTTGGCAGACAATACTTCTATTCTTTACGGCGGAAGCTGCAAGCCTTCAAATGCAAAGGAGCTATTCGCTAAGCCCGACGTAGATGGAGGTCTCATCGGCGGAGCTGCCCTCAAAGCTGATTCCTTCATGGGTATTGTTGAAGCGTTTGACTAAATCATTATGAAATATAGATTCAGCTCACACATAAAGATGCTCATATCGGCAACAATATTGTCGGTATGGGCATTCCCTGCTTTTTCAGACGGTCCCGAGTATGAAAATATTGTAGAGAGAATTGAAGCTGAATCAAATGGCAATGTCATTATTGAAATTGATGATGACCTGCTCGAAAAAATCCTGACTGATCCGGGAGTTACAGTAAGGAAAAAGGAAACAAAAGACCCGAATGCCATGCGTAATGGCTACAGGATACAGGTTTTTAGCGATGGACGCAACCAAAGTTCGCTTGAAGCGCGTGCGAAAGCTCGAGGGAATGCCATCGTTGCCAGGTTTCCGAAATATAGAGGACAAGTATATACATTTTCAAGCGCTCCTAACTGGTATACAAGAATAGGCAACTTCCGAAATGAGGAAGAAGCACAGAAAGCCTTGGATGAACTCAAGCGTTCATTTCCGAATTTTAGTTCGGAAATGCGTGTTGTGAGATCTAAAATCAACGTAAGATGATGAAGATTGAGCATGACGAGAAATTGATCGAAGAAATAGCCGGACATTATCGTGAAATAATAAGGCTGATTGGTGAGGATCCTGATAGAGAAGGACTTGTCAAGACTCCTGTTCGTGCCGCCAAGGCCCTGGTCGATATTACACAAGGCTATAGACAAAATCCACTTGAAATTGCAAGAAAGGCCATCTTTGAGCATGCCGGCTCGAAGATTGTGATAGTCAAAGATATTGAGTTTTACAGTATGTGTGAGCATCACATACTTCCATTCTTTGGTAAGGTGACAGTCGGTTATATTCCAAAGGGGAAAATGATTGGTCTTTCAAAGTTAGCACGTATAGTTGAATCTTTTGCACGTAGACTTCAAGTGCAAGAGCGACTTACAGCACAAGTGTGTCAATTGCTTTCTGAAGCTATGCCTAATGATGGTGTCATCGTAGCATGCAATGCCGAGCATCTCTGCATGAAAATGCGTGGAGTTGAAAAGCAAGACAGTAGTACCACAACGTTTGACTATTGCGGAAGATTTGAAAAGGAACCGGCTCTTCGAGAAGAGTTTATCCGGCTCCTTAACTTCTGATTTCCTATATAGCGTTTCTCGTCAAAACGAATATACTAAACATTTAACCATTTAAACACTATATCATTATGTTGAAAATAATCAGTTTGGTGTTTGTAGGTTTAGAACTTCTTTTATTCTTTTTTGAGTCAGACCTCTTCTCTTGGAATAATCCTCCATCTGATCATCACCGACGCAAGAAATCGTAAAATATCTTGCATCCGGATGTGAGATGTAAAGTCCACTTACTGTTGAAGATGGAAGCATCGCCCCATTTTCTGTCACCTTTACTCTTTTTCCGCTCTCGGGCATAAGCAAATCAAATATTTCTCTATTAAGAAGTTGATCCGGGAGCATTGGGTATCCCATAGCCGGGCGAATTCCTCTGAATTCGCCTCTTAATATTCGCTGGATGTTAAATTCTTCATCAGGAGAGTATCCCCAATAATACTTTCTTACATAATAATGCAACAGCTCTGAAGATGCCTCTGCAAGCCGATCGGCCAAAGATTGAAGCAAAAGAGCCATATACGAATCTCCTTCTTTTTCATATCGGCTGCGTTCCGATTCTATATAGCTTCCGGCACCAGCCATAAATATTCCTATATAATCTTCTTTAATATTTATATAGTCGGAGAGTGAACGGAATTTTGAATCAGTAGTCTGCTGACGAAGCAATGGTATTGTGTGCCCTGCAGCTATTATATCATCTCCCTTAACGGATGCCTCTACAATACGGACTAACCCAAAACCATCATATTTCCCGCTTTCGGCAAGTTGTCGAAGACAATGATGAGCATCTTCCATAAGTTTTACAGACTCTATATTATCATTGCAGCCGCATGCACATCCACTTTCATGAATACCCCATGCATGAAGAAGCATCTTCCAATTGATTAGTGGTTCGAGTTCTTCTATAGAAAAATTCTTTATCGTTACTTTGCCAATTTCCAAATTTGGAACTGCCGGCGTGCATGTTTTTGGACGGGATTTAGTGCCTAAAGCTCGCGCTTCATCCAAATTCACAATCTCTTTGCGCCCTCGTAAGAATGAATCTCGTAAACGCGACTGTTCCTCCTTAAGTGTCTCAATAAACATATCTTTGGAATCCGGATCAAGAAGAGATGCTGCAACAATAGGATTGCGTGAAGCATCTTTCATATGCACTACGGGACCATTATATACAGGTGCAATCTTTAGAGCAGTATGAAGTGGAGAAGTGGTGGCTCCTCCTATTAGAAGAGGAGTATCAAGACCTGCAACTCTTAAAGCCTCTGCGGTGGCTGCCATTTCTGCAAGGGAAGGAGTAATTAGTCCTGAAAGACAGATGATGTCAGGATGCTCTTCCAATGCCTTGCTTACTATTGTTTCGGCAGGAACCATTACACCAAGATCAATGACTTCGAAATTATTGCATGCAAGCACTATCGAAACGATGTTCTTACCAATATCGTGTACATCTCCTTTCACTGTTGCAAGAAGCACTTTACCGGTCTTTTTCCCATCTGATATAGAAGCATCAGCAAGCAATAGGGGCTCAAGATGGTCTACTGCCATTTTCATAACTCTTGCAGTCTTCACGACCTGTGGAAGAAACATCTTTCCTTCACCAAACAGTTCTCCGACTCGTTTCATACCATTCATCAGAGGACCTTCCACAATATCTACAGCTTTCATTGTAGCTGAACATTCGTCTAAATCATCAAAGAGATGCTCCGAACGTCCGGCTATTATTGCATCTTCAAGACGTTGAGTCACAGGAATATTAAGATCTCGTGAGGGGGTCACTGACAATGAGGCCTTAGAGGCCACTTCTTTAGAGGCATAATCTGCAAGGATATCTGATGCCTCTATGCGGCGAGCAAGCACGACATCTTCTATCAACAAACGAAGTTCCGGGTCAACTTCCTCATAGGTGAGCGCTGAGGCTGGATTCATTATCGCCATATCAAGACCTGCTGAAATTGCATGATATAGAAACACCGTATGCATTGCTTCACGTAAGGCATTTCTACCTCGGAAAGCAAAAGAAAGATTACTGATTCCTCCGCTTGTTCGAGCTCCTGGAAGATTTTGCTTCACCCATCTTACAGCCTCAATGAAATCAATGCCATATCTTGAATGCTCTTCAAGACCGGTGGCTACAGCCATTACATTGACATCAAAAATGATATCATCACCTTTATATCCACATTGTTCGGTAAGTAATCGATATGCCCGGCTACACACCTCAATTTTTCTTTCATATGTATCTGCCTGACCTTTCTCATCAAATGCCATCACTATAACGGATGCTCCAAGTTCATGTATTCGTCTGGCTTTCCTTATGAATACCTCTTCTCCTTCTTTCAATGATATGGAGTTGACAATTGATTTTCCTTGAAGATTCTTAAGCGCAGCCTCCACCACCGACCAATCTGAAGAGTCTACCATGACAGGGACTTTTGCCACCTCTGGTTCGGAAGCATATAGACGTAAAAAATTGGTCATCTCGGCAGTCGCATCAAGCAATGGATCATCCATATTTATATCAATCACCATTGCACCATCCTCCACTTGCTTGACAGCAATACTTAAAGCTTCTTCATAGTTTTTCTCTTTTATAAGACGCAAAAACTTGCGAGATCCCGCTACATTACACCGCTCTCCCACCACCAGGAAATTGTTTTCCGGACGAACCTCTACCCTTTCAAGTCCTGAAATGCGAAGCGCATTGTCAAGACCATGAGGAGAATATGGACATGCTGAATCTAAAACTTTGCGTAATGCTGAAATATGAGCTGGAGTTGTGCCACAACATCCTCCCAAAATGTTGATGAGTCTATCATTAATAAGAGGAGTAATTTCTGATGCAAATTTATCCGGAGTCAGATTATATTGTCCCAAAGCATCAGGAAGTCCTGCATTCGGATGAGTCGAACTAAAATGGCTTGTCGATTTTGTGAGTTCTCTCAAAGCCGGAATTATGTCTTTAGGACCAAAACTGCAATTCAATCCAAGACTCACCACACAAGGATAATCCTCAACCGAAGTTGCGAAAGCTTGAAGTGTCTGTCCGCTAAGTGTTCTGCCGCTCTTATCAGATACAGTGGCTGAAATCATAATAGGAAGATTTATACCAAGATCTTTCATCACATTATGGGCAGCATCAAGACCGGCTTTCAAATTCAAAGTATCAAAGACGGTTTCAAAGAGAATTATGTCCACACCTCCTTCAATAAGCCCGGCAATCTGCGCATGATAAGCATCATACAGTTCGTCATATGTCACGTTTCGCTCAGCAGGATCAGAAACATCCGGACTCATTGTAGCAGATTTATTTGTCGGACCTACCGATCCTGCCACAAGAGCCCTGCCTCCCCATGCCCGTGAATTAGATTCTTCAGCAACTTGAAGGGCTATAGAGGCACCAGCTTTGTTCAATTCTCTCACGAGTCCAGGAACAACATCAAGACCATAATCAGCAAGAGATATGGCATTGGCATTGAACGTGTCTGTACTGATGATATCCGCTCCGGCTTCTAAATATTCCTTATGTATAGCCTTAATAATTTCAGGTCTGGTAAGACACAGAATATCATTGCAACCTATTAGGGATGATGAATGATGAGCAAACCTTTCCCCTCGAAAATCCTTATCAGCTAATCCATATTTTTGAATCATTGTGCCCATTGCTCCATCAAGCACTAACACTTTCTGACGCAATATATCGCAAAAATACTTTATCTTCATATATTCTCTTCCTAAAAACCTTATAACCCATTAACCTTATAAACTTCAACTTTCGTAAACGAACGTAGAGTTAAAATATCTTTTCGGCTATTCGAGCCACCCCATCGCTGATTCCCATAGTATAGAAATGAATACCTGGAACCCCCTTCTCTATAAGTTCCTCACATTGCTTTATACACCAATCAATACCTATTTCCTTAACATCGCTATCACTTTTAGCATCCCTGATCTGGGAAGCAAGAGCCTCCGGAATGTCTGTACGGAAAACCTTAGGAAGCACTGTCAATTGCTGCTTGCGATAGATTGGCTTTATACCGGGAATAATTGGAACATTGATGCCCTCTGCTCTACAATGATCTACAAATTTGAAATATTTATCGTTGTCGTAAAACATCTGGGTGATGAGATAGTCGGCACCATTGTCGACCTTCATTTTGAGATAATGAATATCAGATTCCATATTTGGTGCCTCTTCATGTTTTTCCGGGTAGCAAGCCATTCCGTATGAAAAAGGTGTTTCGATGCCTTGGATTGTCATATCTTCCAGACCTATGCCCTTGTTGAAGAGATTGATCTGATTTTGAAGATCAGTGGCATGCTCGTGATAGTTTTCCTTATCGGAATCAGATATAAACTCTCTCTTATCATCGCCACGCAAAAGCATTAGATTGTTGATGCCCAAGAAATTTAGGTCGAGGAGGGCATATTCAGTCTCTTCCTTCGTAAACCCACGGCAGATGATATGAGGCACCGGAATGAGTCCGTATTTATTTTGGATAGCAGCTGCAATAGCTACTGTGCCTGGACGCTTCACAACACTTACACGTCGATGTGTGCCATTAGGAAGAGGTTTATACACGTATTCGCTATGGTGCGAAGTGATATTGACAAACTGAGGATCAAATCTCTTCAGTCGGTCAATGATGTCAAATACTTTATAAATACTATTACCTTTCAATGGAGGTAAAATCTCCAGTGAAAGAAACGGACTTTTTCTGCTTTCGATGACATCTATAATCTTTTTCATTTTACCTGTCTTTTATCCAACTTCCGATCGCGGAAGTTGAGGGTTATGCGGTTATAAGGTTAGAGGATTTGAGTGTATAGCGGTATAACCTTATATTTTGCTTATAGGAATTTTATAGGAGCGGCAAGGAAGCTGCTCCTATCAGCGCGGCGTTTGCACCTTCGAGTGCGGATATCAAAAATCTTACTCTATCACGATAAAGATGGAGTGTATGCTTTCCAAACGCTTCGCGCATTGGCTCAATCAGCAAATCGCCTGCTTTTGCCACACCACCAAACAATATAATAGCTTCGGGGTCAGTGAATGAAGCAAACTCTGCAGCCGCCTTTCCTAAGCACGATCCTGTGAAATCAAATACCTCTTTTGCCAATTCATCTCCTTGAAGGGCTGCCTCACATATTATCTTTGATGTTAATTCCTCGGGTTTTATTTCCCTTAATGATGATTGACGATCGGATTCAGCCATAAATCTGCGTGCGGTATCAACGATGCCCCTGGCTGAAGCGACTGTCTCCAGACAACCTTTTCTGCCACATCCACAGACACGGTCAGCAGCAAATGGGAATGTGACATGTCCAAGTTCTCCTGCAAATCCACGAGCTCCGCTCAGCAGATGTCCGTTGCAAACAACTCCTCCTCCAACACCTGTACCAAGGGTAAGGACGATGAAATCGTTCATACCGGCAGCCACGCCATATGCTTTCTCCCCAATAGCAGCAGCATTAGCATCGTTGTTGATCTTAACTGGAAGTCCAAGACGTGCCTCCATTAGATTTGCAATAGGAACTGGAGGAGGCCAAGGAAGGTTTGTAGCGCCTTCAATGCTTCCTGTAGTGGCATTAGCGCTTGGAGCACCAATTCCTATGCCGACAATATCACCTTGTAGTGAATGACGATCGATCATTCGGCTTATACCATCAGCTAATTGGTCAGCCCATACGTCGACAGAAGGGGTCTTCGTTGGGAAGGAATCTTTGTCGATAATGTAGCCGGTCTTGTCAACTATGGCAAAGACTGTATTGGTTCCGCCGAGGTCAACACCGATGGTAAAAGGCGGATATAGAGGACGTGTCTGCATAATTTCTTATTAATTTCTGAAATAAGATGTGAAATTAATAAAAGATTCCGAATCAGACAAGAAGATTGCAATTATTTTTAAAAATTTGTTGCGGTTTAAATGTTTTATTCGACTTTTTTAGTGCTTCTATTGTTATATTCGATAAAAAACTAAAATAAATCGACTATGAATGTATTGCTCAACATTATTTGGTTTGTATTCGGAGGCGTAATGATTGCCATAGAATATCTTATTTCAAGCATAGCCATGATGATCACTATCATTGGCATTCCATTTGGTTTGCAGACACTGAAACTTGCAAAAGTGGCATTATGGCCGTTTGGTACAAAGATTACTGACGGATCATGGCCTTCCGGTTGCCTTGCCGGAATCATGAATGTAATATGGTGGTTTATTGGGGGTGTGCCCATTGCACTCACTCATCTTTTATGGGGAGTAATCTTCTGCATCACAATCGTCGGGATACCCTTTGGAATGCAGCATTTCAAACTAATGAAACTCGCCCTCTTCCCCTTCGGCAACAATGTGGAAATGTAATGGAATTGATATGTTCTATAATTAATTTTGGAGCATGCATTTAAATCTCAACCAGAGTTCAGATTTTATGATTCCCCATTATCTACTAAATTGGTATACGCAAGACATTAAAATAAGCATAAGGGCAGAGATACTAATTTTCAAAGATTGATACAAATTCATATGCTTATGACTATTTAATCATTTAATCGTTTGTGTCAGAAAGCCAGAAAAGATCGTTGACCGGCTTGTTGAAATAAGCTGACAGTTTAAGGGCGAGTTCAGTACTTGGAACGTATTTATTGTTTTCTATCGAGAAGATCGTCTGGCGGGATACACCAATAGCTTCTGCAAGTTCCTGTTGTGAAATTCTCCGGATTGCCCTCTCAACGCGGATATTATTGTTCAGCATATCTGTTTATCTTTCGATTGATTATATAGAGCGTAAGTTTCAGAGCTATTATATAGATAGCACCCAGTAGAAATGTATTATTAAAGAGGGTTAAAAAGATTCGTATATATGGAGAATACCATTGGAAGCATATAAAGAGGAGGTCCATAATGCTACTTAGGATTCCAGAAATAAATGCAACTGTCACGAGTATACACACCAGCCTGCCACGAAGCACACTGATATATTCATCGTCGACTTTCTCCCGTGACAGGCATATCAACATTAACCCTAAATATGCAGGGATCCATCCTAATATAGCCGGCAAGTCACCGATAACTCCATTGAAGTCTAAAGCAAGCAACACAATGGAAAAGATAATGGCAAATACGATCAGCCATCCACCGACGTACTGCCACTTGTGAGGCAACAAAAATTTCTTATTTAACTCCATAGTTGTAAAGTATAAAATTATATTTGTAAAGTTTAACGTGACAAAATTACGTTAAATTTTACAAATAAGCAATTCTCTATACTAAACATCTTTCTTATTTAATATTTTTTAACAATATACCCAAGCATCCATAACCATTCAACCGACTAAATATGGCTCACACAGAGGGCACACGGAGCTTTTGCTATATATTTATATTCTTAAGTAGCTCACAAAAATTAAACGACATATGTAATCCAAGCAACCGCAAGGGTC